>JBJYXA010000234.1:0-39101 GCA_046259705.1 Caldilineaceae bacterium
GAATTTTGCGCGACTACGTGCGCCACCATCCACAGATTCTGCCTGACAGCTTCACGGCACTCACGGTAGAAGATGGCGGTATCGGCGCCGGCACTGTCTTTGTCCTGGGTGTCACCGTCTTTGGTAGGACACAGCAGATGCGCATGGTTGTGGATGAACCGGAGCCAGGCCACGTGCTCATGGAGTCGGACGCCAGCGACGGGACAGTGACGACGTTTACGGTAGTTCCGGATCGAGGCGGTCAATCTATGGTAACGATAGAGACCACTTGGCAGCCCGCAGCCGGCATGTCTGCCATCGTCGACCGCGGCGTCAAACCGCATTACCTTCGCCGGCTCTATCGCCAGGAACTGCGCAACCTGGACAAATATGCACGTGGGCTGTCGCAGGCGGACAGGACGTAACACACAGCCCTACCTGTTTGTGTCGTCATAACGTGTAGCCGATCGCCAGCGTGGCCACGAGGAAGAGCCCCAGTGCCAACTCGACGAAACCGATAGTCTTGATCTGAACCATGGGGCGTTGCGGGCTGAGGAACCAGAGCGCCCGGGCAAGCAGCACAGTGTAGGAAACAATCGCTAGCGCGGGCAACAGACCCACGCTGATGAGCGCTCCTGCTGCGACCAGGGCCAACACATGAGTCACAATCGGCCAATAGATATTGGGGTTGCGGCCGCGATCAAGTCGAATGCGCGCCCGTACATAGAGAACAGAGGGTACGGAACGCAGGCCAAGCGCAGCCCATAGCGCCAGCGAAGTCAGCAGAGCCCAGCCATCCATAATAGCCATACTCGATGCAACGAATGCCAACGAAAGCGGTCCAGTTAACTCCGCCTGAAGAGTTCGCCCCGGTTTTGTTAGGTCATAGTAGAGGTAGACAGCGCCGAATGGTATGGCCAGAACGAATGGAAAGACAAATGCTAAGCCGGCCAGCCACACCGCCCCGAGAAAGCACGCTCCCGAGATAGCGACAAGTGCGATTATCACAGCCCGCGCACGCTGTATGCGCGGGCTGTCCAATCTCCGTCGCCGGTCGACCAGGACAAGCTTCAGCGGGTGCCGAAGCAGAAACGCTGTGAAAGTTGAAAGGCCCAGCAGAAACGCGGCCCATGAAGGCGCAACGAGTAGGCCTAGCAGCAGCGGCTCAAGCAGGAAGCCCCAGCCTCCATGCTCGGCCGGAATGACGAGCGAACGCCATGCCTTCCATCCGCCTGCTTGTCTGCGAGATCCAGTTCTTCCTTTAGCATCTCCACCGTACATAGTCACGCGTCCTCTTGATTCTCTTCCAAAGAAATACGAATTGGACACGCCCCCGGGAGAGTAGTCTCTGTACTCGAAGTAATGCAACCGCCAGTCGAATTGGCAGCCGAATCAGAAGTCAGCCCTTTGCACAAAACGTGCGTTCTGGCGTGCGTGCCTCTTATGCCCGCAAGCGCCCCGTCACTACTAGGAGACCCAGTACGGTCATTGCGATGATCAGTGCGAACGCGATAACCATCACCCAAGTAAGCCACCGTTTGTCGGGGTTGCGCACCCAGTACCAGAGTACAACGGACAACAGCAGAGTCTGGAAGATCGTTTCCGGCAGCCCCTTGATTTGGGACCAGACGGAGGGCGTCGTATACACCGCCCCTTCGATGGAACCCGGCGCAGGGCCGAATGTGTTGAAGATTCCCACAGTGACGAGGAGCGCCCACAAGATCAACCAGCCGTCACGCGGACGGAACAGCACGCTCCGCAACAGATAGAACATGGCTCCGAACAACAGCCCGCGAATGGGTTGGAAGAGAGGGCCGGCGTAGACAATCGGGTCGGTCACGGGTCGCATGGGATACGCGAACGCGGGGTCAGCAAATTGCTCGCCATAGGCAAAGATGTTGAGGGCCAGGATACCGGCGATGAAATAGGTTACCGTGTGTACGACGATGGTCTTAAGCGATATGCTCCAGAAAGGGTGCCTTACCGTCGGCATGGTATCCCTCCAAGAACCTTAGCCTTCGAATCGTAGATCATGCAGGACGGTACTCGTCGTCCCTACGGTCAACAACATTCGTGCCACTACGGGAAGTTATGCGTATGCCAGATCCAGATACGCTTACGGGCTGATCAATTGCCGCTGGCCTTGTGCGGTTATGGCTCACCAACCGCTGTTGCCATTGACCAAACTGCATCCACACTGCGCCGATGGCGAAGCCCGTTACGTCCGAAATCAGGAAGGCCCACCATACACCGGCCGGCCCCATTCCCATCAACAATCCGGCGACAATCGCAATGGGAAACCGCAGCACCCACCGATTGAGGAGCGACAGAATCATGGCATATCCGGTACGGCCTGCGCCTTGAAACGCTCCCTGAATGACCATGAGCGCTCCTGCACAGCCGAAGCCCCAGCCACTGATGCGCAGGAAATGCGTCCCCATTGCGATCACCTCGGGGTCATTCACGAAGATGCCGATGATGGCGGGTGCAAAAAGCATTGCTACGAGGCCGGCCGCACCCAGTAACACAAATGTGATAGATGTACCGATCCAGGCCACCCGTTTTGTGCGTGCGAACAGCTCTGCACCCAGGTTCTGTCCTACCCCGGTGGCAACCGCCTGTCCCATACCGCCAGATACCGTCCACACAAGCGACATGACACGCACACCAATACCGTACGCGGCTGTGGGCACCGGGCCGAAGCGGGTCACGATGGCAATCATGGCCACGGCGGAGAAGCTGCGCGCCGCGCCGTCGAGCGCGCCGGGGATACCAACGCGCAGCAATTGGCGCACAGTTGCCCATTCCGGGATCAACTGCCGCAAATGGATCGCGATCGCCTCGCGACCGTTGAACAGAAGCCATAAGCCTATGGTCGCCGCCACCGCCCTCGATATGAGCGTCGCCCACGCCGCGCCCGCCACACCCATGGCCGGAAACGGTCCAACCCCAAAGATCATCAACGGATCCAACACCATATTGAGTAAAGAGCTGCCGATCATCACATACATGGGCCGGACCGTTTCGCCGGCGCCACGCATCGTGGAAGTGTAGGCCATGAATACAAAGGTGAACGGCACACTCCAGAAGACAACCGAAACATAGTCCAGTGTTGGCTGGAATAGTGGTCCGCTCGCACCCAATAGACGCAGAAGCCAGAATCGCCCCAGGAAGGCGGCTACGGCGAGCACCGTAGAGACGATCACTGAAAGCGTGAGCGTCTGTGCGGCGGAAAAATTCGCGCGCGCGGCGTCTCCGGCCCCCGTCCACTGGGAAACGAGTGCCGCGCCAGCGATGGTAACGCCCATCGCCACAGAGATCAGCAGCCATTGCGTGGGAAATACGATAGCCACGGCTGCGACCGCCGTTGCACCCAGACGGCCGACCCAGAACATATCGACAAGGTTGTAGACAGTCTGCAGCACGTTGCCCGCCATCAGCGGCGACGCGAGCCGAAATAGCTTGGTTCCGAGCGCACCCTGAGTCAAGTCGATGGCGCTACGCCGGTAGCGCCCTTTCGTAGCACTACCGGAGGGCTTCACGTCAGTCTGATGGGATGTCTTATTGGTTTGTGGCATGGCGGGTGAATTGCAACAATACGATTAATGAACGAGTTTGGACGCGGGCGAAGTCAGAGATTCGTCCGTGCCCCCGAATGCGACGGTGGGAACGACAGACGGGACGGCAATCCGAGTGCAGTCATTCCGCTCTTCCAAGGGTACTCAACCTTCGGGCAGGCTTTACGTATCATACACGCAAGGGTGTGTTACGACTAAGCTACCGGGCGGAGACATCGCAGGCCGGCATCAATTATGGTCGCACAACGCAATCGGGAGTAAGATGAAAGAAAGCGGAAGGAGCAGACGACTGATGGACCTCTTTCAGGAGTTGCACGACATCAGCGAAGAACGGCACGCAGACTTTTTCGGCGTAGCCGACCTGACACCGGCCCGCGAGGCAATCCTGGCCCAGGGCGGGCCCGTGATCGCCTCGTTTCCTCGCGCCATCTCCGTCGGCGTAGCCCTGCTTTCATCTATCGTCGATCAGCTTCCCCAGCGCTCACTGCGCGCTGTCTCGATGACGTACCGCCATCACGCTTACGACGTAGTGAACGCGCGGCTCGATAACATTACTTCACAGATGAGCAGCTTGTTGGAGACACATGGACACCGTGCCTTGCCCGTGCCGGCCTCGCAGATCGTGGACGACGAGCATCTGCACGCTATCTTTTCCAACAAGATGGCCGCACACCTGGCGGGGCTCGGTTGGATCGGCAAAAGTTGTCTGCTGGTTACGCCGGAGGTTGGCCCGCGCGTGCGCTGGGCGACAGTTCTCACCGACGCGCCATTGGAAGTCACAGGGGCGCCCATGGCGGAAGCGTGCGGTGATTGCACCGAATGTGTAGACATCTGTCCTCCGCACGCGTTTACGGGACGAGCATTCGATCCGGATGAACCGCGTGAGGCGCGCTTCGCCGCACACGAATGCAAGCGCTACATGGACAGCCTGGGCGATGACCGCTCGATACGCATTTGCGGTATGTGTCTGTATGTCTGCCCGTACGGACGAAAGCAGTCAACACTGCTCGGGTAGCGAAGATAGGCTATCAGTCCTCATCGCCGTGGGGAGATGACTTCAAGCGACGATGACGCTTAGCTTTGTAGCCACCGACCATCGCGCCAAGCCTGCCAGAAACGCGTTCAGAGACTGCGCATAGACGCGTCGCCTACGGCGCCGGGGTGGGCGTAGGCAGCAAGGGCGGCGCATCCTTGGCTATCGTGGGTGTCGGCAGCAGAGGTGGCTCCTGTCCGCCAGACGGCGGAGCCATCTCAGTCGCGGGTGGCGGCGCCTCAGCCGGTAGCGTTTCAGCCGGTTCTGGCTCCGTCGGTTGCTCCACAGGTAGTTCCGTTGCCGGTGGTTCCGGGGTCGTAGGTTGCGTGGGCAATGGCTGCGCAGTTGCCACGGGCTGTGCCGTGGGCGTAGGCTTTTCCTCGACCGGCGGCTCCGTCGGGGGCGCCTGCGTCAAGGTTGGGGTCGGCGTCGGAGTCGCCGTGGGTAACGTAATACGTTCTTCGCCTTGGCCGCCCGTGCGCCTTTGCGACCGCGGCTGTGCTGTTGGCGTCTCTTCTTCTATCGGTAGAGCCGCAGAAGTCGCCATAGCCGTGGCCGTCGGGGTGAACGTGGCCGTCGCCGTAGGAAGTTGCGCGGCCGGCTTCTGCCCTTGTTCAGGGGCGGTCAAGGCCGCCTCCAGTTCGGGCACTTCCACTGTCACGATCGCGGCGCCGTCCTCAGCAGTCTCGTCAGCCGGCGGCTCAGGCTCTTCCGCTGATTGCAGCTCATCCAGAGCCGGTTCCTCTACGACCGGTTCGGCTATCGGCGTATTCTCGGGCAGTGCATCTTCTATCGTTTGTTCAGCGTCCCCAGTAGTTGCCTCCTGCTCATCCTGCCCCGCCACTGGCTCTGCTTCACCCTGGACCGGTTCCGGTGTATCGACGGGCATGGTATCGTCGGGCATAGCATCGTCGGGCTCAGTATCCGATTCGCCTGCCGCCGTTTCCTCTACCGGTTGCGAATCTGGAGGCTCCTGGTCGACTGCCTGCGGAGTAACTGTCCTAGCTTCTCCTTCCGACGCAAGCGCAGCCGGCGTGGAAGCTGCTACGTTCTCTTGCGGCAAGGGTTCTTCTTGCTGCGCCGTGCTCTGCTCTGACGAAGACTGCTCAACAACCGTTTCAAGGGGCGTCTCGTCATTCGTATCCGCTACAGGTTCCACTGTGACAACCGCGGCCTCAGCGGTTGCCTGTTCGCTGGCGGTATCGTCCGATTGTGCGTCATCAATCTCGGCAGCGGACATAGCGGCATCCTCTCCCGGCGCTTCAGCGACAGCCATCAACCCCGGCGCTGATTCGGATTCGGGTTGCTCACCGGCCGCCGTTGTCGTTGGCTCAGAAAGAGGCGGGTTCTGAACGAGCGCCGGCGAATAGGTTGGCAAAGGCGTCCAAGTCGCCGTAGGCGCTGCAGCAGCCTCAGTTGACTGCCTGCCCGTTTCTTGGGCGGCGGCAGTCGGTTCTTCGTGTGACGATGCGTCAGATTGCGTTTGCTGGGTAGCTACGGAGGCCGCGGCGGCCAGAGTTTCATCGGTGGATTCGTCGCCGTTCTCTGCAATTGTCACTTCCGCTGCGACGGATTGCGCGTCCGCCTCCTCAGCCATTGAAGTGGGTGCGACCTGTTCCTGTTCGCCGGACACGCCTTCTGGCGTTGACGAGTTCGACGGCGCTATGTCCGATGCTTTCGCGGCCGCCGCCGAAGCAGCCATTTCATCGGACACCGCAATGACCGTAGCGGTTGGCGGCTGGTCAGCCTTTGGCTGGTGAACAGTGTCGGCAGTTAACGGCGCCTGCCCAGACGATCCCAACTCCATGCCTGCATCTTCCGACGCCTCAGCGGGTGCATTATCGAGTTTCGGCGTGGCTGCCGCCCCTTGTTCAGGCACCCCTTGTGTAGGTGCCTGCGCTGTGACGGACGGGGTTTCCGTCGCCGCAACCGCGGCAATCTGTACCGGATCATCAACGCCGGCAAGCGCGTTGCGCGCATTCTGCAGGGCGGCAAGTGTATTGCTATCGACGGACAATGTACGCGTGGCTTCGTCTAAATTCTCGACCAGGTCGGCGACCACTGTCTCCTGTACCTCAACCGGCAAATCAATACTCGCCTCAGTCGCAGCCTGCACCTCATTCAACAACCTGCCCACCTGATTTGCGGTGGCGGGACGCCCGGCAGACTGTAGTGCCCGTAATTCGGCCAGGCGGCGTTCCGCAAGCGTCCCATGCCATTCTGCCTCGTCTCCGACGGCAGCCATGAGCAATCCCTGCCCTTCCTCGCCCAACAGCTTTACCTCATACAGTCTACTGCCAGGGAGTACGCTCGGCGATTGGCTGGCCGCCATCAGAACCACAATAAGAAGACACGCGGCGATGGCCGTACCCGCCAAGGCCGGCCACGCGAAAACTGGGCGCGAGCGCTTCCGAGCGCTTGCGGAGGCCCGTCTGGCGGACTCTTCGACGAGCATGATGGAGCTGTCGGAAGGGCCGTTCACGAGAGCAAAGGCTTTATGCGTGGCCGCCGCCTGGGCCACAGCTTGGCGGCCGCGCTTGAACCCTGCGTCCGACAACATGAGTTTCGGTTGCGAGCGCACCAGATCCGCCATTAACAGCAACGGTTCTAGGCGCGCAGCCTCATCCGGGAAACGCTCCAGGCAACTCTCGATGGGCTCGCCTTTGGCAAGCCGTTCGATACAAATTGCCAGAATATCGTCAAATTCCATAGTGCTCTACGTCTAGGTCCTAATCAGGTTTGCACCTGCAAATAGCGGCGCAAAGACGCAAGAGCGCGGTGCTGCAACGCCTTGATGGCGCCTTCGCTCTTCTGCATCGTTTCGGCCGTCTCAGTGATGCTCAATTCTTCGATGAAGCGCAGGATAAGCACTTCTCGTTGCTGCTCATTCAACAATTGTAGTTTGCTGAAAATAGACTCGTTGTCGATACGGTCGTGGATATTATCCGCCGAACCGTCTGCATACAGGCGTTCAGCATGTTCAAGGTCAACTAGGTTAGCGCGCCGTCGCGCACGCAGGATGTCCACCATCTTGTTATAGGCCATGCGATACAGCCATGCCGAGAAAATGGCAACATTATCGCTTTGACTAATTCGGTACATGTGCACCTTTTCGATCAGTCGCAGGAAGACCTGAGAAGTCACTTCTTCAGCCATTTCCGCGTCGCCCAGCCTTGCCAACAGATAGCGATAGACGCGATCGGCAAACAACAAATAGAGCCCGTCAAACGCGTCCGGGTCTGACTCCTGCTGCGCACGTTGTAGGTACGCGACCAGAGTAGCTTCTTCGATCGGTTCGCCGCGCTGGATGTCAGCCATGCGTCGAGACGTGTTTCGCTTTAGTCAATACGATGATTGTTGATGCCAGGATACGGACTTCAATAATGATGACATCCGCACCTGATGTGCAGATATGGCAGATTCGGTCCGAAAGGATAATTGCGCAATGGAGCTACTGCAGTATCTCCTTGGCGGATGAGCTAAGTGCCGTTTCCGCTGAATCGGGCGCGCAACGACTTCCAGCGGTCGTTCGTGAGAGCCTCCGCCGGTAGTTCTTTGTCGTCCGGAGCCTTGAAGTAGATCTTTAGCCGATCATCATCGTAGCGTGCTCCGTCGACATCGAGTTTCGCCAGCCCCATGGGCAAAGTGATATTGTGTTTCCAGTTGCCGATGTGCACGATAAGCTCGTCAAACACACTGCGGTGCAACTGCACCTGCTCCTGGGTTACGAGCGGCAGGGGAAGACTCAACACGTAATGACCGTTTTCTTGGTATATTTCCTGTGATTTGCCGACATAGTAATGGCGGGTCGGATCGCCTTCGCCGCCGCGCACAGCGTCCCCGCCGAACAGAATTTCGGCCATTTGCCGAAGCATGGTCACGCCGGTCACTTCCTGCTCAAAGAATGGAACTTCCAAGATGGGCAACGGGTGAAACGACTCACGCACCAATTCGAGGTTTTCCGCCTGTGCACGCTTCCAAATGTCAAAGTAGCTATCCGTTAGGTCCTGAGGAAAAATGCGGTTGACAATCACAGAATCCACCGGGTAACCATAGAGATTCAAATACGTATAGGCCCGCTGGCCCTCCTTGATCACCATCTTCTCCGGATTCAGCACAATGCGCATGCTGCTCGTATCGCTATCCGACAGCAGCTCACTCGTCCGTTCCATCGTGGCGATCAACTCCTCGATGCTCCCGAAGACGTCATCCTCCGGTATCGGCATGTCGCTGAGCCGGTTGAGCACGGGTCTCGCCATTTGAAGCGTCTTGCGCTGGAATGGAAAGATCTTTTCCAGATACCAGCGGGCGATGTCGGGGACACTCAACAGTTGCAAAGTAGAGCCGGTGGGCGCCGCGTCAATGATAATCACGTCGAATTCGCCGCTATCGGCGACGAAGGTGATCTGCATGAGACTGGCTAACTCGTCCATGCCGGGTAGCGTGGATGCTTCCTCGGCCACGAGACCCTCCATGCCCTGCCAGGCAAAGAGTACATTCAAATAGTTCTGCACCGTGCCCCAGTAATGGTCCATCTGGTTGAGCAAATCGATTTCCTGGCCGTATAGATTTGGCGCCAGTTCGGTCAGTTCGTTGCCGATGGTCATGTCGAAACTGTCGCCCAAACTGTGGGCGGGGTCGGTGCTCAGTACGGCCGTTCGGTAACCGAGTTCCGCTGTACGCAGCGCAGTGGCCGCACTGATGCTGGTCTTTCCTACGCCGCCCTTCCCTGTATAAAGCAAAATACGCATAGTAGCCCTCAGAAATTGAACACTCCTGAGCGACGCCAAAACCGCATCAGAAGGGTATGAAAGAATAACACCGGTTCAGTCGACGCCACACCGGTTCTGTGTGGCAGCGCCTGCAAGATCATCATTGCCGAGCCACGTTCGCACGAAGTATATCACAGAGGCAGACCGGCCCTCGGACGCTATCGCTCCGCCAGCCATACAACAAGAAATAACGATGCGACGGCGCATATGGTTTCGGCTGCACCGTCGCATCAGATTCATCTGTGCGTTGACTTCCAAAACACCTCCGGCAGAGAGCAACCCTACCGCCTCAAGCGGCCAAAGCCGCCAAAGCCTCCTCTGCGCTCTTATCCGCCTTCACGTTGTATTTTGATTCTACGATCTTGCCATTCTCATCGATCACGAAGTGGCTGCGGATGATGCCCATATACTTCTTGCCGAAATTGCTCTTCTCGCCCCAAACCCCATAGGCCTCCGCAATTGCATGGTCTTCATCGACCAAGAGTGGGAACGGCAGATGGAACTTGTTCTTGAACTTCTCATGTGACGTAACGTCGTCGGGGCTAACGCCAAGCACGACCGCGTTCTGCCCCTGCAACTCGGCATAACTGTCGCGGAAATTGCATGCCTGTTTCGTGCAGCCGGGCGTATCGTCCTTGGGATAGAAATAGAGGACCACGCGCTGACCGCGGTAGTCACTCAGCTTCACCTGCTTACCACTGTCGTCCACGGTCTCGAAATCGGGCGCTACATCACCTGCCCGTAGCTCTGCCATTGCGATTCTCCTTGTATCTTGTTTGTCCTTTCCAGTAGGGAGGTACTTATCATCCCCTCTGGGCCGTCAATTGTCATTGTGCCATGCCAGTACATTCGATTCAGCAACTACGCTACCATTTTCCGTCTTGCGTCCAGCATGCGACGGGAACTCTGCGCTGAATCCACCGTCTATGCTATATTGCCAGATACGGGAAGCGTTATCGAGATACGGAGAAAGTCTTGAATCCCTTACCCACTAGAATTGCACCCGGGCGACGAACCTTGCAGGCGATAGCGTTCTTGGTTGTGCTGCTGATCACGTTTTCCCTATTTGTGTCAGGATCAGTTCTTGCGCAATCGACTCAGCCGGTTGATGCCCAACCTTGGGCCGAGATTAGCCCGTTCCTGGAAAATGAGTTGAGCGCCGCCTCGGCGTCCGTGCCATTCCTCGTGATTCTGGACGAACAGGCCGATGCCGGGCCGGTTGTCGATGGGGGGATGAATGCTGCGAGTACGGGGGAAACAGATCGTATACTGCGGGCCGAAACGCTCTACCGAACCTTGACCAAGCAAGCGCTGGAGTCACAGGCGCCGTTACGCGCCTGGTTGGACGCGCGTGGCATTTCCTACCGAGCGTTCTATATCGTCAACATGATCGAGGTGCAGGGCGATATTGCACTCGCCCAGGAGCTTCGGGCCCTGCCTGGTGTCGACAGATTGGCAGCCAATCCGCTGGTGCGCGGCGAAGAGCCGGTGCCAGACGATTCCGTAGAATCTTGGCACAGTCAGGGCGTGCAGAGCGTCCAGGCGTGGCCCTATGGGCTATACGGACTGCCTGCGACGCATGCACCGGAGGTATGGGATCTCGGCTACACCGGGAAAGGCATCGTCGTAGCCAGTCAGGACACCGGGGTGGAGTGGGACCATCCGGCCCTCATCCGCAACTATCGCGGCTACGATCCCGAAACGAGCGGAGCGTCTCACGAGTACAACTGGTTCGACGCTTGGGATACGCCTCCCTATGATGGGTGCGGACCTGATTACCAGATTCCCTGCGATGATAACGGGCACGGTACGCATACGGTCGGCACCATGGTCGGCGATGCCGCCAACGACGCTTCCAGTAGCTACACCAATATCGGTATGGCCCCGGGCGCACAATGGATTGCTTGCCGCAACATGCGGCAGGACTACGGTACGCCGGCCAGCTACGCGGACTGTTTCCAGTTTATGTTTGCTCCGTATCCCCAGGACGGCGATCCCTTCACGGACGGACGGCCCGAGCTTGCGCCGCACATTATCAACAACTCCTGGAGCTGCCCACCTACTGAGGGCTGCGATGCCGACAGCCTGCGACAGGTAGTCGAAACCGCGCGGGCGGCGGGACAGTTCGTCGTCGCTTCGGCCGGTAACTACGGGCCTGAATGCTACACGGTGCAATACCCCATCGGCATGCACGACGCTACCTTCACCGTAGGCGCGCATGACAGCTATGGCGGGGTTCCTGCCTTCAGTAGCCGGGGCCCCGTCAGCGCAGACGGCAGCTACCGCCTCAAACCGGATCTGGTTGCTCCCGGCGCATACGTGCTTTCCTCCATACGGAACGGTGGGTACGGCTGGAAATCCGGCACGAGCATGGCTTCTCCCCATGTGGCCGGAGCGGCAGCCCTGCTTTGGTCTGCTGCTCCAGACCTTGTCGGCGACGTCGACCTTACAGAACAGGTTTTGATTAAGAGCGCGACGCCCGTGGCTGACGGTACCTGTCAAGGCGATCTTGCTTCTTCGCCAAACCCCACATACGGTTATGGTCGTCTGAACGCGCTGGCCGCAGTCACGTTGGGGCGCACACCGTGGACCGTGACAGTATCGGTCACGGATGAGGCTATGAACCCCGTCAGTGGTCTCCTAGTCGAGTTGACGGACATGCGGACCAACTTTGTGTACAGCTCGAAGACCAACGGCGCCGGTGTTGCCGGCTTTCAACCGGTACTGAGCGGGGACTATACGCTAGTCGCCGGCAGTGGCGGCAGCCAGTCACTTACGTCCACCGTAGCGTTGCCTACGACGGAGGACCCGAACCTGGGCGACCGGCAGAAACTGCTCGACGTTGTAGTGCCTATTCCAACGGCGCTGGAAGAGGATGACGCGCCGCCTCGGTCCACAGTGTACCTCCCGGCACTGCAACAGTAGGCGGATTCCCAGCGTACCGATCGACTTCTCCTGCTAGATGAAGTTTCTCGCCTTGCGTCTATGGTCGGCTGTACAGCCGCCGCAGCGCCGGACGAAACTCCGGATTCTCTAGCAGATCCGTGTTGTCGCTGAATAGGTCGATGCTACCGATGGGCGGCCGCTCGGCGAGTATGCGCACGGCGGGGTCCGTGATTTCGTCCCGTAGTGCTTCCGCGAATCCATGCATTGCGATTACCTCGAACGGCCGCCCGTGAAAGTGAATAGTTTTCTCGGGCATGGGCTGCGTGATTTGCAGCGCATTATGTAAACGGGCCAACGCCTCATACGCGGGAACTAGACTTTGCTCGCGCTCTTGCCATGTCGCCGCGTGCAATGTGCCCTCCAGGGCGGGTAGCAGTTCCCCAGCGCAGGCCAGTTCACGGAAAGCCGTGCCGAACCACTTGGGATAGGGCGGGTACCGTCGCTCGATCAGAAAACAGAGGCGCATGATGTCGCGCGCTAGGCGCGCAGCGATGATGCCTGCACCCACCTCGTCGCCGACGCTGCCGGCCCGCCCCATGAGATGCTCTTCCTGACCGATGCGCGCCCAACCCGCCGCCATCAAGTAGAGCCATACGTCGTGCGGATAAAAAGACAGTCGGTCGCGAACCTCGCCCAGACCGATGTCATCGTGATAGACTGCGCCGCCGGTGAGCGCGGCCAGCTTCTGCATGGGAAAGGTCAACCAGTCGGCCGGTTCGAGTGTTGCATTCACATCGTATTCGAGAACTTCCCGGAAATAGCCGCCGACAGTCAAAACGGAGACCATATGGTTAACGGGCCCGTCTTCGACCGCAACCAGCAAGCGCGTGCCACTGTCCTCGGGATCTGCTGCGCTGAAATTCGTGGGGTAACCAAGAAAAGTGGTTGGCAGTTGCATAGACAGCGCAGAAGCGATAGCGTCCCGAGAGAGCGCATAATCTTCCGGCCGTAGAAAGATCTGGATCTGCGGGCCCCAGTGGTGGTCCGTGGACGTAGCGTCGTCGTAACCCAGTACTTCGGAACCATTTCCGATGCGTGCTGCAGTGTGTCGCAGACCGGCAAAGTCCTTGTCGAGTATGGGTCGCACCGCCTCCGCATAAAAGCGACGGCTCAGCTCCAGACCGGGCACGAAATCAGGCATGCTACTTTCAGACATGCCTCGGCCCTTGGCTATGCATCAACTTCCGGTGCATGTACCAACAAAGCGGATAGTACATCATCGAGCGGTGGTATCTCTTCAGCATCCTTGAAGCCGGCCAGCCGCCGGTAGATATCAGCCGCTGCAGCATGGAAGCCGCCGGGCAGACCTACGTCGCTGAACGTTTCCGAAATCTCATCCATTTCGCCTGCGAAGCGCCATGCCTTGGCGGTGACGTTACGTGCGCCGCGCGGCGCTCTCTCGTCAAGACCCGATCCCTCTTTGTGCCATTGGTCCTCCAACACACCGCGCACGCCCAGCGCCTCAGCCGCCCCAAGGACCGCAGTCAGCAGAGCAGTCGTGCCTTTCGTGTTGGCCGAATAGCACATCTTTAGCGCGGAAGCCTGGCCGGGTTCCTCGCCCATGACCACTGCCATCACTGGGCCGTCGTCGAACAGATCGGCTGCCGTTGCCGCATCTTCGCCCGACAGATAGAGCCAGGTGGTATTCGGTTTCCAGGCAGGCGGCCCAATAATGCTGCCGTCGACGAAGATTGCGCCCGTCCTCTGTATCGTCCCGGCGATACGTACGGCGCGTTGCGGGGATATGGCATTGGCGTCCACATACAAACCGAGGAAACCACATTCGACGACGTTCTGAGCGACCGCCTCAGCCGCGTCCGGCGGACATATACATATCACAGCGTCACAGGCAGAGCAGAACTCCTCCAGCGTGACTACTTCGCCCAAGCCATTTTCCGTGGCGCGGGCGCGCGTATCATCACTTCGGCCGTGGGAACACCAGACAACATTGTGGCCATTATTCTTGACGGCAGCTGCAATGGAAACTCCCATCTGGCCTGGGTGAAGAATGCCGACCGTTCGTTTGTTCATGGAGGTTTCTCCTGGAGTACATCCGCCACGGCGCTACGGACGCTGCCTGCACGGAATCGGGCTCAGGATGTCCCACAGCCGGCGGATGGGCACGGCTGTGGGATATATTACCGCATGCTGAGCTTCTAAGCTGCCGGCGCTTCCGGATTCGGTCCGAAGTGCTTGAGCATCACCAGAGGATCGCTTTTGCTGGGATTGGTGAACGTCACACCCTCTTGGGCGGCCGGATAAGATACGAAGAATTCATCATTGGTCAACTGGCCAAAGCGTATCAATGCCGGCGACTCTACCGCCCACTCACCTGCTGTACCATGTCCCTGCACCGTGATGAAGCCGTAGGGGCCAGCGTCCTTGATCGTCACAGTAGCGCCCGGCAGGACCGTCAACTCCTTGGCCGCAATATACTCGTTGCCGTACGTGATCCACTTCTCAACGTAACCTTCGGCTTCCATTTCCGCGAGCGGACGCACAGGCACAGGCGGCCGGAAGGAGGTGTGTTTCAGATTCGGATTCACGTTAGCGTCCCAGTCGACCATGGAAACGATATAGTCCAGATCCTGCTTCTTGTCGTCCGGCACATCCTTGACCAGGTTCTCCCACGGAGTGGGCATATCGTCGACCAAGGACTGGAACATAGAAAAGACGTCGCTGGCCCACTGGGGCTCATAGGTGCAAAGGCTGCCGGGGGCATGCAGAAGTCCGGCGGGAACATACCAGCCCGTGCCCAGCTCTAGCCGGTATGCTTTGGACAGATAACGGATGCCGTTATCGCCTTCATTCCAGCGCTCGAGACAGGCGCGTACTTCTTCTTTTGTCGTCCCCGGCTCCAGGCCAAAGAACGTGTACGGATAATCCGCGCCGTAGTTGTTCATCTGCGGCGAGAAGAAGTAAGCCTCCGGCTTGGGTTTCTGTCCGACGGCCGCAGCGTGCTCCTCCATCTGGTGGAGATGATGAGGCAAAGCAGCCTTGTTGTCGAAGAATTTGGAATACATGGGCCAACCGCCGTATGCGTTCCAAAGCGCATCACCCAAGAGTTCGGCGCCAAGGTCCGCTACGAGGTCGGCGAACAGGATTCGCGAGACATTATCACCGTCGCCATCGTACGCTACGTAGCTGAGGCCCTCGTCTGGCGTGGTCAGAGGACCGTTATCGGCTTTGGTAGTGGATGAAAACCAGCGTTCGTCGATGCCGCCGCGAACTGCGCCAAAGGCATAGTAGTCGCTAGGGTGTAATTTGATGCGCCGTCCGGGGATACAGAACGAACGCGGAACCCAGGTGGGCGTCATGCGCAGTACGCCGGCGCCCTGCTCAAGTGCTCGTTTCGCTTCGCTCATGGCAGTACTCCTGTCGTCTGTGATTGTCGTGAATTGACGTTAATTGATGTTTGAAATTCGCTTAGTGGATGGGTTACTGCGATGCTGTCTATGATGATAGCAGCCATCTACGTAAGGAGGAAACCGACGAGGGGGGATTCAATCAGCCGTTTGATTCGAGCGACGCCTACTTGCGCGCCACGATGACAAAGAACTCGCCATCACCCTGCGCGTCTCCGGTCAGTGACGGGTACTCTACGATCTTGGAGAAACTACGTAGCAAGCGTTTGTATTCATCGTTCGTATATGCCTGGTGCATAACGACGTAATCGTCCAAAGCCCCGGTCTCCACATCGATCACGTAATGCCACGCGCAGGAGCACCCGTCGACGATGCTTGATTCCTTCAGTACGATATGCGGTTTGTCGGAGAAGATCCCCGATTCCGCTGTGTACCACGTGGCCGGCTCTTGCCCCATGCGCTGGACCGCCTCGCCATACGAGACCTCTAGCAGTAGCGCTCCCCCTGGCTTGAGCGCCTCATATGCCTTATTCACGATACGCTGCGCGGATTCTGGCGAAAAGGCATTCAGTTCACCATATATCATGCAGACCAAATCGTAGCCCGTCCCGTAATCTGCGCTCAATACATCCCCCAGAGCGAACTCTCCCTGGTGATATGTACGCGCATATTCGATAGACGCTGGCCCGAAATCAATGCCCTTGCACGTGTGGCCCAAGTTGGCGAAGCGGTGTGTATACAGTCCGGGTCCGCAGCCCAAGTCGAGGATAGATGAAGGCTTGCCGCCAAGCAAGGTTTCATGAACCCACTTCACTCCCTGGTCGATCTGTGGTATGCGGCGGCTGGCGGCATCGTGCTCCTGCGAAAGATGTTCGCGCAGCATGCGCCGGCTGAATTCAGGCTCGTCCCAGGGTATCTTTCGCCATTTAGTAGCGTCTCGCCTGCGGTGGATAAGTTGTTCAAGCATGAGAGAACCTCTACCAACAGTGTATTTGCCGTCCCCGTAATGCTACTCTTAGGGCGGCCCGCACTTCTGCTTGATGATCTCTACCGCCTCTTCTACGGAGTCGGCCATCTCCAGCAGGTTCATTTCCTCCGATGTAATGGTCCCCTCCGGCAACAGCGTATGCTCCAGAAAGCTGTGCATCCGCTGCCAATACTCGCTTCCCAGTACAATCACGGGAAAGTCCTCGATAGTGCCCGTCTGGATCAACGTCAACGTTTCGAAGACTTCGTCCAGGGTTCCAAAGCCGCCGGGCATCACTACGAATGCGCAGGAATATTTGACCAGCATCACTTTGCGCACAAAGAAGTGATCGAAAATCACGTCACGATCGACATAGGGATTCGGTTCCTCTTCGTAAGGCAGTTTGATACTGCACCCGACGCTGAGACCACCGCCCTCCTGCGCACCGCGGTTCGCCGCCTCCATGATGCCGGGACCGCCGCCGGTCATGACACAGTAGCCTGCCTTCGCTAGAGAGTATCCGAGTTGTCGCGCCATCTGATAATAGCGATTTTCCTCAGTAAAACGCGCCGAACCGAACACTGTAACGCACGGCCCGTTCAGGTCCAGGGATTCATAGCCGCGCAAGAATTCCAGGAAGACGCTGACGGCGCTCTCCAGATCCTCGCAACGATCGGCTCTTTTCATGAGCAGTCTTTGCTCTACACGCGTAGCCTGCTCCAAAAGCGACGCCTTTGCTGTCAGTTCTTCGAATCCGGAGTCCCCGGACTGAGCGCTATCCTTCATGTTCGGCGACATGTTCCTCCTGACCAGCACTATTTTGTCGCAGACAAGACTGGATCTGATCTACGTCCTGTGTGTTCACGAATACGGTTACTTTGTCTCCGGCCTGGAACACTGTCTCGCCATGAGGGATGAGCAGGCGACCGGAGCGGCGGATCGACACCAAAATGCACGCTTTCGGGAAGTTGGGCGAGAGTTCGGCGAGTCGCTTGCCCACTGCTTTGTCGCCTTCCTCTAGAATGAAATCGGTAAAAATAGTTCCGTCGATGTTCGTCATCGCCTGGCGCTTGGCGCGATGCTGAATTTCTGCGCGGCGCGCCAAAGCAATATAGTACGCGCGAATGATGTCGGAGCGACGGACCATGCCGAGGAGCCGGCTTCGATCGGTCGGATCGACTACCGGCAAGCGACCCAACCCGCGCGTCCCCATGAGAGCCAGAGCCGCGCCCATCGTTTCTTCGGGCGTGGTAACGAGCAAATCGCGGAGAGGGACGCCTATTTCAAGAGCCGTAGTCTCGGACGGTTTGTTATCATCGAGAGCGCGGTCTAGATCAGAGATCGTGAGAAGCCCACAGAGCTTGCCGTCTTCGTCAAGAATCGGTAGGCCGTGCCTATGCGTCTGTTCGAAGCGTTCGGTAAGTTCTGGCAGCGTAAAGTCCGCCGGCACGCTGTCGAAATTGCGAGAAATGATCTCTCCGACGGTAACGGACTGTAGCACGTCTATGTCGCGGCCCCGCTGCCAACGGATGCCCTTTTCCTTAAGTTTGAGCGTATAGATGGATTCATCGTGCAGCGCTTCTGCAATCAAGGTCGAAAGTACCGTCGCCAACATGAGCGGGATGATCAGCTTGTAATCACTGGACATCTCGAACACGATGAGTACCGCCGTGATCGGCGCGCGCGCTGCGCCGGAAAACGTCGCTGCCATACCGACGATCGCGTAGGCGCCCGGATTCGGCGCAATGCCGGGCCAGAAGTGATTGGCCGCCAGTCCTACGATTCCGCCCAACGTCGCTCCCATGAAGAGACTAGGCGCAAACACGCCGCCCGAGTTACCAGAACCCAGTGTCAAGCTGGTTGCCAGCATCTTGGCTACGAGGATCATGGCCAACACAGTAACTGATAGGTTGACGTTCATGGCCGCCGTTTCGCCGATCGCATGCAGTCCCGGACCGAGGATGCCGTAATCGTAGAAGAACAGCCCCACGACACCGGTCAAAAGCATGCCGACCGCCGTCCGCACGTAGAGGGGTACACGCCAGGCGTCAAACACATGCTCGCTGGAGTAGAGCATTTTGATAAAGGCGACAGCCACCAGTGCAGACAGCAGCCCCAACACCACATAGATGGGCAGTTCACGTACATCGTTCAGGGGGTAAGCCGGAACATGGAAAGCAAGAACGTCCCCGAAAAAGGCGCGGCTGGTTATGCTTGCCGACACTGCGCTGATGACCACCACGCCAAAATAGCGCACGGTGAAATTGCCAAGGATTACCTCCAGGGCGAAGATTGCCCCGGCGATGGGAGCGTTAAACGTTGCCGCGATGCCGGCTGCAGAACCGCACGCCACCAGCGTACGAATGCGTTCATCAGAAAAGTGAAGCCACTGCGCCAGCATAGAACCCAAAGCCGATCCTACCTGCACGATAGGGCCCTCGCGCCCGGCCGAACCACCCGTGCCAATTGTGAGAGATGAGGCGATCACCTTTACGGCGGCGACAGGAGAACGGATGCGTCCGCCACGCATGGCGATAGCCTCCATCACCTCTGGCACTCCGTGTCCCTTGGCCTCACGCGCCCAGCGATCGATCATCCACCCTACCACTATGCCGGCGGAGCCCATGGCCAAGAGTGTGCCCCCGACCATGCCGATCGCAGAGCGAAGCCAATCCGTTCCCAGGGAAATCTGATGCATCAGCCAGATAAAGAACACAGCGCCCAGGCCCGTCAGCGCTCCGACGACTACGGCGCTCAAGATCAGGGTCACATCTTGCGATACGCCTACGTGACTCAGGAAGTTGGAGAAATTGATATGAAACGGATTCAGTGTGAAGTGTGGACCAGGGGCGGGAGCCGTATCTGTGTCGCGTGCTTCTTGAACCATGCGATTCGTTATCCTCACCAAAAGATCAATAACCAGTGTCAACTAATTTGATTGCCGCAATTTCGGGTTCCTCACGTTGCCCGCGCAGCCACCTGGCGGAGAGCGGCCAGAACCCATTCTCCTTGCCGATACACCTTCGCATTTGCTTTTCGAGAGGCCGTCCGATGAATTGAAAAACTTCGCTGCCGCCGTAGTCCTGGGCGGCACACTCCAGTGTACCAAAGGAGTAGTTTATCAAAGATTCCGAAATATCGTTAGCTGGACAGATGGCGTTGGAAGTCTTGTGATAGCCGCGCCTTGCATTTGCACGCTACCCTCTGGTACAAACACGGAAGATGCCCGCCACCGCCGAGGACGCCGTCTCCAAGGAGCTCCATGCTGCAAGACACAGATACGTCTACACCCAAGTCGCATCGATTCGCAGCCACATTTACCTATGCAACCTTGGCAAGTTGCCTTCTGCTGCTCTCCGCCTGTACCTGGACGGTGACCGCACCTGTACCGACTGCCGAACCGCTTGTGCCCACGCCTCAGTCCGCCCTTTCCTCGGCTGCGCCTACGCTGCCGGCGTCGGCTCCGCCGGCAGCGCAATTCGAGGCTGAATCCTCGAACTTCCATTCGCAGCCGCCGCCTTTGGCCGAACCCTACAGCCTCCGCTGGCGCACCGGCGTCGGCATCCCGGACGGCAAGAGCCCGATGATCTACGCTTGGACAAAACCCCGCCCCGGCTGGTATCTCAACTGGTCGGTGGGCTATACGGAGACGATGTGGATCACGGACACTGTCAAGAGCACGGGGCCTGGTAAGCTATCCTACGGAAAGACCGTTGAGCCTCGATTCCACATACCGCCGGACGACGAAGCGGGCATGGAATTTGCGCCTATGGTGCGTATGAAAGACGGTGAACTGGCGCCGCCGTTGGACTGGATCGCTGCCACTGCTGCGGCACGGCCGGGCCATACATGGCTCATCGGTAACGAACCGGACGTGCGCTGGCAAGACAACACCAGACCGGAAGACTACGCGACGGCCTATCACGACGCCTATTACACTATCAAATCCGCCGACCCAACCGCCCAAGTAGCCATAGGCGGATTGAGCCAGATCACCCCGCTACGGCTGGCGTATCTGAACCAGGTGTGGAATCACTATGCGGACACATATGGCGAGGAGATGCCTGTCGACATATGGACTATGCACGCCTTCATCTTGCAAGAGAAGTCCGACGACTGGGGCGTGGACATGCCCCCCGGTTTCGAAGATGATAGCACAGGTATGCTGTGGCAAATTGACGACCATGACGATCTAGCGCTGGTACAAGAACAGATTCTGCGCATGCGTCAGTGGATGGCGGACCGAGGGCAGAAGGAGAAGCCGCTATGGATCACCGAATATGGAATCCTCATGCCGACAGAATACGGATTTGACGAAGAACGCGTACGTCGCTTCCTAGTGGAAAGTATGGACCTCTTCGCCAACGTTCGCAATCCTGGATTGGGATACGCAGCCGACGACGACCGGCTCGTACAGCGTTGGGTATGGTTCAGCGCCGGATATGATCTATATCCGACCGGAAACCTGTTCACGGCTGATGGCCAACCCACCGACCTAATGCGCACACTCAGTGCGCATATCACTGGATCAGATGACTGAATTGCTTCCTGGAAGCTCGATCAGTATCCGAGAGGCAAGTAGCACTGCATCTTTTCGATTGCGCCGTTCCATTTCTCTAGGATCCGATAATCTGGTACGACCATGTCAGAACAAATGCGCTGTGTCAATCCTCAGATTCCTTTCTTCCGTTCCCACTTGACGAGAAAGATGGAGGAATCAAAAAGGTATATGACTACACACGCAGCGTGACCTCGATACTTCACCCACGCAGAAGCACCAAGTCGAGATTGTCATAAATGATATGTCGCATCTCCTCCTCGCCGTCTGTCTCATTGGCAAGAATGGTGATGGCGGTTTCTTGCTTGGGGAAGTACGCGGAATCAAAACCTACGCCTGCATCTCCACCGACAACATAGTACATCTCGTCGTCCCATTCGCTTCTCGTCCAGTAGATGCCATATCCGTAACCGGATTCATCCGTGCTTGCTTCACCGCCCTCCCCGAGTTCGCCGTCTGCTGCGTCGTCGTCGTCATCTGCGTCATCGGATTCCTCATCGTCCTCTTCGAATGTGACGTGGGCTTCCAGCATCTCCTGCGCAAATTCCTCGGACACAATGTCGTAGGCAAACAACGCCGTCCACAGCCGGTCTACATCGTCCAACGTCGTGTAGAGACCGCCATCCGATGCGCCTCGGATGGGGAGGTTGTAAATGTTCGTCTGTCCGCCCTCGGCCAGATATCCAAACGCGACATTCTCCGGCAGATCGTTGAAGGCAAAGAACCCGGATTTGTGCATGCCTGCTGGCACAAGTACAAACTCCTCGATGAAGTCCCGGTAAAGACGGCCCGTTATCGTCTCGATGATGATACCCAATAGGATATAGCCGCCGTTTGAATAGGAGTACCTGGTTCCCGGTCTGAACTTCATCGATCTTCCTTCGAATAGGGGTAGGTAGTCCGACGGGGTGGTGAGCCGGTACCAGGGGATGTCGACGTAGAAGCTTTCGAAATCGGTGACGACATCCTCATCGTAGTAATCGTACGCGCCGGATGTATGGGTGAGCAACTGGCCGACCGTAGCTCCCGGATCGATGAAGGTATGAAAATCGCCGCGAAGTTCCCCGACTTCTGTACCTACCGTGAGCCTGTCCTGGTCGATCAGCACGCCTATGCCGAGGGCGGTCAACAACTTGGTGCCAGAAGCGATGCCGAAACGTGTTTCGACGGTATTCGGAAGGTGATTGCTGCGGTCACGTTCTCCATACGCACAGCGGTACACCGCCGCTCCCTGCTTAAAGATAGAGACAGCGCCACTGAACTCTGTTTCGAGAGCCGTTTGCTCGATTAGCTGAAATAGATCCTGCATGGAGGGATTCCTTCTGAAGGCAATAAGGGCTGATGGGGCTGGATGCAGTCTACCGCGAGCCGGCGCTTACCCGAAACGGACAGAAGCATGTGAGCCGGACAACAAAGATCCGAGAGAAGTGATCTCTCCAATGAGAAGACCGGCCCTCAGCAGGCCGGCCCATTATCTCTCAAGTTACTCTTTAGTCGCACGGTCAAATCATGCGGCAGATTTGGTTTTGGTGGTTTCTTTTGCGGTGCTCTCGCTAGTGGATTCGCCCTTCTGCGAAGAGTCGCTCTCTTTCGAGGATGCGGAATCCGTGCGAGCTTCACCAGATCCCTCGGTTGACGCGTCGCCGTTCTTTGTGGACCCGTTCGTTCCGGCCACACCGGTCGCCCCGTTTTTTCCTTTTCCGTTCTTGCTGTCGGTAATATACCAACCACTGCCCTTGAAATGTATGGCGGGAGGGCTCAAGCGCCGCGTCACGTCGCTGCTGCCACATGAAACGCAGACCGGTGCGTCCTCAGACCAGCCCTGAATCTTCTCAAACTCATGGCCACAGTTATGACACACATATTCGTAGATCGGCACGTCTTCCTTCTCCTATTTCCTACCTTACAGCAAATCCTTATGCTGAGACCACCCTCAAGCCAGTACCAAACCCACCCAGTATACGCAAGCCACAACAGATTGTCGAATTGGGCCTGCACGGGACCTTCTTGGCGCCAACTACTACCGATACGGCCCTTTCACTCTACAGATGATACCCGCTCAAGTGTGTTGCTATCACTAGCATTCTGTTAGAATCATGTCTGCGTGAGCAATGCAAGTTGCACCTGTCGCCTATAAGTCCTTGATTCCATCCGATTATATATTCTCATGAAATATCGTTTCGCTTCGCGCCCCATAGAGACCGGTTTGTATGAACCGGAAGGAATATACCTTAGCACACCTTTCGACGGGGAACGCCAGGTAATCCAGTTCTTCGGCCAGCACCCGGAACACTACGCCCAGTACCGTTACAACAGCACTACATTGAAAGGCCACCCGGGCATTGATTTCGCGATGCCACCGGGAACCGATCTTTTTGCCGTAGACGACGGGCGTGTCATGGCAATCAGCAATGAACCCGGCGGATTCGAGCGATACATAAAGGTTGAACATCGCTGGGGGGAGTCGTTCTACGCCCATATCGGCGAAATTCGTGTGGAGGCCGGTCAGCGAGTCAAGCGCAACGAGTTTGTCGCCCTGTCCGGAATCAACCATCATGGGGTAGCGCCACATCTTCACTTCGCTATTCGTATTGCACCCTACAACCGTCTGGATGGTTTTGGTGGGTTCAGCGATCCACTTCCGTTTCTGAATCCTGCGAATATAGTGCTGCCTGAAGAAGATGACGAGGGTCGCCAAACCGTGATCCTGCATCCAATGGCCGAAGAAACCTCCAAAATGCGTCGACCATGACGCTTCTCTTACGCTATCTCTCGGCATGGCTGATCTGTTCTGGAAGAATTTTCTTATTCGTTATTTTCTAAATATGTTAGTTGTAGTAGTAGGGGGAGTGGAGACCGTGGACAGCGGCTGCACTTGCCCGGCGCGTACCCCATATTTAGGCGTGAGCAACGGACAAGGGCTATATGCAGGGTGTGTCAACCGTACTCTCATGGGGAGAATTCAGAGGGGAAGAGTAGATCTGTGCCGAGCACTCAAAAGGCCGAAATTGTCCAAAGAGCTATATCTTGGGGGATCGGGCGAATGAAACACTAGGGTCGAAACATTCTGGGGATTGAGGGGGAAAACCAAGCGAGATGTATCCCGAATTTTCCTGTCTGCTTTCCTCGATTATCCCTCTAGTTATCCACCAGCGTTAGCACGGGCGGTTTCTTGTATGGCATCCACTTCTACAACCTCAGACAATATTGATTCGTCGTCGCAAGGCGTCACTTGGACTCAGCGCCGAGAGATCCTGGGCAACGTATGGCGACTCGCTCTCCCGGTGATCCTGACGAATCTCCTTCAGAGCCTGGTAAATGTGGTCGACGTCTTTATGGTCGGTCGCTTGGGGCCAATCGCCATTGCCGCTGTAGGTATCAGCAGCGCAATTCGCATGTTGATGCTTGTTCTCTTGATCTCGGTTGCAGCAGGCGGTATGAGCCTTATTTCACAGGCCAGAGGGGCGCGCGATCACATGCGCATGAGCGACATAACTCGCCAGTCTATCACCTCGGGATTACTGCTGTCCCTCGTTCTTGGCGTTTCTGGCTATTTCCTGGCGGAGACAATGGTATCCCTTGTAAACAGTGGAGGAGAACCGGAGGCAGTTGCGTTGGGCACGAGCTATCTGCGCATCATATTCCTCGGTACGCCCTTCCTTGTGCTCAATATCATCATGAACCGCCTCATGCAGGGAGCCGGCGATACGATCACACCACTGTTCTTGACAGCGGTACTCAACTTTCTCAACATAGCATTCAACTTTGTGTTTATGTTCGGCGTGGGACCTGTTCCGGCCTTTGGCGTTTCCGGCGCAGCGATGGGTACAGTGCTGGCGCGCGCCATCGGGGTGGTCGTCGTATTTGTGATTATCGGGTCCGGCCGCAACGTGATTAAATTGCTGCCGGGTACCTTCATGCCGAAGTGGAACATGATTAAGGACATCCTGGCGATCGGCGTGCCTTCCGGCGTACAAGGCGTGTTCCGAAACGGCTCTCGATTGCTCGTTCTTGGCATCATCACTTCAACCGAAGTTGGTACCTACGGCGCAGCCGCACTGTCCATCGGTTTCCAGGTGGAATCACTGGTGTTCATGCCTGGGTTAGCCCTGAGCGTCGCTGCGACCAGTTTAGTCGGCCAGTCGTTAGGTGCATGGCAACCGCAAGAAGCGCGTCTGCGAGGAAACATGACGGTCTTGTCCGGACTGGTGGTGATGACGGTCTTAGCGATGCCCATCGTCATATTTGCGCCTGCAATCATTCGCTTTTTTGACCCCAGTGCCCACCCTGTCCTCTTGCGGACGGGCACGAACTATTTCCATATCAACACGGTAGTTCTACCGTTAAGTGCCCTCGCGATGGTTTCCAACGGATGTCTGCGCGGCGCTGGAGACACGGTGCCGGGCCTAATCAGCACGGTTGTGGCGAGAGCGTTGGTGGCCGTGACGCTAGCCTATGTCCTGGCCATGGTGGTCGGGCTGGGTTCTGTGGGAGTGTGGATAGGTCTAGCGGTCGGAATCGTGCTGGATGCGGCCATCATGGGGTTTCGCTGGCACGGCAGTGCTTGGATTCGTGTTGCGCTTCACCGCACCGCTCTCTATCGCGAGTATCTGCATAATTTGTCGCCAGGAGCGCAACAGCGATATCTGCGTGAGGTGCGAACGCCGCTGATGGCGGTCGGCGACACGCACGAGGCTGTGGGCGCAGATGGGGTCATCTACTCACAGCCCGACAAACTAGTGATAGTCCATTTCAACGGGGATGGCTATCAAACAGAAGTCGCCTCCGCATAGGAAAAGTCAACAAAGTTGCGCATTGACAGTCTTGAAGAAGGGAGACGATGATCATGCCCACGATCACTTGCATCACGGAGAATTCTGCGACCCGTGGATCCCCGTTCTGGGGAGAGCACGGCTTGTCATTTCTGATAGAGAATGAGGAAGGCCGTCTTCTATTTGATACCGGCCAGACTTCTGCCGTGTTGTTGCATAACATGGTCCTTTTGGACTTGTCGCCGCGCGATCTGGACGCGATCGCGTTAAGTCACGCGCACAACGACCACACCGGCGGCCTTCCGGCTATCCTGAACGCGCGGCCAGGGTTGCCGGTCTATGCCAACGCAGATCTTGGCCGTCCTCGCTTCAGCCGTAAAGATGGTCGCTACCAGCCTATCGGCATGCCGCTCAGCATCGATGAACTTGCGTATCTCAGCGACCTTCATCTCAGCGCAGAGCCCCAGGAAGTGTTGCCCGGTGTTTGGACTACGGGAGAAATCATCGACAGGCCGGAAGGGGAAGGCCGCAGCCCTGCACATGTCGTACCCGAGGGTGACGGCTGGCGGCCCGATCCGTATCAAGACGACATGTCCATCGTAGTAGAGACCAAAGCAGGGCTGGTTCTAGTGCTGGGTTGCTGCCATGCCGGCTTGCTCAATACGCTGTACCATGTCACGCGACATTTTGGAACCGCACCATACGTCGTAATGGGCGGCACACATCTGGCGGCTGCGGACAGCGACCAACTGCGGCACATCGTCGACGTATTGCACGGCATGTCCCAACTGGACCGGATCTATCCCAGCCACTGCAGCGGTGAACGACCGTATGTGGCGTTGGCCACCGCTTTCGGAGATCGAGTGCAGCCATGTCCGGCAGGTACGGTATTGTACTTTGATTGAGTCGAGCGCTATTTGTCGCCGTCTCTGGTTCAAGTCCAGCTTATCTGAACAGGCAGTGCGACTCGATTGCCGGCTACTTACCTACCGCGGTTCAGGCATTCAACCATAGCTCAAACACAGTGACACGAAGGAGTACGGCATGCGAACACCAACAGGCAACCATGCGGTAGCGACGATGCTGTTCCTGATGATGTGGATGTTGCTATTCTCTACGGCCTGTACCCCAAACGACCCGGCCACCTGGATGCTTGTCACACCCGAGGCGACGCAGGCCCACCCCGCAACGGAGTTATCCGGCATGAACTGCGAGCGGAATGCCACGCTGGCTAGGCTACGCGACGCCATTCCCTACGAGCAGGCTGTACTCTATTACACGGGAAGACCAAACACTGACGGCAGTGTCGTCTATGGGTTGACGTTCTGGTACGTTGATCCCAACATTCCTCTACAGACCGATGAAGGCGATGTGGAATCTACAATATCCGATGTGGTCAATCGATCCGCTCCCTTTCTACGCCAATTTCTAGCAGACGATGTATGTGTGTCGGAGCTGTACGATATATTCCTGCTTTCTGTGGTGGACGCAGCATACAATTCCTGGTATCTGGGTAATATAGCCATCACCGACATAATGGCGGACAGCGGATCCGAGACGCTTCTGAATTCGCCAGACATACTCCTGCGGGAAACGTGGCCGGAAACTTCTGGCGAGTTGAGTCCAGGGACATGCACGTGGAAAGAGGCTACGCAACAAACATCTGCATGCGACCAGAGTAACGGCGGGTGCCTGTTAACGGTGACCGAGCAGATGGGCTCTCTGGCCGTGATGCAATCGGTGCTGCCCATATCTCGGGAGGATTGGCGAGCCGATCGGGACAAAGATATGGCTATGGCTAACGAAGCAGTGGCCGGGCTAGCTTGTTTCCACCCTCGCCCGTATTCCATGGTGATGAATTTTGTTAATGCTGAGGGGGATCTGCTATTTGCCGGGGAGTGGTCCGGCACTGCCAGTCAGGTGACCTACTATGCCTCAGCGGATCCAGGTGGGTGACTAACTTATGAGCGATAATCTTAATTGGGCGCCGTTGTGGTGAAAAGTACACGGTACGGGAGGAGGCGATATCGCCTCCTCCCGTACCGTGCCGATGCTACTACTAAGTAGAGCGGATCAGGCTTTCTTCACCGGTGGTGGAGCGTATGGACCCTCCAGCGCCTCCGGTTTCGGCAGATACATGCGCAACTGCAGTGAGAACGGTCCGGCGTTCGCGGGCAACCAATTGGACTCCCTGTCCTCTCCCGGCGATTCCGACTGAATGTAGATGGTCAGCGAGCCGTCCTCGCCGAATTTTAGTCCGGGCGTGCGGTCGCCAATGGAATATCGGTTTAGTGAATTTTCTGCGAAGAGCTGCTCGGGCAGCTTGTACAGGGTTAACGACCAAAACGCGTCGACTGCCGGTATCTCATCGGACGCAAAGGTGATCACATAGTTGTGCTTGGATGCGTCGAGCGGCTCACCGTCTTCGTCTACAGATGTACCGGGGTAGTACGCCTCCTCGATATCGTTTCCGTATAGACCGAACATGGCGGCGGCAGCCCGCGTTAGATAGCGGCCTCGCATGCGTTCGCGGTTGCCAAACACTTTGCCCGTGAGCGTCCATCCGTTGCGAACATCACCCAACTTGCCGATCTGGTCTTGTATTTTTTTCTGCCCAAGCGCCACTCCTTCATCGATGACCTGTCGCATTTCGGGGCTTAGACAGTCGGCGTCAAAGGGCCGGTTGCGGCCGATGCCGATACCGCCATACGACACGACGTCGTCCTCATCGTCCGGGCCCACATCGAGCTGGCCAAGCAGAAAGTTGAAATAGCTGATGAAACCGGCGGAGTGCGCCTGCGCATCGCTGTACACCGGGTAGTTTAGCGGTGCAGCCGGTTCCACGCGCGGTTGACCCAGGAAGACGCTCAAGGGAGTCAACTGAAACTGCTCCATGATGCCCACTGCGGCGTCCACGTCGTCGTCTCCGTTGACTGCTGTCCGACCCAAACAGAGGACGAAATTGCCTTCGCTGCGAAAGACGGCATCAACGCCATTTCGCTTCTTGCCCTGCCAGTATGGGCCTGCAATCAGATAATTGCCGGCTCCGTTTCCAGTAGCGCGGGTTCCCACGTAAGCGAAGTTGTGGGTGTAGAGATCGACCATCTGGATCACATAATAGCGCCCGTCCGGCACTTCCGGGACCGATAAGACGACCGGTTCACTCCGCAAGTCCACCCAGCCAATCGAATACAGCGTGTCATTGTTCGGGCGCACTACATCGGTGAAGCTCGCGTCCAGAAGCTGCGTATTGTGAGCAAATTTATTAAATGGCCCCTTGTAAGACGGACTATCCGGCAACACGGCCATGTCCAGAGCCGTGCGGTAGTTCTCCAACATTGGATACGCGAAGATGTAGGCTTCTTCGGCGGTTTCGCGCGCCTCATCAGCCGTCATCTGAATAGAACTGGTGATATGGTGCACGCGTACCATATAATCTTCTGCAGCCTTCATCGACTCCTTGGCAACGGCATATTCCCACACGTCGCCGCCTGAAGATTTCAGCTCTTCGCGTGTTCCTTCCACCTCGTAGTCATCGCAGGCAACGACTACGGCAGTCATTCCCGCGTCCAGTTGCTGCCCGATGCGCTCGATTTCCGTCTTGTCCAAATTGACGGCCTGTTTGAGGAAGGCGCCGGTCACGCCACCCAATGCGCCGCCCGCCAGCACGCCGCCCAGCAGACCAATGCCGCCGGTAAGCGCGCCGGCGATTAGACCGACGGCCGCACCTACCGTTGCACCTCTGCCGATTCTATGCGGAACATGGGTCTTGACCTCATCACCTTCTTTATAGATTGTGCCAATCGCACCCAGTTTGATATCGTCGTCGGCCTCATCCCAAGCCTTCAGTGACTCGATCGCCGACTGGGCACTTGCTTCGTCTTTGAAGAAGGCAACCACTACGTTATTGTTCTTGTTCTCTGCCATTTGCGAACATCCTCTGTCTGGGTGCTTTCCTCACGGAGTAGGGATCTCTTTGATCGGCGGGATAGCAGACGTCTTTACGAGACCTTCGCCAACCACATTCTTCCCGGACCGTGATAGATTCTGCGCAAGCTGTCTGCCAATTCTAGCATAGGTAGGTATCCGAGGAAATTTCGCCTAGCGGATGGGTTGCAGATGGTGCCGAAATTTGGTAAGAGGGAATCACTTGGCCAATACAGTTCGGCGCAGAGCAGAGGCGGAAAACAATACGTGACGGCCGCACCTCAACTGGAATCGATGCCAGTCACCCTGTGAATTGGGGCGGCAGCGCCGGACAAAGCTCCCTGTGCCAAAGTGAAGCCACGCAGTATAATTGGGCAATCCCTATAATCAATGGTTTCTACCCTGCACTGTAAGGAGACTGTCCATGCCAGATAGTCCGCGCCCCGGCGAGAAGATTCGAGTCGGAGTCGTAGGTGGCTCCATCGCCGGCTGTGCCGCATCTATCGAATTGATACGCGACGGTCACGACGTGACTGTGTACGAACGATCTACAGGCGACCTAAGGGGGCGAGGCGCCGGCATCGTTACAACCTTGTCCGCAATCAAAGCGCTCGTCGAACGTGATTTGGTAGATCGCGACATGCCGCGCCTGCAAGTGGACAGTATCTCTCACATCGGGCGTAGTGCCCATGAGCCTAAAGGGCGCGTTGCAGGGGTGATCCCCGTGAAGATGGAGATCCTGAACTGGGGCGACCTTTTCCACAATCTGCGCAGACGGGTGCCTGATGCACGGTATCGTCGGGGCTTCGAGGTAACGACCGCTCGTAACACGGCGGCTAACCGCGTCGCGCTAGGCTTCGCAGACGGCACTGATGCAGCCTACGACCTCGCCATCTTTGCGGACGGTTACCATTCGCTTGGACGGCGAGCGATCTATCCCGGAGCGGACGTGCGCTACCGCGGATATGTGCTTTGGCGCGGCATCCTTGAGGAAGCACATCTAGACGATACCGAACCGTTGGAAGGAACCTACTGTCGCATCGCACTCCCCACGGGTCATTGCGTATTCTATTTTACCCCGGGCGGCGATGGCTCACTAGGTAAAGGCAATCGCTGGATAAGCTGGGCGATGTATGTGCCGTTGGCCGAGCAGGCATTGCCGCAATTTCTCGTGGATAAGAATGGGGTACGACAACCCGGTTCACTACCACCCGGCACGATGCGACTCGAGGAAGAGGATCGGCTGAAACATCTCGCGCGGGAGAGCCTGCCGCCTTATTACGGCGAAATCATCTCTCGCAGCGAACGCACCTTCGCCCAACCCATATACACGGTTCAGGTGCCGGCATATTACAGAAGACGCATTTGTCTGGTGGGAGACGCGGGGTCATTTAGCCAACCCTTCACGGCAAGCGGCGTCTTTAAGGGCATCAACAACGTGATTGCCCTTGCAACTTCTCTGAAAACGAGTTCAGAAGTGGACGATGCGTTAGCCGCCTGGAACAAAGAAGAGATTCTTACGGCGACGCGCATCTATCTTCTGGGACAGCAATTAGAAGAGGCTCTGATCTGGTCGATCCCTGATTTCGCACAGATGAACCAAGAAGACATACAAGATTGGTGGAACAAGGCAGCCAAGATGCCCGAGGACATGTTCCCGGGCCGCGAACAAGAGTAGGGTGGACATTGTGTGCGGCCAATACAAGTTGGCGCTTCGCCGTGAGAAGTATCTCTAGTACCTTAAGCAGAAGCGCGTGGGCGGAAGCTCCATTTGTCGCTTGAGCAAGTTTCCTTATCAATGCATGAACAAGTTGAGTGAGTTTCCCCGGGAGCGCACTATGCCGCGTTACAAAAAGCTTGTCGGAGACCTTTGCTATCTTTCGCCATGCAGTGTACAAGATGCCGAAAAGTGGGCCGAATGGGACACCGATTTGGCGGTCAGTCTACCACTCGGAGACGAAGCTTACGTGCCTACGTCTCCCGAGAGTGCAAGGGCGGCCATCAGCAACGTGCTGGAGAAGCGGGAGCACGTCTTCAGCGTCGTCGACCTGGAGACCGACGCGCTGATCGGCCGCGGCATGTTGTTCTCCGTCGACCACGTAAATCGTTCGGCCATGTTGGGCATCGTGCTCGGCGAGAAGCACTACTGGGGCAAAGGATACGGCCAAGAGGCAACACGGCTGCTGGTTGAATACGGTTTTGACCTGCTGAACCTGAACAGCATCATGCTTGGCACGTTCGGCTTCAACCGGCGTGCGCTCCATTGTTATGAACAGGTTGGCTTCAAGACAATAGGGAAACGGCGCGAGGCTAGGATAATCGGCGGCAAGAAATATGATGCTATCCTGATGGATATCGTCGCCGACGACTTCAAATCCATCTACACGCAACGGATATTCTTCGAGATCGGGCTCTCTTCCAGCGATTAGGTCGCCGCACAGCGGAATGACTTGGCTAAGTTGATTCTCCTAGCAAGATTGCGACATTCTATCTGCAAGCGCTCTCGTCGCCTGCTATGACACGATCGCAATCACTCGAAGAAGACTTCGACGATAGGGCTCGACTTGACCAAAGCCTCGACCGAACCGGTCTGATCGCGATACCATTGCGTCTCCGGCGCGCTCATTAGGGCTCTGCGATCTTCTGGGTCGGTGACGGGAACCGCTCGCGCCGGCAACTCCTCGTGCAGTGACTCCTTGAGGCAAAATGTGAACTCCGGGTGCGCGCGCAGGTTTGCCATCCAGTCACGCGGTGTATACGGTCCCCGGTCGCCTGCTGCACCCGGCGTACCACAAATAATGATGCGTCCACTCACGTTTGTGAACCAGATTTCTGTGCGTCTGGGCAGACCTGACTTGGCGCCGGTTGTTATAATGTCTATGGTTCTGTCTTTTTGTAGTGCTTCCTTGACCTCATCGCCAACTGTGTTCATACGCTGCACCTGAGTTGTGCGGTCTCTTGCCGCTCGCGTACCTGTACTGCCTAATACGCAATTCGAACAAACGCGGTACTGTCAAGACCCAAAGAGGTCGCGCTTGTGGAACGCCGCGGTCAGAAACCGCCATAGTATCTTCCTACGCGTTAGCCATGCGATCTCGGCACCGTTCGTGTCGTTAGCCAGTATTCTATCAGCGAGCCACGGCGCTATCGTTTCGACACGTTCCCCCAATATGTTGGTGATCTTCTTGACTTGCGCCAGGGCCGAGGGGTCATCTTTCACCGGGTCAAGCAACAAGTCGGTGACCACCATGCCTGGGCTTAGTGTGCCGATGATGACGGGCGTATCGACAGCTTCGACAGCCAGCGACTTGCTGAACGAACGGATCGCCGCTTTGCTCGCAGCATAGATGCCCATGCGCGGGCGAACGCGGCCGGCGGAACCGAACCCTTCCATATTATAGATCGCCCCGTGGCCTTGGCGGAGCATGTGCGATATGGCCGTGCGGCTGCCGTTGATCGTGCCGATCACGTTTGTTTCAAGGACAGCGTGGATTTGTTCGTCGGGCACCTCCCACAGCTTGACATAGTCCTGGAAGATACCCGCATTATTGATCCATATATCTACTCCGCCGAAATGATTGGCAGCACTCGCCCATAGTGCTTCGACCTGGTCAGGTTGCGTAACATCGCAGGCTTGGCCGTGTATTTGCTCGACAGGATGCCGCTTGGCCAGTTGCCGAACCGCAACGTCGACAGAATCTTGCGATCGCCCGCTGACGGAGACGACACAGCCACGCGCCAGAAATGCATTAGCCAGCCCGTAGCCGATGCCGCGCGTGCTGCCGGTAATCACGATAGTCTTCATCGAAGAAGGTTGTGTGCCTCTGGCGCCATCAATTGGCCGGCAGGGTGGTTTGCGCTGAGGCTGCGCCCATTGCCTGCCTAAGTTCGTTTTGACTTTGGCGGCGCGCTTCATCGCGCAACCGGTCTAGGTCTTCCATCAGTTGGGCCGGATGGCCGACGCCCGAAAAAGAGAATGTACCGTGCGTAGATGCGGTTTGACAGACCACGTCGCCGAAGTTGAAGATGGTCGGCATGATACCACGTTTGTGCACGTTGATATCCTGCACGTTGATGAGGTCTGTAGAGGCTAATTCGTGGTTGAACGGTGTCCTGCGTAGAGAGTCTACGAGCCGCTGGTTCGTCACAATCCAAAGATCGTTGTAGTAGCGATAGAGTAGTATGCCGACGTATAGCGCGACGGCGAGGATAACCACAACGTACAGCCAGGGCCAAAGTGCGCTGGCGCTGGCCACATTGCTGGAGACCCAGGAAATACCCCAAATCAACAATCCCGCGATCACGACTGCGGCGATTCCCTTCAGAATAACGTAGACGGGATGCCTCTTCTTGACAGCTACTAGTTTCTCATCTGACTGCAAAGTAATCGGTAACGCCACGGTTATGTTCTCCCATGAGCTGTCTGGAAACCCGTTGCACGCAGCCAGGGTTCAGAAGCGCCACTACCACATAGCTTTGACTGCAGCGGATTCGTTGTGCCGATGCAACACCCTGGGTTGGAATTGCCAACTGCGCGCTAGTGTAAACGAACCGCAACCCATTCTCCCTCGCGAACGCCATTCGAATTCAGTGGGATTTGCACGGCGCCGTCGGCGTGTACCAGTGTATAGATTAGATTAGATTTTCCAAAGACCGGTGTCGCCCACGTTTCGCCATCACGCACTTCTAGCCGAACCTGCACATAGTCTTCTCTGCCGGCCACCGACGCGATGTTGCGCGCTAGCCGTGCCTGGACCTCCTTCCTGGGTAGCAGATTCGCTCCCAGCGCCGTGCGGATCGCCGGTGTGACCACAAGATCAAAGATCACCATGGCGCTCACCGGGTTGCCCGGCAGTCCAAAAACCGGTACACCGTCGCAGACCGCGATGATGGTTGGCTTTCCCGGACGCACACTCAATCCGTGAGCCAGTATTCCCGGTTTGCCCAGACCGGAAATTACATCCACGCTTAGGTCGCGATAGCTGACCGAACTGCCCGCCGAAAGCACGACGAGTTCACACTCGGCGAACGCGCGCGCTGCTCCCGCTTCCAGTACATCCCTATCGTCGCCAATTATGCCGTACGCGACCGGTTCTCCACCAGCGCGTTTGACCATTGCAGCGAGTGAATACGAGTTGATATCACGTACCTGTCCCGGACGCGTCATTTGGTCCGGAGGCACAACTTCATCTCCCGTGGACAGAATGGCTACCCGGGGCGGCTCGGCGACGTCAATCTCCGTGATGCCAAGAGCCATCAGGCCGCCGATATCCTGCGGCCGAAGCTGAGCGCCGCGCTCGAGCACCACATCGCCAGCGTGAATATCCTCGCCCACTTGAATGGCGTTCTCACCTTCTGCCACAGGTCGCAGGACTTCGATGCTGTCGTCATCGACGCGTTGCGTATTCTCGATCATGACCACGGCGTCTGCGCCGGCCGGAATCATACCTCCTGTGTGGACGAGAGCGACTTCTCCGATGCTTAGCGCAAGATCACTGGACCGGCCCATAGGCACCTCGCCTGCCACGGTGAGGAACGCGGGCAGGCTGGAGGACGCGCCGTAGGTGTCACGCGCCAGTACCGCATACCCGTCCACAGTCGAACGTGTGAATTCGGGTAGATCTTGCGGCGAGTGCAAGGTTTCGGCCAGTACTCGGTCCAGTGCTGCGGCCGTTGCGATGCGCTGAATGCGTACCACTGGCGCATAATGCTGCGCAAAGATGCGTAGAGCGTCGGGCGGGGTGCGTACGGTAAAGAATTCGGGCATAGTTCGGGCGTCTGTTCGCTTAGGCTTTTCAGTGTGTAGTTGGCGCTACGATAACACACGGTCGATCGCGTCGCCAAGAGGACACTTCTTCAGCTTCTCTTTACAAACAGCGGCTCCGCCCGATGTCACAGGCGAAGCCGCTATTTGAGACTGATCAGTTGTAGGGGCCTAGTGTCGCCTTCTACGGTGCGCTGGACCGTGTACTAGAAGGTTATGCTCCTACCGGATACCGATAGCATACAGTTCTTCATACCCTCAGGATAGACCAGTACATAGTACGCACCGGGTACCAGATCGCCGTACCAGGCGGCAAATTCCCCCTCGGCGGAGTCGGCCTTTCCAAACCAATCGTCCTGCTCCGGCAAGTTGAAAGGTTTTCCCTCGGCCGTGAAGATTTCAAAACGACCAGCCCGAAACGGCCCGCTGTAGAGGGTGACAGATACCGAACTGGACGAATCATCCGGTACGTGACCTACTTTGAATTCGAACCACATGGGGTCGTTGTTTGTTACCGGCATCCACTCGTTCGGCACCATTTCCATATCGTGTTCCATCTCGTGGAAGGCCGGCATTACAGGTTGCGCGGCCATCGCTGGAACATCTGCAGCGGGCAATGGTAGTGGAATCGCCATTTGCACGGGTGCCTTCGACGCTGGGGTCTGTTCAACCACCATCTTCGTTTGCGCTGGAGCGGCTTCTACAGGATCTGTGAACGTCCGATTGCGTTCGGCCATACCCCACCCTCTATCGATCAGTCCCACGTAATCAACGGTTTTACCCGACACACCCAGTACGCAGCCCGGCCCAGCGCCGGAACCAAGACGGACATAGTACGCGCCGGGTACCAACTCAGACGCCCACATATGCATGTCTGCGCCAATCGAGTTCGACCTTCCCACCGGGTCACCCTGCGTCGAAGCGCCCCAGTAGCTCCACGACTCTGCCGTGTATACCTGGAAGCCACCCTTGCACTGTGGCTGGTCGCGCAGCACTACACTTACGTGCGAGGTGATCTCATCTGGATCTACGCTGCCGACGTTGAACTGAAACCACAAAGGTGGATTGCCCTGCGCTGACACAGGGGCAGCGCCCGCCACTAACAGTATAACAATCGCGACAACGCCCAGCAGGCCGGCTACAAATCTTGGCAACATCCTCTTTTCGATCATGACTACCTCCTTACATACCAACAACTCCACACATTTCCGACAGAGGACGCGAATCACGGTCATTCAGCAACCACTTCCTGCCGGACCAAACAAATACAGCGCGTAAGGCAACCATACTCGCCAAGCGTCTCAGAAGCGTTCCTGGAGCGTTACTGCGCCGTAGATTTGGGCCATTCGATGTAAATTGGTTAGTCATATGCTTCGCGCAACTGCGTCTGAGTCATGATTCCGAGGCGGCGGCCGACCCATCCGGCGGATGTCTCCCATCGCCTGCAACAGAATTTGACCTGCCGCCGCCTCGCGGGGAATCACACGGGCTACTATTTGCGTAGGATCCGATAGATAATGTTGGCAGCGTCCCCGGAGACAAAAATATCGCCCGAGGGCGCGACCGCCACGCCGCTGAACACTAGTTGTGCCGGCAAACTCACCGGACCGATGCTGCCGAAGTTCTCGGCTGCAAAGCCCAGTCCTTCGGCGATCACATCTATATCTCCCGATGTAGGATCAATGGCTAGCAGCTTACCTGTGCCGGTTTCAGCCACCAGAAGCCTGCCGTCGGCAGCCAGCGCCATTCCTTCCGGCCGGTCAAGTACATCGGTCAGCACGGTGGGTTCTGCCAATTCCTGACTGTCTTTGATCAGCTGCAGTACTTTGCCCGTCGCATAGTCTGCCACCCATAGATCAGCTTCGCTGGCAACCAGGCCAAGAGGGTGCTGCAAAGCGCCTTCGCCCAAGATATGGCGCTCCGCCATGTTCACGCCGTTGATGCGTTCAACCATCCATGGCGCGTCGGCCTGCATGTCGACGACGACTATATCGCTCTGGAATGGGATGGCATTGGCCACCCACGCGAACTCAGTCTCTGTGACGGTTGCTTCTCCAAGCTCGGGATTCCACACCTGCACCGCATTGCCGCTCCATGCGTCTTCCCAGGATGTCACCAGTAACTCATTGCCGACGGCGGCCAGTGTTCGCGGTCCATAAATAGCCCCAGGAAACCACGTCGCATGCCACTTGTTGAGAAGCTCACCGGTCTGCGTATCGAGCTCGCGCAACGTTTTCCAATCCGCTACAAAGAGGGACTCGCCGCCGTCGGCGCGTGGCAGAACAGCCAGCCCACCAGGCGCAATCATGCCCGGCTCGGTAAATGGCTGTGAAGTCCCGTCTTCCAGGATCTCGTAGATATCGCCATCGTCGTTCATAGCGCTTAGAATCCGGCCATCCGTTGTCACCGCCACCGAGTTGTAGCCGGCAGGTACCTGCCCGACGATCTCCCATTCGCCGGTGTCGACGTCAACCCGCGCCACTCCGCTTGTCTGGCCATCAATGCTCACGGCGACATAGAGTTGGCCCTCTGCGCCGAAGTCCACAGACCAGGGAAAAGTAAGCCCTTCGGCAACCGTCTCCACTGTAACCGGATCGCTGTCGACATCGACACGGAGGATCTTGCCGTCGGCGACCATGGGCACATACAGCTTTCCATCCGGACCGAAATTGAAGTGCGCCATCAGGGCGCCGATAGTCTCCACAAAGCGCGGTTCTGTTTCCAGGGCCGGATCGACCTCGTACAAACTCTGTACGTGCGCATCCGCGGCAATGAACAGTCGCCCATCGGGCGCAAACGCCAATCCCCAAGTGTCCACTGGCAGAGCTTGGCAGACCTTGTCTTGATCCGTCAATGTAGCTTTGCAGACATTGAGCGAGTAGAACGACGTCCAGTAGGGCGTGCCGTCCGGCGCGATTCGCACCGCTTCCGGCACGTCCTCGCCTGCATCCATCTCCCATAGAACGTCGCCGGTCTGTGCATCGAGCGCCATAATCTTGTCCGCCAGTTCCGACGCGGCGTAGATGTGCCCATCGGGTCCGATGTCGATATCCATCACGCCCGGAATCGCCGCACCCTGCACAAATACCTCGGCTTCGCCGTATTCAATTGGTTGCTCGTTTTGGACCGGCTGCACGGGTTGGCAAGCGGCGAGTAACAGCACTAAGAACACAATCGGAGAGCACATTGCGATTCGATGCATGGCCATAGTCCTTTCTAACGTTGAATGACGAGAATAGAGCTGGTCTTCTAAGGGTCTGCCACTACGCAGACTACGGCACAGGCGTCACACACGCGTAACACAGGCGTCACAGCCGCGTTGCACTTTGGCGGCAAATAGGGGGTAGAAAGTGGCCGCAGAATTCGTTATAATAGAATAGAAAGGTTAAGGAGGGGTCCGATTGTCTCCCATCGCCCTCGGCTTCTTTGGCGCTCCCCAT
>JBJYXA010000234.1:39201-58391 GCA_046259705.1 Caldilineaceae bacterium
TGCATACAATCGCTGAGTGCGGCGGCGAGCCTATATCGAGGCGACTTTCTGGCCGGGTTTTCGCTTCCGGATGCACCGGAGTTCGAGACGTGGCAACTGCTGCAGAGGGAATCATTGCACCGGGAACTGTCCGGGGTGCTGGATCAGCTTGCGAATGTATATGCGGCGGCAGGACGACGGCAATACGATCTGGCGATCGCATATGCGCGGCGGTGGTTGGCGCTGGACGTGTTGAACGAAGCGGCGCACCGTACGCTGATGCGACTGTATGCGGAGTCAGGGGACCGAGGAGCGGCGGTACATCAGTACGAGGAGTGCGAGCGAGCGCTGCGGGAGGAGCTCAGCGTAGAGCCGGATGACGAGACGAACGAACTGATGGCCCGGATCCGGTCTGGAGAGCTGGATAGAGAGGGCGGATACCGGGAGAAGCAAATAGGCCTAGGCAGGCAAGGGTCAGCCAAGGCGAAAGCGACGCACAACCTCCCGGCGCAGGCGACTACATTCATCGGGAGGGGGAAGGAACTGGGACAGATCTCGGAACGGCTGGCGGATGTTGACTGCCGGCTGCTGACCATCGTGGGGCCAGGAGGATCGGGGAAGACGCGGCTGGCGATTGAAGCGGCGGCAGTGAACGGAGGGCGGTATCGGGACGGGGTACGATTCGTCGATCTGTCGGCAGTGGAAACGGCGGATCTGCTGGCGACGGCGATCGAGCGGGGACTGGAGATGGTGGATCTGAGTTCGGCAGATCCGAGACGGCGGCTGTGCGAGTATCTGCGCCCGAAACAGATGTTGCTAGTGCTGGACAATCTGGAACACCTCTTGGAAGGCGTGGATCTGTTGCCGGAGATGCTGCATGGGGCGCCGGAGCTGACGCTGCTGGTGACATCGCGGGAACGGCTGAACGTGCGGGAGGAGTGGCTTTTGCCGCTGGACGGGCTCTCGTACCCGCGAGGTTTGATAGGAGAGATAGAGCAGGGAGAAAGGCTGGAAGCGTGCGATTTGGAGGGATACGAAGCGGCGGAGCTCTTCGTCAACCGGATGCGGAAGCTGCGGCCGAACTACGTGCCGGACAGGATGGAGGGGATCGAAGGAAAAGATGCGAGGGCGATCGGGACGATTTGCCGGTTATTGGAGGGGATGCCGCTGGCGATAGAGCTGGCGGCGGGGTGGACACGGACATTGACGTTGGCGCAGCTGGAGCGAGAGATAGAGGAGAGTCTGGATGTACTGAGCGGCACATTTCGGGATGTACCGGCGCGGCTGCGGAGTATGCGTGCGGCGTTTGACCATTCGTGGGGGATGCTGACGGGTCGGGAACGGGACATCATGCGACAGATGTCAGTCTTTCGGGGAGGGTGTACGCTGGAGGCGGCGGGGGAAGTGACGGGGGCGGGAGCGCGGGATCTGGCGGGGTTGGTGGACAAATCGTGGTTACGGATGCGTGAAGGTGGGCGATACACGGTACATGAGCTGGCGCGGCAGTACTGCGAGGAGAAGCTGAAGGGTGCGCAAGAGGATGCGACCGCTGACCCAGATCTCACACCCGAGGCCGTCCGCCGCCGTCACTGCGCATACTACGGCACCTACTTGAATGGACTAATCGGATCGATAAATCATCAGACCGCAACCCTGGATGACATCCTTCTAGAGTTCGGTAACCTGCTGGCTGCGTTGCAGACGTCACTTGAGACACTCGACATAGAGACCGCCTATGACATTGTCATGGCTGTGTTCTTCATCGGCGACATGCTAGGCAGACTTAATTACTCATTGCAGACGCTGGGTACGACGGCCGACAAGCTCGAGTATATGCTTGCCAATCAATCCCTCGTAGAGCCCGACAGAACGGGTGTGGCGCGCATACTTGGGGGGATACGCCATGCGCAGTATAACCAGTACAGACAACTGGGCATGCTCGGCGCAGCGGCAGAGTTCCTCCAGCAACTGCAGGCGCTACTGGAGACGATGCCCCCGGGCCGTGCGCGCTATTACTGGAACTCCTGGAAACGCATGGATCAAGCGAATCTGGCGCATCAAAAGGGAGACTACGAGAGTTCGCGCCGTATGGGACAACGCACGCTTGCGCTTTTCGATCCGATCCAACACATCTGCTACCTCTACAGCTGGGAGCGGGGCGTCGCCTTTTGGCTGTCAGAGGCCTGCTTCGGACTGGCATATGCCTGTTGGGCGCAAGGCGACTATGCCGCTGCCGAGGAGAACTTCGCACGATGCATGGAGATCCGCGATGCTTCCGGCGAGCGCAGATGGAAGGGCATGCATTTGGCCTACTACGCCCTGCTGGCTGGTACGCTGGGACAGTATGCACGGGCGGAGGAACTCGCCCGCGAAGGTTTGCACCTTAGCCAATCGTGCGGAGACCGTCTCGGCGCGGCAGGCGGCCATCTCGCCGTTGGCAGGGCATTGTCCGCACAAGGACGCTTCAGGAGTGCGCGCCGCGAATTGTTTACATGTCTGGAGACGGGCCGCCAGACAGGCCGCATCGATCTGGTGATGCGCTCCCTAAGTGAACTTGCACGAATCGATCTAGCGCAAGGTAGGCCCAGTGAAGCGAGACACCGCTTCGAGGATTCGCTTGCCTCCCTCGAGGGGATAGGTGAGACTCACAACAATGCGCTTGCCGGGGTCTGGTTGGGCTTAGGCTGGACGGCTCTCGCCGAGGCGGATGATCTCAACCGCGACGAAGAAGACAGCAAGCGATCTCTTTTGGAGGCGCGGCGCATGTTCGAAAAAGCGCGAGACCAACGTGGCGTCACCGCTTTCGAAGTCCAGGAAAGCCGCGCGGGCCTGGCCTTTGTGCTGCTGCGCGAAGGAGCCATTGAACAGGCGACGATGCAATTGGAGGAGGTGGTCAATCATCCAACTACGGCAACCAGTACCCGTCACCTTGCTCGGACTACATTAGCTACGATGAAGGCTGCACTTGCTGACAGGTAACGAACTCACCTTCTGGGCATGGCCAGGCGCGTATTCAGCTCCCCCCGGACTCGTCCACATGCCTCGAACAATCCGTGATATCATCTCGCTAGAGACAACTCCTTAATCGCTTTCCGCTGCACGGAATCTTCGCTACGCGCCAACATGAGCCTGTGTGCTAGAATTCTCCTCGAGAGGAGATCGATAGCATTATGGAGCGTACAACGTTGCGCAATACATTTCGTACTTCGACCGGCAAAATAGCTGGTCTTTTCGCTTTGCTGATCCTGCTTGCAGCCGGCGTCGGCTGTGGCGCCGTGGAAGGGTTGCGTTCGCAGTTTCAGCGGCCGACGGCCACTCCAACCGCTACTGCCAGTCCCGTTCCCACACAAACACCCGTGATCATTCAGACCGGCGAGGGCGGTGCACCCTCTATCGCGCTCGTCGACGCGGCAGGGCTGGACATCGAAGAGCACCGCATCATAGATGTGTATCAGAAAGTCGCTCCGGCGGTCGTCACAATCACGACACGCGTCATGCGCCGCAATTTCTTCTTCGAGGCAGTTCCCGAAGAAGGCTCAGGTTCCGGTTTTGTGCTCGACACGGATGGCCACATTCTGACCAACTATCATGTCGTCTCCGGCGCTGAGAACATCGAGGTGATCTTCGGGGAGGATACCGTTTACCCGGCAGAAGTCGTAGGTCTGGATCCACGCAACGATATCGCAGTGGTGCGCGTCGACGCACCCGCCGATATGCTGCACCCGGTAGAACTCGGAACGTCGGCGAACTTGCAGGTGGGCCAGCGCGCAATTGCAATCGGTAACCCCTTTGGCCAGTTCGGACGCAGTATGACCTCCGGTGTGATCAGCGCACTGGACCGCAATCTGGAAGGCCAGGATGGGCGCACCATTACCGGCATCATCCAGACTGATGCGGCTATCAACAGGGGGAACTCTGGCGGCCCTCTTCTGGACAGCAGTGGACGCGTCATCGGCATCAACACAGCCATTTTCAGCCCAACGGGCGCCAGCGCAGGCGTGGGGTTCTCTGTACCCGTAGACACGATTCGCCGCGTGCTGCCTGACCTGCTGGCTTTGGGGCGGTATCGCCATCCTTGGCTGGGCATTCGCTATGCCTACGGGATCACGCCGGGCCTCGCCTCTATGCTGGATCTTCCTACTGACCAAGGTCTGCTGTTGGTACAGTTGGACGATAGTTCGCCACTGGCCGAAGCCGGCGCACGTGGGGCACAACGAGAATCCGTCGTGGGAAACCAGCGTGTTTACGTGGGCGGCGACATACTCCAGGCCATCAACGATACACCAGTTACGAGTCTGGACGACATGGGAACATTCCTAGAGAATAACTTCCACGTCGGCGATACGATAAGCGTACAGCTGCTGCGCGACGGAAATGAAATGTCCATGGATGTCGAGTTGGCGGAGGAACCGAACTAAAGACCGATATTTCGCCGGCGGTCGACAAATTTCGCAACTGCATCGTTCCGCTTGTTGCTTCTATTCGCTCTTTCAACAGTGCGAACTACTGTCTCGCTATTCGGTCAATGGCGCACTGCTCACCTCTTTCCGCCCTCCCATTTGACCATGCGCGTGTTGCGAACTAACAACAGCGAATAAACCAACTCGTACGCAAGAGACCCGTCTTGCCGCGCCTGAGACTACACTGCTCGGCCGGGCGCTTGCGCCGCGATAGCCGGCGGGATCTGCGCTCTCGTAGACACCGGGCTTGGGCTCAGCACGGGCGTGCTTATGGATGCTACAATCGTCTTTGCCCGAATGAACAACGCACATTCATCGTGTACGTGATGCTCTCTATTGTCGCCTAGTACGGACCACGAATGTAGTCGTGCACATCCTGCTCGTAGAAGAGACGAAGCTGCTTGTGGAGTGCGTCGGGCAGGGGGTCGAGTGCGGCGACGGCGGCGTTGGCTTTCGCCTGTTGCGGCGAACTGGCGCCCGGGATCACCACCGAAACGGCGTCGTGGTCTAGGATCCAGCGCAGCGCCATCTGCGCCATGCTCATGCCTTGCGGCACGAACTCGCGCAACTGTTCGGAAAGGTCAACGCCTTTCTCGAAAGGAAGCCCCGCAAAGGTCTCGCCTACGTTGAATGCCTGACCATCCCTGTTGAAGTTTCGATGGTCGCTTTCTTCAAAGACCGTCGACTTATTCAGTTTTCCGGTGAGAAGTCCGCTGGCCAGCGGCAGCCGCACAATGATACCCACGCCTTTCTCTTGCGCCGCAGGCAGGAGTTCGGTCTCCGGTTTCTGACGAAAGATGTTGAAGATGATCTGCAGCGACGTGAGTCCTTCCTGCTCCAAACAAATCATGCCCTCCTCGACAGACTCGACGCTGGCGCCAAATGCACCGATCAAGCCCTCGTCTCGCTGCCGACGTAGCCAGTCGAAAACACTGCCGTCGCGCAGTACCGTGGGCGGCACGCAATGTAGTTGCGTCAAATCGATTCGGTCGACGCCCAAACGCTCCAATGAACTGATCGTGGCGGCGCGCAGCCCTTCTTCACTGTAGTTGTCTGGATATAGCCCGCCCGTTCGTCCTAGTTTCGTGGCGATCAAAACATCGTCATGCGTGCGGCGAAATCGGCCCAATGATCGTTCGCTCTCGCCGTCGCCATAGCCGTCGGCCGTGTCGAAAAAGCGGACGCCCGCCTTGTAGGCCGCGCCGAGCGTCTCCTGCGCAACGTCGTCACTCCACGGAGAGCCCCAGCCGCCGCCAATCTGCCAACAGCCGAGGCCAACCTCGGTAGCCCGCAGGCCCTGGTTTCCAAGCGTTCGCGTTTGCATGTCAACTTCTCCTCTCGGGAAATGGGTGTTCCGAAGCGGAAGTACTCCGCTATATAGACTCGGCACCACAGCCGATTTGAGCACTACTTGATGGTATCAGAAAAGGCAAAAGGCGGCGAAGTTTGTTGTCTTCACCGCCTCGGGGTTGTCTGGGTTTTGTCTGGCGGGCTATTCTATTTCGCCGGTTTCGATGCGCTTGTCGTAGATCTCCTGCAACTTGTATAAATCTTGCTGCAGTTCGAAGAAACCATGCCAGTGGTCGTAGTCCGGCCCGGCCATCATGACGCCTTGCCGCGCACGCCGGTCCTCGTGACGCCATAGATGATAGTAGACGATCTGGAACTCATCGGTCCAAGGGTTCTCCTTGAGTAGCCCTTTCTCCTCCAGGGCTTTTCGCATGTCCTCTGCCGGCTCGTAATAGGCAACGTTGCAGAGTTGGACAGCGCGATCACCTTGTTCGAAGAAGTTGTCCGTGTGCAGTGAGGTGTGGCAAGAATTGCATACAATCTTCATCATCTCGCGGCCGGCCGGTCCGTCGCCTAACAGCGGGCTCAACACATCACTGGAGTTGCGCACGTCCGAGCGTTTCTCCCAGAGGTTCCAATAGAGCCGCTCGCTGATGTTATGTGTGGAGTGCAGCTGGCCAATGCCGCTCATTTGACAGGTCGCACAGGTCGGGCCGCGGTAATCGCCTGGCTCCCAAGCGTCCGGTGCACTGTCCCAGTTCCACTCACTGCCTTCGGCGAGAAAGATGTGGCCGTGCTTGCTGTTTTCTAAGATCTCTATGTCCGGATGGTCGTGGCCCAAATGACAGGAAGCGCAAGCGGTCGGCTTGCGCGCTTCGGCAACGCTGAAGAGGTGGCGCGTGTGGCAGGTGATACAGCTGCTGGTGCTGCCGTCTGGGTAGATGTTTCCCATGCCCGCATTAGGCCACGTGGACGAGAGCGGCCGGTTGTTCTCATCCAACTTAATCTCGGTGCCGTGGCATTGCATACACCCCGTCTCGTTGGTCGCATTCCCAAACTCGGGATGGCTCTGCCCTTCGTGCACCTGTACCAATGTGTGCAGGCTGTCCTTGGGGATGATCTGCCGGTATGCACGGAACGAAGGCCTCCTGGCTTCCCATCGTCGCCTCCTCCAAGCGCGGATGCCAATGTTTGCATCCTGAGTCATAAGTGAAGCTCTCTCTGTGCTCGCGCTTGGCTTCCCAATCGATGAGGCTGGTATCCCTCGTATATTCTACCCAGATATCGTGCGCGCCCGTTCGTACCTTGTCGAAGAAATAAGCCGCGGAACTGGAGTGGTCTAGATGGCAATCCACACAATATGCCTGCATTCCATGTGCCGAGTTCCCGCCGTGCACATCCATTAGGTAGGCTGCTTGCATGGGCTCCATGGAATGGCAACTCACGCAGAAATCCGAACCGGATGTCGCAGCGATGCCCTCATCCGCGATCAGCCATGAGAGAAACGGCAACACGAAACCGCCGACCACGATGGCAGCGATAATGAGAAGAATCCATCCAGTTCTGGACATGAGAGACTGCGACTATCCAATCTCAGGTGTCTGTGCTGAAGTAAGCTATGATGGGTAGGAATTGACTGTAGCTTTACCATACCTGAGGGCGCGACCAAAATTGCGTCGAATTTTCAGGCGAAGACCCAGGAGGTCGCTCGATGTCATTCATCCTGCTCCACAATGCTACCCTTATTGACGGCCGTGGCGGCAGCCCGGTGCCAAACGCCGCAGTACTCATAGAAGACAATCGCATTATCGCCGCGGGTCCCAATGCGCAGGTGCGCCGGCCGGCCGGCGATATCTCGGAGATCGACGCACAGGGCGGCTGGATATTGCCCGGCCTCATCGACACCCACGTGCATATCATGCTCCAAGGCGTCAACATCGAGCGCGATCTGCAGACACCCTTCTCCATGCGTTTCTACAATGCGGTAAACTACATGCGCCGCACGCTGGATGCGGGGATCACTACCGTGCGCGATGCCGGCGGCGCCGATTTAGGCGCGAAGATGGCTGTGGAGACGGGTGTGGTTGCGGGACCGCGCATGCAGATCAGCATCTCAGTACTCACCATCACCGGTGGCCATGGAGACGGCTATATGCCATCCGGGGGCGAGTACGAGATGTTCATGCCGTACCCCGGCTTCCCGGACGGACGCGCTGACGGCATCGAGGAGGTGCGCAAGAAGGTCCGCGAAGTACTGCGCGCCGGCGCAGAGGTGGTCAAAATCTGCGCAACGGGCGGCGTGCTTAGCCCCACCGATCACCCGGAGTTCACGCAATTTTCGCCGGAAGAACTCGACGTCATCGTGCGCGAGGCGGCCTACCGCCGCGGCGTCAAGGTCATGGCGCACGCGCAGGGATTGGAGGGTATCAAGAACGCCGTGCGCGCCGGTATACACTCCATCGAGCACGGCATCTATTTGGATGATGAGGTCATCGACATGATGCTGGAGCGCGGCACCTTCCTGGTGCCCACTCTGCTGGCGCCGCTGGCCGTGGTCGAATCCGGTGAGGCGGGCGGTATGCCCGAGTACGGTGTGCGCAAGGCTCGCGAGGTAATGGAGGCGCATACCGAGAGCATCGCCCGCGCGCATGAGGCCGGCGTCAAAATCGCCATGGGCACGGATGCTGGGGTGATGCCACATGGCACCAACCTGCGGGAGATGGGGCTTATGGTCAACATAGGGATGACGCCCATGCAGTCCATTGAAGCGACGACGCGCGTGGCCGCCGAATGTCTAGGTTGGGACGACCGGCTGGGCACGGTGGAGGCGGGCAAGTTGGCCGACATCGTGATAGCGCGCAAAGACCCGCTGGCCAACATTCGTTCACTGGAGAACCCGGAGAATATTGCCCTGGTCATGCATCACGGTGAGGTCGTGAAGAACCGCATGGAATAGGGTTTCGAGCAGGATGGGGCGTGGACTCCACGCCCCACTTCGATCTTCACACGATCTCGGCCACTGTAACGCCGCCTCTGACCCAGATCGTGTTATTCGTGCACCCTAGGCGGGCGTTGAATACTGTCTGCGCCGCCTACGTCTGGCCGGATTTCCTGCATTGCGGCGGGCATTGCTGTTTGATTGATGCCCTCGACGAGCCTGACCATGGTTGGAGTTGCCCTCATTTTGGGTCGTACGCGAACCCGACACGGTCTTTGCCGCAGGGCTTCGCTCAGGTTCGTCGACCGTGGCCGTGCTGGCATGGCTTCTTCGCTCGATCCGCTTACCCAAGACATTTTCGATCTCTCGCACCATCTTCTCATCCTCTTGGGACACGAAGGTGAGAGCTTCTCCGGTATGGCTGGCGCGGCCCGTGCGTCCGATGCGGTGCGTGTAGGCGTCGACCGTGTCGGGCATGTCAAAGTTGATGACATGCGATATTTCGGACACGTCGATGCCGCGCGCGGCGATGTCGGTGGCAACCAAAATGTCGTACTTGCCGTTGCGGAAGCCCGAAATGGCTTGCTGTCGCCGATTTTGCGCCATATTGCCCTGCAGCGCGGACACACGGTAGCCGCGGTGATCCAGATCTGCGGCTAAGTTTTTCGCACGATGCTTAGTGCGCGTAAAGATCAATACTCGTCCCGTGGGCATGTCACCGAGCATACCGAATAGCAGCCGCCGCTTGTGCGGTGCAGGCACGGGATAGAGGGCATGCGAGACTGTCTTGGCCGGGGCGCTGGCGTCAATCTGCACTGTCACCGGATCCTTGAGAATGCTGCCCGCAAGCTTACGGATATCGGCCGGCATTGTGGCCGAGAAGAAAAGCGTTTGTCTCCGGTCTGGCAGTTCGTGAAGAATGCGGCGAATGTCGGGCAGGAAACCCATATCACACATTCGGTCCGCCTCATCCAGGACCAACACCTCGATATGCGACAGATCCACATGGCCCTGATTCATCAGGTCCAGTAAACGGCCGGGACAGGCAATAAGTATCTCTGTCCCTTGGCGCAGAGCAGCGAGCTGTGGACCCTTGCTCACTCCTCCGTATATGGTGGCGCTGCGAATCTTGGTCTGTGCAGCGAGGTCGCCGCAACTCTGGTGGATCTGCTCCGCGAGTTCGCGCGTGGGCGCCAAGATCAGGGCGCGAGATTGGCGCAACGGTGCTTCAGTCAATTGCTGTAAAATTGGCAGAAGAAAAGACGCGGTCTTGCCTGTACCGGTCTGTGCCAGACCAATCAGGTCACGGCCTTCGATCACTACTGGAATGGCGCGCTCCTGGATCGGCGTCGGTTTGGTGAAACCGGCCTTCTTGACGCCGGTCAATAGGCGCGCATCAAGAGAAAACTGTTCAAACTTCAAAAGAAGATACTCCTTGGCTGCACAGAGCCAAGTCGCACCCTCAGCCCAATGGTAGTCTCGCCGCGGCCCCGACGGTCGCGGACAGAAGCATCTACTGTAGCACCGGCCGGCTCCACGGGCAAATTCGCGGCATCTCCCCGGGCATAATCCGTCTTATGGCAACGGAGACGTGGGCGCGCCTCGCCACCAAGCCGGCGTTGCCCTTCACTGAATACTCAGATAGAATCTGCCGGACGAGCGCCCTGCTTCAGGCATGGCCGACACTCGTGCAGATATTCGTTACGGTTCGGAAGTTTCTGCCTAGCGGCGGGAGTAACAAACCATGGATAAACAGGTGCGCGCAAGGGAGTCCAATTCGCTGAGTTCGCTCAACCTAGCCGACTTTGAACGGCTTCAGGAAAAACTGGTACCCCTCTGGCAGCAGATCGGCACCGGGCCGGGCGGGCCGGTTCAGGAACCGAACACAGCCGTGGTCGTTCCCTCGCTTTCTTTTGACGTAGACGAGCCGGCGTCTACCTTACAAGCATACGAACAGCGCTTTCTGTTTCTTCTCTTTCTGCTGCGCCAGCCCAATCTTCGCCTCATCTACGTTACCTCACAGCCCATCCAGGAGTCGATCATTGATTACTACCTGGATTTGCTGCCGGGCATCGTCTCCTCCCACGCGCGTAAACGGCTGGACCTGATCTGCCTGGAAGACGGCTCACGCGAGCCGCTAAGCCAGAAGCTGCTCGCCCGCCCGCATGTGCTTGCCCACATCCGTGCGCTGATCCCCAATGCGGACATGGCGCACATGATCCCGTTCAATACCACAGACCTGGAGCGCGAGGTGGCCTTGCGGCTGGGCATCCCCATGTACGCGGCGGATCCGGATTGCTTTGCGTTCGGCACAAAGAGCGGAGGGCGGCGCGTTTTCGCCGAGGAAGATGTGCCTCATCCTCTTGGACAGGAAGATCTGTATAGTGAGGAGAGCGTGGTGCAAGCAATCCGTACCATGCGAACACAGCGCCCGGCGATGGAAAAGGTAATCGTGAAACTGAACGAAGGTGTGAGTGGTATGGGAAATGCCACTGTAGATCTGGCGCAGTGTTCCGAACCAGGAGCGCCTTCAGAGCTGGACGCCATTGCACAAGCCGTACGCGGCATGCAGTTCGAGCTATCCAGCGTACGCTATGAGGACTACGTGCGGTCGATGCAGGAAGATGGCGCGATCGTGGAAGAGTTAATCGCGGGCAGAACCATGCGAAGTCCCAGCGCACAGCTTCGCATCACCCCGCTGGGTGAAGTCGAACTGCTCTCGACGCACGACCAAATCCTCGGCGGGCCATCAGGACAAACTTATCTAGGCGCGCGTTTCCCGGCGGATGCGGCGTACGCGTGGCCAATCATGGAGCAAGCAGAGAAGATCGGGCAACGCTTGGCGCGCGAAGGCGTTATCGGACGGTTTGCCGTCGACTTCGTCGTCGTGCAGGGCGAAGCGGGCCAGTGGCAGCCGTACGCCATTGAGGTAAATCTGCGCAAAGGCGGCACCACTGCACCGCATCTGACGCTTGAATACTTAACAGACGGACGCTACCATGCCCACGAAGGCGCGTTCCATACAGTACGCGGCGACGAGCGCTGCTATGTAGCCAGCGATCATTTGGAATCGCCTGCCTATCGTGTCTTTACGCCGGATAGCCTCTTCGACATCGTCAGCCGCCATCGACTTCACTTCGACCACGCACGGCAAACGGGTGTGGTGATGCATATGCTCTGTGATGTGGGAGCCTCGGGCAGGATCGGCGCAACCGTCATCGCACCTACGCATGAAGAGGCTGACGCACTCTACGACCACTTTGTTGCCGTTCTCGACCAGGAAGCATCCCTATGTTGGGAAGTGTAGATTGTAGCGAAGAAGCACTGTTTTTGTGATCACGTGCAGCAATCTGCGGTCCAGCCTGTGCAGCGAATTGGACGCATCCCGCCGCCCAATGATTTTTCGCTCACGCGGAGTCCTCCTCTGTGGACCAATCGTAGTGAACGCCTGTCAATTCCTCCGAGACGTTCCACAATTTCGCAGCATCGCCCTGATCGTGCGAGGCGTTGTCCGACTCGACGACAACAGGATAACCGCGACTCTCCATAAAACCATCAGGCCCGTAGTACTCGCCTCCCTTAGCGCCGGGGTCCGTGGCAGCGCGCAGGGTCGGCAGCGCACCCATGGCCGCGGACTGAATCATCCAACCAAACAGAGGTCGCAACAGCCGGAAATACCAGAATTCTTGGATATAACGGTCCAGATCCGTGTCTGAGACTCCCGGGTGGGCGGCGAGGGCCATACAATCTGAACGGATGGCATCAAACTTGCGCTGCAACTCGTATGTGAACAACAGATTGGCCAGCTTGGAGCGTCCATAAGCTGTGTGGCGGCCGTATCCCTCGCCGCCTTCGAACATAAGGTTTTCAAAATCCATATGGCCGGATCGGTGAGCGCTGCTACTGACATTGACGATGCGGGAGCCAGGTGTCGTCAACAACCGTTCGAGCAGCAGTCCCGTCAGAGCAAAATGACCCAAGTGATTGGTGCCGAACTGGCTTTCAAATCCGTCCTTCGTCGTGCCGTATGGCGCCCACATGATCCCGGCGTTATTTACCAGCACATTCAACCGGTCGTATTTGGCCAGAAAGGTTTCGGCAAATTCATGAACGGAGCCTAGGTCGGCCAGGTCAAGCCGAATCGTCTCCACCTGAGCATTCGGAATCTCACCAATTATTGTATTGCGGGCGGCCGCCGCCTTGTCCATGTTGCGACAGGCAAGGATAGTATACGCACCGTTGCGCGCAAATTCCTTGGCGGCTTCAAAGCCGATTCCGCTGTTAGCCCCGGTGACGATAAAGACTTTTTCGGTTAGGTTCGGTATGTTGTCAGTTGTCCACTTTTCGCTCATGTTGGCCTCTCGCTCTGTATAGATTCGTCGCAGACATCATCGGATAACGCCGAGCTATCCCCGTGAACCAATTGAACACTCGTTCGGTAACGAGGGCAAAGGGCGTCAGACCATCAACTCATCTGGGTATCAGGATTGACGTGAACCGCAAGTGAATTGGCGCCCTATGCCAGTATCTGTCATCAAGGTCCTGTTATACTGACACTGGTTTGCCACCGGTATCGACATATGGTTAAGAAAGGCGGAGGACCGTGGGAGGAATTGTCTACCGAACCTACGTACGTCTACTAGCCCTCTACGCCATTACGGGGCAGCGTATGTATGCATTCTACCTGAGCCGGCGCAAGACCAAACTGGCAGGCGCTGACCTAAGTTATCTGAACCTGAGCGGATCCAATCTGACGAACGGGGATCTCCGAGGGGCCAATCTACGGCGTTGTGATCTGACCGGAGTCAAGTTGATGGGCGCTAACTTGAGCGGCGCCGATCTGACCGCAGCTCTAGTTACACAGGCACAGTTGAACGAGGCCGCTTCCTTGGATGGGGCCACCCTCCCCAACGGTACTGTATACGTGGGCGCTTTCGAATAGCGCGAATCCATATCGTTCTACACGTAATGGCATGAGCTGTGCGAAAGACGGCGCTTTCTGCTACTACTTGTTGCTGCAACATCTGTCATACTATGGCCACTGCAATGATCGGTGCAGCTTGTGTTTGCAAGTCGAACCCGGGCGACTAGACGGGTGTATAGGATAGGAATATACAGAGGACGTGAGCAATATGAGTGGTAAATGGACGAAGATGGACATTCCCGACCTGACCGGCAAGGTCATCGTCGTTACCGGCGCCAACAGCGGCCTGGGACTGGAGTGTACGAAAGCGTTTGCAGAAAAGGGAGCGACCGTGGTCATGGCGGTTCGCAATCTGCAGAAGGGAGAAGCAGCAGCGGCAGAGGTGCATTCTGTCACGCCCAATGCTTCTCTTGAGGTGATGAAGCTAGATAACGCCGATCTCAACTGTGTGCGTGATTTCGCCGATGCCTTCCAGGCGAACTATGAACGCCTGGATATCCTTCTGAACAACGCGGGCCTGATGGCGATCCCCCGCCAGGAGACGGTTGACGGTTTCGAGATGCAGCTAGGGGTCAACCACCTGGCGCACTTTGCCCTAACCGGACTACTGCTGGACCTTATCACATCGACGCCACATGCACGCATACATAATGTGACTAGCAGCGCTAACTGGGGCGGACACATCAATTTTGACGATCTTATGGGTGAAGAGGAGTACAGTCGTTGGGGCGCTTACGGACAGAGCAAACTGGCCAACGTCTTTTTCACCTTCGAATTGCAGAAGCGCTTGTCCGCGGCCGGATACGATACCATTGCCAACACGTCCCATCCCGGCTTCGTCATAAGTAACCTGCAATCGAATAGCGTTGAGCAATCGGGCACAAAAGTAGAAGGCGTGTTATACAAAATTGCAGGACCTTTCCTGGCCCAGGATATTTCCATGGGCGTGCTGCCGATGCTCTACGCTATGACAGCCGAAGAGGCTAAAGGAGGCGCACTGTATGGTCCCCGGCGTTTCCGAATGCGCGGCTATCCTGCAGAGCAAAAGGCGAATGATGAAGCTTATGATGCGGATGCACTGCGGCGCTTTTGGGAGGTGTCCGAAGAATTGACCGGGATCACCTACAAGTTTTCCGCGCCGGTGACGAGTTTGGAGGGATAAAGATAGAACTGCACGCGTGAGCAAAAGCCCAAAGCAATGCGACCTGCGTGAACTGATGCGAGTGCAGAGGTACTGGTCGGCGAGCTGCGGGAGGCGATGGGGTAGTTGGCGCTATCCTCTACGGGCGTGAACCACGACGATCTGACCCTTGTGATAGCAATTGCAAACAGATACAATGTCAGGGAGGCTAGAGAGCGGGCGCAGACACCAGAACGCTACCGCATGCCAGTCTCGTTCCGGCGCAGTCCTTTGGGGGCAATGAAGACGAACTGAAGAGTCGACGTGGTTCTTGAACGAATTCCATCAGGAGGGGAGCATCTCACATGCCCGGCGGAAAACCCAACATACTCGTTCTCTGGGGAGACGACATTGGCTGGTACAACATCAGCCATAACAACCGCGGCGCTATGGGCTATCGTACGCCAAATATCGACCGCATCGCTGACGAAGGTATCGAGTTCACCGACTATTACGGGCAGCAGAGCTGTACAGCCGGGCGCGCAGCATTCATCACGGGGCAGAACCCGCTGCGGACGGGCTTGACTAAGGTCGGCATCCCCGGGGCCGAGGCAGGGCTGCAGGCCGAGGATCCGACGATCGCGGAATTGCTCAGACCCCTGGGATACGCGACAGGCCAGTTTGGCAAGAATCATCTGGGGGATCGCGACGAGTTCCTTCCCTCCAATCACGGTTTCGACGAATTCTATGGGAACCTTTACCATCTGAATGCCGAAGAGGAGCCCGAAGAAGCAGACTATCCCAATCATCTGCCGGAAAGCTTGCTGCCCCGTCCTCGCGGCGTAATCCACTCTTTCTCTGACGGGCGCGTCGAAGACACAGGTCCCTTAACCCGCAAACGCATGGAGACCATAGACGACGATGTCACGGACCGCACCATTGCTTTTATCGAGCGAGCGGTTGCCGGTGACACGCCGTTTTTTGTTTGGTGGAACTCGACTCACATGCATTTTCGCACCCACATCCCGGACGAGGCAAAGGGCATCAGCGGACAGGGCTTCTACAATGATGCCATGCTGTTGCACGACCGGGCCGTGGGCAGGCTGCTGGACAAACTGGACGAGCTTGGCATCGCCGAAGACACGATCGTCCTCTATTCAACGGACAATGGTCCCCACTACAATACGTGGCCGGACGGTGCAATCACCCCCTGGCGCAGTGAGAAGAACTCGAATTGGGAAGGCGCATATCGCGTACCTTCGTTCGCACGCTGGCCCGGCAAGTTCGAGGCCGGCAAAACGCTCAATGGGATTGCTTCGCATCAGGATTGGTTGCCGACATTGCTCGCTGCGGCCGGCGACTCGGACATCAAGCATAAGTTGCTGGACGGGTACCAGGCCGGCGACAAGAAGTTCAAAGTATTCATCGACGGTGAGAACCTGTTGCCATGGCTGACGGGGGAGACCGACGCCAGCCCGCGCAAGTTCTTTGCCTATGTGAACGACGACGGCGCACTGGTGGCTCTGCGCGCCGGGGACTGGAAGGTCGTATTCCAGGAGCAGCGGGCCAAGACCATGCAGTTGTGGGCAGAGCCGTTCGTGGAATTGCGCGTGCCAAAGATCTTCAATCTGCGCCGCGACCCATTTGAGCGGGCAGACGAGAATTCCAACTCGTATTGGGACTGGCACCTAGATCACGTGTACATGCTCTATCCCGCGCAGAATATTGTGGCGCAACAGATCCAGTCGTTCATCGAATTTCCGCCCCGGCAGGAACCGGCGTCTTTCAACTTGGACCGGGTGTTCGAGAAGCTGCAGGAAGCGTCCGGCGGGGGTTTGCACTAGGACTCGGACGCATCCGGCCGCGGTGTTTTCTAGAGCGCCGTGGCTAGGGACCGCGGCGAATCACACATGCCCAACTTGGTAAGGTAAGGGTAGGCTCGGACAGCCTGCCCTTACCTTGCCGTCTAGTCGTCGAACCACTTGGCATAAATGAGATCGTAGGTCCCGTCTTCGCGCAGCTGCAAGAGTGCTCGGTTGATCGGCGCGCGCAGCAGGCTGCCCTCGCTCAGCTCGATGCTGAATCCGCTCCAATCATCGCCGACAAAGACGAAGGGCTCGATCTCCTTGGTCACAACGCGTATCGGGGCGCCAGGACTCGCCACAACCGCATCTTTCTGCTGCGCTTGGACTGCCGCGTCACCTGCCAGAACCACAACTGTGGTGACAATTCCCATCGCCAGAATTGCCAAATAAGCTACTCGTTTCAGACTTGTTCGGGCATCTCTGAACGTAGTAGGCGGCATATCTATCAAGGGTTGTTGGGACTACGGGTTAGTTTGGGTTCGAGGCACTTGATTCATATTCTCCTTTTCTGCGCCTGTGCGCGCCCGCAGCCATTCAGCGCAACCTAGCCAAGAGGGCGCTGCCGACGTGGTACGATCCGCGACGGTTGGATTCGCCGGCTCAATAGGGTACGGCCACACCTGATGATGAAGTATCGTCACCGACGGGACGTCAGGTCAACCTGGCTGTGTTGCTTCTTTGAGCGGATCCCGAATCGCGGTAATCAGTTTGGCATCGCCGCTCGGTTCCTCCGAGGCTAGGGCTTCCTCTTCTTCTGCGCCTAATGCAAGTCCTTGCGCCGTGTTCACTGCTTTTATTGTCAGGAACACCACGAAGCCAATGATAAGGAATGTGAGTAAGCCTGGATGAAGTTACCACAAGAGGTGGTTGCATTGCCGATAGTGATGGACAAAGCTGAAAGGACCACACCGCCCAGCGGTACGACCACGATGGGCATTACAATATCGTCCAACAAGCTCTTGACAGCGGCTTCAGTCCAATTCCTATCCGTTCCACCGCAGATTGTGAATTCCAATGGATATATGCCACGATCTGTCATGTTTGCGATCTATGCTTGAGTTGTTCTTCAGGAGAGGGAACGGCAGCTGGCAGCGGTACGCCAAGGCTCCGTGAACGGGCCCGCCTTCCTCTGAAGACGTCAGGAACTCAAATGTGCAGTCAGCAACACACCTAGGAGAACAATAATGACGACTCAGGCTATAGACCGTCAGATGCAGGCCAAACTCGTGGAAAAGCCCGCCTTCACCATTGTGGGCATGGTTACACGCACGAAACCTGGCGATCCTTCAATGATGCAATTGTGGATGGACTTCGACGGTCAGAAAGAGCGTGTCCGGGGACAGGTGAGCCGGGGTGTCTTCTACGGGGCAAGCGACAACTACGATCCGCAAACGACGGAGTTCGACTATCTTGCCGGCGTAGCGGTGAAGCCGGGACAAGCGGCGCCCGAAGGAATGGTAGCGTGGGAGATCCCAGCGCAGACTTACGCCGTTTTCGAGACGACCTTGGCCGAGATCGGCGACACCATCGGGTACATCTACGGACCGTGGATGGCGGGATCCGACTTCCAGCGAACGCACGGGCCGGATTTCGAGCTCTACGAAGAGGACTTTGACGGTCAGGACCCGTCGTCGAAGGTGTACGTACACATTCCCGTGAAAGAGAAGTAACAGTTTGCCGTCTGCCCGCAAGCTTGCGGGCAGACGGCATTTACGCAAGAGATGCCCCGACCCGCCACTCGACTACTCACGCTCATCATGCTGCTGCAACGCAGGCCGCGCCAGAAGGCAGGCGACCTGGCCGCCGCGCTCGGCGTATCCGTGCGCACGGTGCACCGTTACATGGAAATGCTGGAAGAGATGGGCATTCCCATCTACTCGGAGCGCGGGCCGTCTGGCGGCTTTTCCCTGGTGCGCGGGTACAAGATGCCGCCTCTGGTCTTCACGCCGGAAGAGGCGGTTGCCGTGTTTTTGGGAACGGGCTTGGTTACCCAAATGTGGGGCCAGCTTTATGCGGAGGGTGCTCACGGTGCCCTAGCCAAGCTCGAAAACGTGTTGCCCGACGATCAACGCCAAGAGGCGGCATGGGCGTCACGTTCGTTCATCTCCTCAGGACTCAACCGCACCGCCGTCGGACCGATGACGCCGCTTCTGACAACCCTGCGGCAGTCGATCCGCGAGCAACGAACCGTCCATATGGCCTATGAAAGGGCGTCCGAACCCAGGTTGACTGTCCGCGACTTTGATCCTTATGCGCTGGTACATCGTTCTGGATGGTGGTACATGGTCGGCTATTGCCATTTGCGCGATGCCATGCGTACCTTTCGCGTCGATCGCGTCACGCGTCTCGAACCCACGGATGTCCCTTTCGCATTGCCACCCGAGTTCGACATCCATGATTATCTGGAGCGCGAGTGGCGCAGTTTCGGCGCGCTGCGTGTGATTGTTCGATTCCTTCCCGAAGGCGCGAGCTTTGCGCGTGAGGTTCAGCAGCAATGGGACGAAATGCAGGAGTTGCCTGATGGCTCACTGCGAGTAACCTACACGGTTCCCGACCTGAATTGGGCGGCGAGCATGGTGTTGTCCTATGGCGGCTTGGTCGTTGCCGAGGAGCC
>JBJYXA010000235.1:0-19376 GCA_046259705.1 Caldilineaceae bacterium
ATCGGTTCTTGAGTGTGCGATACAGCCACGCCCTACGTTGATGCTTCTTGAGCATTCTCAGCAGTTCCACATGCCCCATGGATCGCACAAATGTGTCTTGCACCAAATCTGCTGCCCAATCGGTATCATGTGTCAAACGCAGCGCATAGCGCAGTAGCACGGTCTCATATTCCTCGTACAACTCGGCAATGATGTTTGCTTGACCGGCGCCTGCCACGACGATCCCTTCCTCAACGCATCTGCGCTCCGCTAGCCACACAATCACTCATATGACGAGCGAGCGCAATGAAGTGTTTACTCGAATTTAGGAAAACGGATGCGAGACTGGAAACCATCTTATCCCAGTGGGGTGGAGGCACCCACGAAAACACAGGCCGCACCTCGACGTCGAGGTGCGGCCTGTGTTCGTTCATGACGATACCGTGCGAATTCCACAAGGTTGGTGGCGCTTACAACGTTCGATTACTCCTCGCCGGTGTATCGAATTGTGTAGATCATTCCCGTTGCGTAATCGCCTACCAACAGATTCCCTTCAAGATCGACAGTTAACGGAAGTGGTCGATCCAAATTGGTTACGAAATCGAAAGGTTCGCCCCGATACGTGGTGTATCCATCTGGCGTGGTGATCTCACGCAGATGGACGCCCTCCACGATATGTCCTACGGGCGTCGGATTGAACACCTCGCCGAAGAGCGCCGTGTAGATTGTACGATACTCGTCCGGCCAGTCGGGGTTACTGATCCAGGCTAGGCCATCGGCGCTAGCGTGCGGACTTGCAGAGTAGACCGGACCTGCGTACGGATCCCCCTCGATAGCATCCGGGGCCAGATCTCCGAGCTGGTCTGGGAAACCAAAGTGTAGACCGAGCCGATATAGGTGATTGACCTCGTCGGGATCGCTTTGGTAGTCCGGTCCATTCTCACTGGCAAAGAGCTGCCAGGCTGTGGGACCGTCCGGATCATCCAGGTTCTCAGGCACCGGCGCCCATACCACGTCATAGGCATTCCTGTTGCCGTGGCTTAGGATCTCCAGTTCTTCCTGCCCTTGTCCATCGCGCGGAAAGCGAAGGATTGAGGCGTTGTACTCGCCGCCAACAACTAAATCATCCGTCGAACCCAGACCGAAGTATATCCAGTGGCCGCCCGGCTCACCCGAGAACGGATCCGGGTCCGGATTCCATTCCAGTCCATTGTTTTGATGACGTCCCCACGGCAAGCCGTCGATGCGCAATTCGCGCACGTCGGCGGCGCCGTTGCCGTCCGTGTCTAACGTGCGGTACAGCTGCCCGCGCCCCCCTACCCACACGGCGTCGTCCCACGGATCGTAGAGCAGGCCCACTACCTCAGTGAAGCCGGTGGCATAGAGGCGGCGGGAATCGTACGCGCCATCTCCATTTTCATCCGTGTACCACCAAATGCGGCCGTTCTGCAGGCTGACGAGCATATCGCCGTCCGGCGTAATCTCAATCTGCGTGTTCTCACGCACGTCGTCGGCAATCGGTTCGGAGACAAAGCCGGGAGGCAGCCCTAAGGCATCCGCCATCTCGAACGCGGCCGAGTCCAGAGCCACGGGTTCCTGCCACACAGACAGAAATCTCACGCTCTCGACGTCCATCACTCCATCTACATCGGCCCACTCAAACACGATCTGCAATTCGTTGATTTTGCTGAAATCAAGCGTGTTGCCCTCAGTGTCCTTCACTTCGCGCAACGGCACAAAGATCTCCTGCGTGCCTTCCGCGAGGCCGAAACGCCAAAGCTCCACAGGAAGCCGCTCACCGTCCTGTTCGACCAAGTACAGGTTGGGATACATGTCCCCCTGTACCGTCAATCGTAGGCGCAAGACCTCATCGCCCGTAAGCGGCGGCGCGTTCTGCCAGCGCATCGCCCAACGCGACCAGGTGGACGCGTCATGCTTCACTACGATGTGCGGTGCGAACTCGGCATTTTCGCAAGTAATCTCGGCTCCGTCAGCGGAGTCACAGGTAGCCCCGACGTCCTTGACGCCCAGCAACTCTGAATCCAGCAGCGAAAGAGGCGGAATGGGTGAAGGCGTAATGGTGGCTATCGTCGTGGGCGTAGGCAGCGGAGACGGCGGCGCCGGCGGGCGAAACAGATTGCAGCCTGCGACAAGGACCAGTGTGGCCACTAACGCCATACTAAGCCCAAAGCGTGGAATATGCCGGCGGAGGGACTGCAGCTCTTCGCCGTCTACCTCAACGCCGGGCTGTATCTGATGTGTCTTCAAGTTTCTCTCCACATGGTTTCGTTGGAGTGGGTCGGGTTCGTCGCCCGGATTCAGCGACGATTTGGGTATGTATTCCCTTCTACATAATATCCAGACCTTCTGTTCTACGCCAATGCGGACCAGTCAACACCTGCGAGTGATCCGACCGCGGCAACCTAGCGTACCATCCATCAAAGTGTTCCGTCATCATGCTACGATGGTGACAATGCGCGAACCGGCCCGACAGCCGCCAACTGAATCCTGGGGAAGCGACGGACCACCCAGCGTGCAAGGATGGACGTATCCTGTACGCCCGGTATGGATCCACGATCTCCTCGCGCTTTGGGAGCGCAACAAGCCGTTAATCCAGTTATTGGAGTTAGCAACGGATCGCGTTGCACAGGACGTTCCCACTGCGAGCACGCGGCAGCGCATCCTATTCCAGATCGCCAGCTACTTTGTACCCACGACGGACAATGGCCGGCGAAGTCGTACGGCGTCTCCAAATCCCTGGGCCGCATACAGCCAGCTTTACGGAGCGACCGCGCTGGCGCCCGCGTATCTGGTGAACATCATAGATTTGAACGAGCTGGCATACGCCGTCGCTTGGCTGCTGCACTACCACTATTCTGTAGGCGATAAGGTCGAACTGCGAGCGATTCGGCGCCACCTGGTCGCACGTTTCAACGATCGCCCCAGCGCGCGTGCCGGCGCCAACTCACTATTGCGAACGCTGGCACATTTCGAGGTACTGACGCAGACTATCAGCGCCGGCGAGTATGAGTACACTGGCCGTCTGCCCGTCGATGTAGCTGCGTTTCCCTTACTGATGTGGTCGTGGTGGCTTGCTCGTCGCGTTAGCGTGATCCGCATACCCGACTTGGCGCAGGATCCGTTACTGACATTTATCGACCACGCCTCGTACACGGCCCACTGGTCGGTGTATGAGGGGTCGTTGTGGGCGTTGGAGGTTCATGATGGGGTGGAATGCGCTGTCCTGCGCTGCGGTGACGAAGCTTGTTTCGTACGGTCGATGTTCAATCTGCTCTCAGCACATCCCAAGTGGCCAACGGTAAATCGGCAGTTCCCTGAACCCTAGTGCGACTGCACATGAGATACTCAGTTACTGTCTACATCTAGCCTGAGAGTGGCGGAGTCCGAGAAACCGAGTATCTTTGCCATTTGTGCACCAGATGCTGGAGGAGGTCTCGAGAAGGGTACCACAAGAGCATGCCTCGTTAACCCCTGCAACCCCAATGCTCCTGGCCGCAGGTACTGAAGACTGCGAGTTGAGCCCGTATTGCGATTCGCACGCCTCGCAGTCTTCGTAAGAATTACCAGCTGTCTCTCCAGCCTATTCCTCGGGTAGCGCCACAGCCTGGGTCACCAATGCCACGAACTCCGCGACATCCTTATTGCCCTCGAACAATCCGCCAATCCGCTGCGCCTCTTCGGCGACACCGGCGAGTGTGTTGTCTTGCGCCCAATAGCTGCCACGCAGCACTTCGGCGAACTCTGCTACGATAACGGCTAGCTGGAAGGACGGGGTTGTTTCTGTGAAGGACTGCGCAAGGTTATCGCTATCCAACTCCGCGCTAACTTCGCTCACCTCGGTGGAGTCAGGGTCCTCCCAACGCACATACACGGTAGCGATCTTGCCTTCTGCATCCGCGTGGCGTTTGATTTCGTAGAGCGCAGTCACGCTGTGGCCCGCGCCGATCTCACCCGCGTCCACAGTGTCGTCGCGAAAGTCCTCGTCCGCAATGGCCCGGTTTTCGAAGCCGAGTAGCCGATAGCGAGCTACCACATCGGGATTGAAATCTACTTGTACTTTGGCGTCTTTGGCGATGGACTGAAGTGTGCCCGATATGTTGTCCACAAAGAGGCGTCTAGCCTCACCGATATTGTCAACATAGGCATAAATGCCGTTGCCCTTGTCGGCAAGCTGCTCCATCATCACGTCGTTGTAGTTACCTAGCCCCACGCCAACACTAGTCAAATAGATGCCCTTGTCAGCGTTCTCTTCGATAGTACGCAGGATACGCTCCGGTCCGGTCTCTCCTACGTTCGCTACTCCGTCAGAAAGCAGAATCACGCGGTTGACGCCCTCAGGGTTATAGGCCGCCTCGGCCTGGGCATAGCCAAGCTGGATGCCTGCCTCGGCGTTGGTAGCACCCTCGGTGTGCAAGTCATAGATCGCATTGAGTATGGTGCTCTTGTCGGCCCCGCTGGTAGGTGGCAGCACCGCACGTGTGTTATCGCTGTATACTACGATGGCAACGGAATCCGTGGGGCGCAGTTCCTCTACCAGCAGCGTCAATGCGCCTTTGACAAGCGTCAACCGATCTTCGCGGTCCATGGAGCCTGAGACGTCGATCACAAACGTCAGCGCCACATCCTTCCGCTCTTCCGCCGGAATCGCATAGCCCTGCAATCCGATGCGCACCATCTCATAGCGCTCGGTCTCGCCAAACGGTGAAGGTGAACCTTCCACTTGGATTGCGAATGCCTCACCCTCATCGGGAAACTCGTATTGATAGTCGAAGTAATTGACGAATTCTTCGACGCGGATAGCGTCCTTGGGGGGCAGCAGACCATCGGCTATATAGCCGCGCGCTAGTGTGTACGAACCGGTGTCGACGTCCATAGCGAACGTGGACAGGTGGTCGTCTTCTGTGTCTATAAACGGATTGACGCCGTAGTTCTCAAAGAACATCGCATCCGGCGTGGGCTTGGGTGCTGACGACTGGTCTGCAGGAGCGGGGATGGCCGCTACGGCTGGCGCTCCTGCCTCAATGGCGGCGTCCGGCGCGATCGCGCCTTGCTGTTTAGCCACGTTCGACTGCGGTACATAGTTGGCTGGCGCTGCACAAGCGAGCATCGGGACCAAAACCAGCGCGGCCAGAACAACGAATGCAATCCAGTATTCTCGCTTCATGAAAGGACCTCCTTGTGTCTCGGTTCCATCGGCGCAGCGAACGTCGGTCTGTGATGGTAGTGGCTGTTGTCTATGGTTGTGGGCGAATAACCGTATTGCCCCTATGACGGAGCCAATCATGCAGATGTTCCCAGTACTGTGAGTACGCATAGAAACTCGCTAAATGAATTGGGCCGGGCAGTGTTTGTGGGAATCGGTAGTGGTGGGACGGGCCATCATCCCTCGGGTTGCCCATGCCAAGTCAAACGGGTTATCATGGAGAGCCGGGCGAAGGTATCTGAGAATCAGGAGAAATGACATGAGTGTATTCGATGTGGTACGCACCGCGCTGGCAGTACGCAGCTATCAAGACAAGGAGGTGCCGGATGAGGCTATACAACGCATCGTAGATGCTGCGCGACTGACCGGCAATTCGATGAACAGACAGCCCTGGGCGTTTATCGTGATAAAGGACAAGAATGCGCTGGTCGAGCTGGGTGAAAAGCTGAAAACTGGACCTTATGTCTCGCAGGCCGCGTTTGCTGTCGCAGTGGTCATCGAACGTACGCGCTTTGCGCTGTCGGACGGTAGCCGTGCCATCCAGTCCATGGTGTTGACCGCGTGGGACGAGGGTATCGGTTCCAATTGGGTCGGCTTTATGGGACCAGAGGAAGTCAAACCGATGTTGGGCATTCCAGAGGACCATGACCTACTGGCCGTTGTCCCATTCGGCTATCCCGCGCAACCGACCGGTAAGGGACAGAAACAGCGCAAACCCGAGAGCGATGTGGTTTTCGGCGAGCGTTTCGGGGAGGCGTACACTGACTAGATCAACGTAAGTTAACCGGAGACAGCTAAATGCCGAAATTCCTCTCGCACAGTCGCTTTCTCATCCTGGTGCCTATCCTCGGGCTGCTTCTCGCCGCCGCCTTCTTTTTCATCTTTGGCGGTCTGGGATTGATATTGCTGATTGTGAATGTGGTCATCGACGGTATCGCCGGTACGGTTCCGGTGCATGTCGACGAGCAGACGCCGCTGGTCGTTGCGGTGATCGAGTACGTGCATCAATTTCTCGTGGGCACTGTGCTCTATATCACGGCCATCGGATTCTACCAGTTGTTCATTCACCAGATCGACTACCCGGACTGGTTGAAGTGGCTTCATATCGACAGTACGGAGGAGTTGGAGAACGCACTTATCGGCGTTACTGTCGTGGTGCTGGCTATCAACTTCATGAGTGTAGTGTTCGTTGGGCCTCCGGACCATCTTGTTCAATATGGCGCTGGCATCGCGCTACCCATCGCGGCGCTTGCCTTCTTTATCGCCATGCGTAGCTGGTCAACCCGGCTGGAGCGCACTAAAAGTGATGATTCCGAATAGCAGCGCGACCGGACGCCGTTTCATTCCGGCGTCCGGTTTCGTCAAGACAGTTGGCGGCCGATAGCTATCTGACTATCCGTCGCGGCATGCGCGGCTCTCTCCGCATTCTCCGCCGCTGTGACACTTCGACGTCTGCGCGTCTGTTGGTGCTCGGCGAGATAATAGCTGCCGATCACGAATGCCGCCGCCGCGCCTTGTCCTATCAGGGTTTCCCAAGTCGGATACACGCCAAACCACAGGCCCATCCAGTAGGGAATGCTAATGGAACCGACGGGGGTAATGGGTACCCATCCGACGGCCTGCATGGTGTGGATGGTATTACCCACCAGTACGAGGAGCACGCCGCCAATCAGCACGCCGGTGACTACTAACATCTTCTTGTAGGGAAGCCGTTTCTGCAGCCGGAATGTAACCAAACCGACCGCAGCGACGCCTAGCATTCCCAGGGCGACGCCGTAAAGTACTACCATGGCACCCGCCTCGAGCACCAACGCCTGCAGGAACAACACCGTCTCAAATCCTTCGCGATACACGCTGGAGAAGCCGAGCAAGGCGAAACCGATAGCCTGGCCCGCCAATATGCCGTTCGTGGAGCCGCCAAGTATGCGTCGTTTTCGCTGATGAAAACCCTTCATCCAGTCTTTCCAGTAAACGCGATGGAAGAACCAGTTGGTAATCAGCAGCAGTACGCCTACGGCTAGGAGCGAAACCACCGCCTCGAGTTTTTCACCAAAGCCACTGAAGGCGACAAGTAGGCGTTGCGCTATCCACCATGTGGCGGCAGTAGCAACCAGAGCAGACAGAACGCCCCAGACCATTGGCCGTCGATAGATGGCGTACGCACCGACCATACTCGCCATCAGCGCAGCCAGGATCACCACGGCTTCCAGTCCTTCGCGGAAGACTATTACCGCCGCATTCATGACGACGGCAGCAGGCGCGGCTCCATGGCTCAATAGATCCTCTGCCTCGGCCAACCCTGCGCTTAGCCGGTCTCGCACGGCGCTGACGTCGCCGGCGCTCCTTTCCTGTGCGATTACCTGCGCCAGCCCTGGTGCGCCTGCATAACCCGCCCAGAAATGCCCGTCTAACCTGGCGACCATTTCGGGTGAGAATGCCATCAGCCGCAACTCCGGTCCGGCGTCGAACAGCGCGTAGGCCTGAATTCGCGTACTCTCGGCAAGCTCATAATCCCCGACAGCGACCTGCTTCTCCATCTCGTTTAGCAGCGTGTCTATGGTGACAAACACACCGGAGCCGCTTCCATCACCAACCGAGTCTCCCAACGTCGCTTGTATTAGCGCTAACGCTTCGTCTACCTGATCCTGAACAAGACCCTTGTCGCCCAGTGAGCTTATCGTGTCGTCCAACTCTCCCAGCAGCGCCACAAGGCGTTCGGCTGCGTCACCGTCGGCAGCGGTGATCTGCGGATACAGTTCATCTGCGAATACTTCCGCTTGATTGAGGAAGGTCACTGCTTCCTGATACTCGGTGTCGATGGTAATGGCGCCGTCGCGCACGCCGTCCTTGTATTCACTGTACACGAGGTCCACAAACAGGTAGAGTAACTGACTGCGTTGCGCCAGTTCCTCAGACGAAAGTTGAACGGGCTGATAGTTGGCCACCTGTTCTCGAACTCGCTCCAGGTTGGCGGCTGCGTTCATGAGATCTTCGGATACTGCCATGTCTTCGAGTGCGGATAGGGTAGCCGCGAGTTCAGTCGCCGCAGCGTCCCCTTGCTTGGCAGCGAAGTCGGATTTTATGATTGCGAAGTAGCCGCGCGATCTTCCCGCCCATTCGGCAGCGCGGGTCGCATACCCTTTGTCAACCGCATCGCCCAGTTCAGTCAAAGCTTCGCGCAGACGATAGAAATAGGTGTCACGCAGATCGTCGCCGGCAACCGCCATTGCAGTAGCTGCGTCGCCCTGACCGGACATCCACGCCGAAGTAGTGTCGCGTGCGCGGTCATGTACAAGGCTGATGCGCGTAGCCCGCCGATACTCACGTAGCCGCAGCCATTCCATGGCATCTGCACCGTTTCCGCGATATACGGCGTCAAGCGAAGCCAGCTGTGCGCCCCAGAGTAGCCCGGTCCAGAGCCGTCCTCTTGCGGAAGCCAGGGCTGGCGCATCACCGGATTCGGAGGCACTTATGGCGTCATGCCAAGCAGCGGCCAACCAGGCCTCCGCCTCCGGGGCTACTTGTGCATATGTAGGCTGGATCGCAGCAACATAGGCGGCGCGCGCTGCGCTCACCGCCGCAGGGGCGGCGTCGGAATCGTTACCTGAGAGCAGTGCCTGTTGTGCGCGCAGTGTCTCGTCCCGTATCGTCGCCGCGGCCTCCCATGGTGAAGTCGCATCTTGTGCGCGTGCTGCGCGCATTGGTGTCAGTAGTCCGGCCATGGCCAGGCCACCGAACAAGCAGAGGGCCGTGAAATTCTTCAAAAGGTTTCGGATTATTGAGCTGTGCATGTTGCGTTGTCCCGGTACTCGTTCTACATAGCCCGCCATCGGTGTCTACCCATCGCGGCGCGGAGCCATGGATGCGACGCTAGGTGAGGTCAAGTTCGACGTCGAGTTCTGACGCTGTCTGCGCGATCAGGGCAGCCAATGAAGAAGCCAGGTCTTGTGCTTCGCTGCCAAAAAGGTCCGCCTCTTCACCAGAAAATCGAACACCTGCGAGTTCTTGGCTGTATAGGTCATCCACGTACGCGATTAGCCGATCGAAGTCTGCGCGGATCTGCGCGTGCTGGTCTTCGTCGTAGGCGACAACCTGTGGAGCGATGCTATCGTAGGCAACGCTAAGACCGTTGAGAATGCCATTGATGTCGAACAGACGGCTTACAGCCACGAAGCTCTCCTCGTCGCTCTGCGTTCCGGCAACGTACGCAGAATCTTTCCACTGCTCAAAGTACTCGTTCATGGTCGGGACCATTATGACCAGCGCGGTGAACGCATCCTCCAAGGTCGGGTCCCAGGCCTCTATGGCCGCGTTCATCTGTGCCGTGGCGTCGTCGATTCCCTGTGCCGACGCAAGCAGGACGTCTGCATCCGGCAACGCTTCTCCCGTTCTGATCTCACCGTCGCCGTCTAGGTCGACGAGCAAGCCCGTGAAGTCGGGATGTGTGCCCCATAGCGTTGGCTCAAGCAGGTTGTGGAAGAAGTTGCCGGGTGATTGTAGTACTTCGCCGTTGGGCAAGATCAGTTCCCATTCCAGCGCTTCGTCCGCTGCTTCAGATGCCGGTGGTCCGGCGTCAATCCAAACGTCGTAGTACGCCAGCGCGGGCACACCGGCCACGATGCCCTCGTTCAGTTCGTACTCAGCGCTGGCAGCCAGCCATTGTTGCTTGGCCGCATCGATTAGGTCGGCCGTCTCTTCGGGATGCTCTGCCCACAGTTCCGCATAGGCGTCATCCGGACTGACGGTTCTGGCTTCCTCCAGCAGGTCGTAGTAGGTCTGGGCAGTAACGGCGAGGTCGGCGGTGGACTCTTTCATAGCTGCGCCGTGCTGAGCAGCGTACTCCTTGATGGCGCCCAAATTTACGCCCTCCTCGAGGGCAGGCGCAGACTGGGCCTTATGGGCAGGTGCTGTGTTTTCTACCGACGCCGCGGCGGGCCCAGCACATGCGGTCAAGACCAGAATGAGAAGCACCGCCAGCCAGGCGAAATAAACCGGGGCGGTACGAAATCTCCTGTTGCGTGGAGAGGCCATATGGTTGGGCATCTAGTTTCTCCTATTGTCCTTGACGGATAGCCGCCTCAGTACTCCCGTTGTTGTCTTTGGTCGCCACCGTGGCAAGCTCGCCAGCCAGGACAAGCGCCAACACAAAAGATAGGTGGAATGGTATGAGGCCTACGGGGGAGGGTTCGGTGGACCGCGTTCGTGTGCGCAATTCGCCACAATTCATGAGGCATCATGATAGCATCACTTTTGATGCAACTTTCCATAGTTTTCGGTAGATTTTGGTTCTGCGCGGGTGAAGCCAGTGGTGAAGAGTGGTCAGTGGCCCCGTTAAGCTTGCTTAATTTGGACATCTTTTGCCGGCTGTGCGCCAGACTGAGGATATGGTGTAAACCAGAATAGTCGCGCCAGGCTGACTATTCACTGGACAGGGCCACGCAGCAGTGGTAGACTCGCGCGCGCTCCACCGATGGAGCTTTCCTGTCTTTACCCGTCATCCGCACACGCTGGGAAGGAAATCTGTATGGCCAAGCCCATCATCATGACCGTGGACGACGAGCCGCAGGTGCTCAACGCCGTCGAACGAGACCTGCGCCGCCACTACCGCTCCGATTATCGCATAATGAAAGTAGGCTCAGGCTCCGAAGCCGTAGACGTTGTGCGCCAACTCCGACAGCGTGCAGACACCGTAGCCCTATTCCTCGTAGATCAGCGCATGCCGTACATGAGCGGGACCGATTTTCTTAGGGAGGCGATGAAGTACTATCCCGATGCACGGAAGGTGCTGTTGACCGCCTATGCAGATACGCAGGCCGCCATTGACAGTATCAATTCTATCGGACTGGACCACTATCTTCTCAAGCCCTGGGATCCGCCGGAGCAAAACCTTTACCCGGTGCTCGATGATCTGTTGAGCGATTGGTGGCAAACGGCTCCGCCACCGTACGATGGGATCCGTGTGGCGGGTACACAGTGGTCGCCCGCGTCACATGAGATCAAAGATTTCCTTGCCAGAAATCGAATCCCTTACCTATGGCAAGACATAGAGCACGACGAATCGGCGCGAAGTTTGGTGGACGCCGTTTCCAAGGAGGATCACCGGCTGCCCGTAGTGTTTCTACCAGACGGTTCCACACTGATCGCTCCTGACTTTCTCACCTTGGCGAACAAGGTCGGTTTGCAGACACAGGCCAGCCAACCATTCTATGACCTAATTATCGCGGGTGCCGGCCCGGCTGGCCTGGGCGCGGCTGTATACGGTGCATCAGAAGGCCTCAAAACTCTGCTCATCGATAAGGAGGCCACGGGAGGTCAGGCCGGTACGAGTTCTCGTATCGAGAACTATTTGGGCTTTCCTAAGGGTCTCAGCGGCGCAGATCTGGCACAGCGAGCCACGACGCAGGCTATTCGTCTCGGTGCGGAGATTCTAACCGCGCAGGAAGTCGTTCGCGTTCGTGCAGATGATCAATATCGCTATGTGGTCCTGCAGGACGGCGCCGAACTCGGCAGCAAGGCGCTCATCATCGCCACCGGCGTAACCGTCCGTGAGTTGGACGCTCCCGGTGTGGACCGGTTAACGGGCGCAGGAATCTACTACGGTGCAGCCCTTACCGAAGCTGCGAATTATCGTGATCAGGAGGTGTTCGTGGTGGGTGGGGCCAATTCCGCCGGACAGGGCGCAATGTTCTTCTCACGCTATGCCAACAAGGTGACCATGTTGGTGCGTGGCAGTGATCTTCAGGTAAGCATGTCGCAGTACTTGATCGATCAGATTGGCAGCACACCCAACATCGAGGTACAAACGCGCACTACGGTCACCGAGGTCCACGGCGACGATCGCCTCGAGAGCATCACGCTACAGCATGACGACGGCGAGACGGAGACGCTCCCTGCCGCGGCACTTTTTCTTTTCATTGGCGCCGTACCACATACGGCTTCCGTGCGCGACGTGGTGGCATGCAACAATGCTGGCTTCATCTTGACGGGCCAAGATCTAATGAAGGACGGCAAGCGCCCCGTCGGCTGGAAGCCAAACCGTGACCCGTATCTGCTCGAAACCAGCGTCCCGGGCATCTTTGCCGCCGGCGATGTGCGTCAGGGCGCAACGCGTCGCGTCGCTGCGGCCGTTGGTGAAGGCGCCAACGCCGTGGGTCAAGTCCATCAATATTTGAAGACAGTATAGTGCTGGTGCAAAGGAACAATGTGCGGGAATGGCTAGGAGTGAATGATGCGTGAATTCTTACGACAGGTGCCCCTGTTGGCAGACTTGCCAGATGAAGACCTGGACCATCTGCTCGCCATGGCAGAGGTAGTTGACCTTCCCGCCGGACAGGATTTGTTCCATGAGGGCGACAAAGGTGACCGTGCCTACATCGTAAAGTCAGGGGAAGTCGAGGTGATCAAAACGTCGGGCCAGCGCTCGGTCTTGCTAGCCGTTCGCCCCACCGGCACCGTGATCGGGGAGATCGCCCTGCTGGAGGACGTAGCGCGTACGGCTACCGTACGCGCCCGCACCGACACCTCGTTCTATGCAATCAGCAAGGAACAGTTTAACCACTTACTCAACAGCAGCCCTACTGCTTCCCGAGTCCTGCTCAATACAGTTTTGTCACGCTGGCGCACAACCGATGTAGCCCTTCGCCAAAGCGAAAAGATGGCTCAGCTCGGTACGCTAATGGCGGGTGTGGCGCATGAGTTGAACAACCCGGCAGCGGCAGTGAGGCGGGGCGCCGATCAACTGGCGGAAGCCCTGGCAGACTATCGCGCAGAACAGGTGCGAGTGTCTTGTCTCGATCTTAGCGACGAACAGACAGCGTCCCTTGAGCAACTGTTCGACGATGCCGCGTCCAAGGCCACCAATCCGGCGTCCACGCTCGATGCGCTCACTCGCAGTGATAGCGAGTTTGAGATCGAGGAGTGGTTGGAGCAAGCGCAGGTTGACGATGCATGGGCCCTAGCTCCGACACTGGTCAACCTGGGTTACACGCCGCATGACCTATCTGAGTTTGCCAGTCGCTTCACGGCTGACCAGTTACCCGCCGTGGTCAGCGCCCTGGGCGCAACGTATGACGTCTATAGCCTCGTGGCTGAAATCGCGCAGGGCGCTTCTCGCCTGTCGGAGATCGTCAAGGCGCTGAAGAGCTATTCCTATCTTGATCAGGCGCCCGTGCTGGAAGTGGATATCCATGAGGGGTTGAAGAATACGTTGTTGATCCTACGCAGCAAACTGTCTGGCATTCGCATTGTCGAGGAGTTTGATCCAAATTTGCCCACGATCCAAGGCTACGGCAGCGAACTCAATCAGGTGTGGACTAATTTACTGGATAACGCTGCCGACGCGCTAGTCGATACCCCTAACCCGACGATCACAATTCGAACCAGCTTTGTAGACGACTGGGTGACGGTCGAGATTGAAGACAACGGGTCGGGTATCCCGCCCGAGGTGTTGGGTCGCATCTTCGATCCATTCTTTACAACCAAGCCGCCTGGCAAGGGTACAGGGTTGGGATTGGATATTTCCTACAGCATTGTAGTAACCAAACACGGAGGTGACCTTACGGCCTCATCCCAGCCGGGCAGGACGACCTTTCGTGTCATGCTGCCGCTTGAGCCCGGCACTGGTACGATAGCCGACCGTCCGCTGGCGGCCGTACAGCAGATTGACGACGAGACTTTGCGCGAGGTTCTTTCGGAATCTTCCACTATCGCCGCGGTCGGCATCTCGGCGGATGGTAATAGCAGCGCACATACAGTGCCAGTCTATCTTCAGGAACAAGGGTACCGGATCATTCCCATAAACCCCGATCTGGATGAGGCGCTTGGTGAAAAAGCGTATCCGGATCTACGTTCAGCGCCCAAGCCAATCGATGTCGTGTTGATCTTCACCCCGGAAGATGTCCTCACGATCGTCCAACAGGCCATCGACATTGGCGCCAAGACGGTATGGATGCACGAAGGCATCGTGGACAACCAGGCAGCGGCACAAGCGCGCAACGCCGGCCTGACCGTCGTCATGGACAACTGTATGCGCGCGACGAATCGGCGATTGTCCCGTCCTTCCTCGTTCTGAGATCTCACGACGCAGTAGCCTAACCGGTAGGGTCTGCTTGTTCCTATGCGCACGGCGAGGGACAGACCGGCGAAAGTCAGTACGGCTGTGGTACACTCTGGGGAGACGACACTGATCGTGAACTTGCGCCACAGACGCACTAGCGTCCATTGCCGTGCGTAGACTGACTGTTCTTCTTCTCGCCTTCTCCCTAGCGTTTCTTGCCCACTCCTTGTTCGTCGCTGACGACTCGTTGACCGGCGTGCTGTCCGCGCGCGGACTACTACTGTACGCCGTGGCTGCTGGAGCCTTCGCTTGGGCTGCAGGACCGATGCCCCTGTTGCGTGTGATGGGTACCGCGCGTGGCTGGCCGCTGGCGGCACGGATTGGTGCTGCTGTGGCCGTGGCGTCGGCCGCAATCGGTGCACTCCTCCTAATTGACCTCCCGTACCTTGCACTGTGGGCGTTCTCGGTTGGGCTGCTGACACTTGCCGTTTGGTGGCCCGGCGATCGAGAGCGATACAAGATGCCCCCCTACCGCTGGACTACTGACGCGTCCGGCAGATGGGTGCGCATGACTTTGGGTGGCGACCAGACGACTGTTGAGGCGGACACCGTACCTGCGACTGTGCCGGGTCGGGACCTGTTGCTCGTTCCGTTGGCGCTCGTACTGGGCGCTGCAGCGTTCTTGCGCCTTTGGCATTTGGGAAGTCTGCCTCCCGACTGTGTCGCGGCAGAATGTGAGGCGGCGCTACGATTGGTCGGGGCTGATCCGTCCTACGGCTCCGTGACAGATCTGTTAGCCCTGTTCCTGTATCGGTTCACCGCCGATGGCCTGTATAGCCTGCGTCTGTCCGGTGCCCTGATCGGCATCGCAACGTTGCCGGTATTCTATTGGGCGGTCCGGCCGCTGGATCGGGCCGGCGGCGCGGCATACGCGACGATGTTGCTTGCGCTTGCGCCCTGGCACATTTGGGCCAGCCGAAGCTCCGCCGTGATGATCGCTGCGCCACTGTTGCTCGCCCTGTGTATCGGCGCCGGTCTGCGCGCCCTAACCAGCGTCGATCGTCGCTGGTGGTGGGCTGCGGGCACTGCCATGGGAGTGCTTATTGTGGGTGTGGCGCCGGCGCGGAACCCAGCGTTCGCATGGGCGACAGCAACACTCGCGCTGGCTGTGTGGGCTCAAGCAACCGTGCCCATCACAGCGTCTACTCGTATCCATAACCTTGCTGCATGGCTGGCCGCGGCGACAGTCATTGTGCTGCCGGCTGCGGCCGTGGCTCGTGCGGGAAACGTCCCGCCCGGCGGTCTGGACTCGATAACCGCAACGATTGGCAACCTTGTCACCAGTGTACTGCACGGCGGCGCGGGCTATGACTACTTTCTAGTTAATCCCCTTTTGGCAGTTCTGCCGGCCACGCTTGCCATACTTGGCTTCGGCCAGCTCGTCCGTAGCGCATACCGGCCCCATGTCGCCTATCTCATCGCGGGAACGCTTCTCTACGCGTGGTTTGTCCTGCGACATGCCGGCCCAGGCATGCTTCCCGGTCTTGCGCTGACCTTGTTACCCTTCTTTTTTCTGGCAGCCGCCGTCTCACTGGATACAATGGTCTTGGATGTTTGGCTGACCTGGCGAATGCTAGCGCCGGCAAGGTCTGTGCTAGGCTGGGCGCTGGTTGTCGTACTGCTGGCTGGCATCTGGCCGCTGCAGCTATACTGGCGCTCGTTGGAGGAAATGGGCTCTGTAGCTCATCGCAGCGCGGACGACGCTATCGGCAATCATATCCTAGCTTGCTTGGCCGTGAATACGTACGAAACGTGTGTGCTCGGCCAGGAAAACGCGCAAACATCGCAGGAATACACCCCCGTCATCTACGCTCCTGCCACCGCTCTGGACGCACCATCGACTCGGTTGCGTCTGGAGGCTGCTAGCGGCGCGGGCGACGCACAAAAGCGACTACATGCTTTGGACGTTGCTCGCGATGTGCCGCCCGACCCGCTGCCCGACGGACCCGCGCTATACCTGGTCTCAATCGAGGAAGGCTCCACCATCAGCCTGTTGCAGCAGTTCTATCCAGAGGCCGAGATGACGGCCCTACCCGAGGGAGACGGCCCAGCGCAGTTCGTGGTTGTGGCCGTCGATCGACAGGAGCTTTTGGACCGTCAAGGAATCGAGGGTTATTACTTCGCCGGTAGGGATTTCGGCGCGACGCAGGATGCAGCTATGTCTCTGCGTGATGGTCCGCTAGCCTTTGATTGGCAAGCTGATCCACCGATGCCGGGCGACTTCAGCGTCTTGTGGGAAGGCTCACTACATGTACCGGCTGCCGGCGCGTACCGGTTTTCCGTCGAGCTACCTGCCAGCAAGGAAGGAGACGGTGTCGCGTTTACCCTTCAACTGGACGACCGGCTCATACTGGATACGTCGCTCGGGTTACTCGCGAAAGAGGAGGAATTGGCACACGGATTCTATCGTCTTGCCATGCGCTACCGAACTCCCAACATGGATGGGGCGCCGGAAGACTGGGCCGTTCGTTGGCAGCTGCCCGGTGAGGACTCGGCCATCATCCCTCGGGATGCGCTATACAGCCCCGCCCTACCGGACGTTGGCCTTATCGGTACCTACTATGCAGGCGAAGATTTCGAGGGACCGGTACTTACCAGACGCAAAGAATTTGTGATTGGCGCCGAAACCGACCTGCCCATGCCGTACAGTGTCGAGTGGCGGGGTAAGCTGGCTGCGCCGCGCGCGGGGGAGTATCTTTTCGCCGTATCGAGTACAGGCTCGGCACAGATGTCCATCGATGATCACGAGATCGTGATGTATTCCTCGCACAATACGGACGGCGACCAAGTTCCAAGTAACGGCGGTTTGTCCGGTCAGCTGGTTTCCGGCAAGGAGTCCCCTACCGGCGGAGATAAGCCGCCGTACATTCAGGCGAGCATATACCTACCAGAAGGCTGGCACGAGTTCACGTTACGCTATGTACCCAACGACGGCGCGCAATACCTGCGTATCCTTTGGCAGCCGCCGGGAAGCATACCGACGCTGCTGCCCACATACTACCTGCGTCCGGAATTGGGTCAGCTATTGGCTATCGACGCCACATTGCCGGCTCCACCGCCTTTGCTTGACCCCGGTTTGGGCGGCGACGACTTCGCACTTTCATTTGTTAGCGAAGATTTTTCCCCGGAAGTTGTCGTCCCGCCAACCGATCTGCCACTGTTTGCTCTGGAGGAGGTGTGGTATGCAGGCGGCGTGTGTGGGAGCGCGGTTGGGCAGTTCAACGCACCGCGAGGCGTTGTCTTGGATGCCTCGGCTGGCCATGCAATCGTAGCGGATACGGCCAACCATCGTATCGCAATACTTGATTGGGACAGCGGCGCAGAAGTCGGCGAGTACACATCCGAAGAATTCGAGGAACCGGTAGACCTGGCGTTAGGTGTGGACGGCGAACTGCTTGTGTTGGACGCAGTTGCGCATCCGCTATTCCGTATCGACACCGCAACAGGAGAGATCGCGCCGGCAGCCGTGGACACGGAATTCTATCGCCCGCGCGGTCTGCACGTGGACGATGTTGGTGATGTTCTCGTCGCAGATACCGGTGGCGCCCGCGCCGTTCTGCTCGACGGTCAGGGCGCAGTACTAGCACAGTTTGGCGGCCACGACACCGCGTTGGGCGCCGGTCAACCCGTCGATGTCTTGACGCAGGATGGTGTGATGTGGGCGGTAACCGCCGAAGACGGGCGCTTGTGGCGGCTCTATGATCAGAGCGCGCTGACGGCGTTGCCTAGACAGAACACGGTCGACGGACCGCACCTGGCAAGCCTGCCGGGTCGCGGCTTCTTCGTGTCAGACCCGGTCGGCCGCACGATACGTTTCCACGCCGCGAGCGGCGAGCCGATCCTGCAGTTTGCGTATTCCCAAGCTTTCGTCACGCCCGTAGGTATCGCTGTGGCTGAGTCTGATGGCATGGTCTACCTAGCCGTTACCGACAGTGCGGTGTGCACGGTAAGCCTGTGGCGCGGACCTGTTTCCAATTTTCAACCCTAGCCTCTCGGCTATACTTTCTTGCGCAGGTGTATGCCGTCTCCGCATGCCTGTGTATCTGAACCTGGCCAGCATGCGTTGCCGGGAAACCGAAAAGATGAGCCTTTCATCGCTGCGAAACAATGTATAATGGGCCAACAAAGTTTGTCATGTCAGCGCTCTGTAGCCGCAAACCGCCAAAAGTTGCACGCATAATCTATCTGCGATGACCGCCGACCAACTGATCCTGATAACAATAGTCGTCGTTTCGTCGATTCTCTACGCGACGCATTGGTTGCCTTTTGAGGCGATTTCCATCCTGGTGATTTCCAGCATCGCACTCACGGGGTTGCTCCCGCCTGCAGAAGCGCTCGCCGGGTTCGCCAGTTCGGCTACATTGACAGTTGCCGCCATGTTCGTCTTGAGCACGGGATTGGTCCGTACGGGGGCGCTGGAGTCGGTAACGATAGGGCTGGCGCGTTTTTCCAAAGGAAGCGCAAATCGACTCCTATTCCTGCTCGCCATCACCGCGCCGTTGGGCAGTGCGTTTGTCAACGACACGCCTGTCGTCGTGATGCTGATTCCGGTTGTGCTTTCGCTCAGCGCACAGTTTGGATTGCGACCATCAAAGCTGTTGTTACCCCTGGCCTACTTCGCCATCCTAGGGGGCACGCTAACGCTTTTTGGCACGGCGACCAATATTCTGTTGGCCGACCTCTACCGAAGCGCAGGTGGGCCCGGTCTTGGCGTCTTTGAGTTCACGCCGTTGGGCATACTGTACGTTGTCATCGGCGGCGCTTTCCTCGTTCTCTTGAGCAGTCGCCTGCTTCCCGACCGTTCATCGCTTTCGGAACTGGCGAGCAACCGCCATGACGCTACCTACATCTCGGAGATCGAGGTTGACCGCAATAGCAGCTTGGTCGGTATGCCGGTGGAAGCGGCCTTCGAGCGCATCGCCCACGTAGGCCAACGCCAGAAGCCGCCGGAATCGCGCCGCCGGCATCGTCGCCTGGAACGGCGCCTGCCTGACGAGGGGCAGGCAGGAGATATCAGTAATCCAGTCGTTTTGCTAGCCCTGTTCCGAGATAGCCGTA
>JBJYXA010000236.1:0-7455 GCA_046259705.1 Caldilineaceae bacterium
GGACGTCGTGGCGTGCATATCGGGTGCGCGCTGTTTCGAAGCTGGCCGTCGCGTAACAGTACTGGCATCCAAAGGAGCATGAGTTGTACATGCCGATGTCTTTGCTTACCACACATCCGCAATGAGTGCGCTGGCTCGGGTCTTTAGTCGCCGGGACGTTTAGGTTGAATAGCCGGTTGAGCAAAGTGTCATCGATGCATTTTCCCGGCTTGATGCCGTATCGGCGCAGGTCTATCGTCTCCGCACAGCTTTGTATTTCCATGCCATGCTCGGCGGCAATTCCCACAAACTCTCGCATCAGCTCGCCAAATATTTCGCCAGCACAAACATTGTCTCTTGACTGCGGTGTCTCGTCGTGGAGAGCGTTCAGGCGTCTTCGAGATTTGGCATAGTCGTCAACAATGCTGACCACGACTCGTTCCGTCGACCCGCGTAAGGCGGCGGCGATGCGCGAAAATACGCGTCGATGGTAGTCCGCGTCGATGGTGCGTGTGAACACCAATGGGTCATAGCGCCAGATGACGCGACTGGGGCCAACACGTTCCGCCACCGCTCGAAACGAGGCGATGGCCGCGTCGACGGGAGGCGTATTCGTCTCAAGCCAGCGCGGATAGTCCAGCAGCGTGTACTGGAACAGATACACGTAACCACGTTCATCCAGTTCAGGTAGATGGGATACGAGCGGGCGAGGGTTTCGCGTCCAGAAGACGATGGCGTCCACATCCTTAGGCGCCAATGACACCTTCGTAACCTGCTTGGCGTTGAACGGGTTCGGCACTGTGCAATGGCCGGCGCGGATCCGTTCCATGAACCATTCCGAATAGAACGCCGGAATATCCGTACGCCGGCTTGCGCTGATGATCACGCTTGATCGCTCACTTCCAAGCCCTGTCGAAAGAAGCTGCAATCAGTGACAAATGGCCGAGATTTTGCGATTGACTGGACCTGGTGAATCAGGTCATCATATGGGCGCTCGCGTATGTGATATTGCGACTCAATCAAGAACCACCTCTCGATCGCCGTAGAATCTTCGTGTCACTTAAGCTATCCTGTGGTTGCTAGTCACCTGCGTCACAATGGAGTTCGTTGACCAGTCGTGTTAGCCGGCTAGATGAGGATGTCGGAGCGTGGATTACCCACTCGGCATTATATAGATCCTCGTGCCTGGCCGCCAGTACAATTCGTTCTGTGCCAGCAGGCGCGCTGCTGATCTGATCCAGCCATACGCACCATACTTCTTGTGGCGGGTAAGGCAGAGGGCGCAATCCGTCGGGTACGTCGGGCCGCGACAGTAGTGTCTCGCCAAACGCAGCGTCCTGATCAAGATAGCCGTCCGCCCTGGCTGAATAGTCCGTACGGTAATAGATGCCGGTACCGAAGGTCGCACCGCCTACGGAACTAAGTAGCGCTTCCGGGCTTAGTGCTTTCGATTGACGTTCGGTGCGCAACACGACACCGGCATACTGCTGCTGATATGCGAGATAGCGAGAGACCGCAGCCATTCTGGGGCTACTGCGCACAGGCAGGACAATCAGCACTACGGCGATACCTGTCATGGCGACTGCTGCCGTCAGCGCCAGCATCTGTGGCCTGCGCATATTACACCTCCGTGATACCTCCGTACGATGCCTGCAGACGATTTGCCATATCCGTGCCCATGAGGATTATGGACTGCACATGCCACTCTGAGCGCTGGCTCGTCCTACCTAGCCGTTCACTGCCTCCACATCTTCTCTCCGTCCAAACACCGTGTAGTTCGCAGTCGCATCCTGTTCGCCGCTGCCGGATCGCAGCACGTAGCCCGAAGCCGCGAACAGACGTGTATGCGGATAGTGTCGTCGGATGGTGACGAAGTCGCCCCAGCGCTGCTGTGTCGGGCCGCGCAGTCCCTCCGCGGCGATAATGTCCTTGCGCGTGCGTGTCAGCAAGCTGAGAGCGTGGCTCGGATAGCGGTTTCCGCCGCCTATGAAATACGAGCAGCCGACTTCTCGTGCGGCATTGCTCGTCAGCGCCGGGTACGCCGTGGCTGCTTCCCGATCCCAGATGCTAATATTGTTCAGCAACATCATGTTCAACGTATTGACGCGCGCGATCTGGATGTGCGGATGTGGTCGTTCGTTTGCCCCACCTCTATCCACGCTCCACGCAAAGTAGAGAATGTCGCCTGCTTTGGCCGCGCCTAGTACACGCGGGTCGATGCGCCGTAGCCAATTGAAGCCGTCGGGAGTTTCAGAAAGAAATCCGTTGCCCCCGACCCAAGTTGCCACGGGTACGTCGAAGAACGCCGCCGACTCCACATCGTCGTGCCACGCATAGACGCGCAACGTGCTTGTGTCGGCGTGGGTAGCCCAATAGACGCGATCGTCGCAATGCTGAGCGACTCGGAAATTGAAATTCTCGTCCGACATCACCGTTTCGGCTTCTATTTTCCCCGAACGCAGGCCCGTATAAGGCATGCGGATCACGATCGAACACGACCACTCAAAATCGTCGAACACACCGGCAGAGCGCCGAAATGAGTTGGTCGACATGTAGAGGGCGTTCTTACCCACGGCTAGATCCGGAAAATCGAGGAATGAGCCGTCGATCCCCATACCTTCCGCAGTGATGTCCGTGGTCCACCAATTACCGCGGCGCACATCCTCGGTGGTAGCAAAGGCCAGACGCTGCAAATTCTTGCCTTCTTCATTGATCATGTATTGCAGCAGCCAAACAAACATATCAATCTGTTCGATATAGTGGACGATCTGGTCGCAACAGAACCGCATGCCGGGCGGGTTCGCAAACGCGGTGGCTGGATCCGTATACCGAAACGTTTGCCCGCCATCCAGCGAGACTGCGGCAAACCAGTTGCCTGTCATGAAGACGACATCACCGTTGACGGCAAGGCTCGGTTCACATACTTGTGAGGCAGATCCATTGTCGGCTGCGGCCAACAACAAGGACTGTTGTGCAATTACCAGGTCGTCGGGCGCGGGATCGCTGATGGGTGCGAACGCTCTGAGGCTCCGGTGCTGGAGCGGCGCTTCGGGCTCGTGGTCCGGAATATCCAGTCCGGTGGGCACAATCGGTATGTGGCGGCGCGCATGTTGTCTCGGTCCCCGTGGTCCCGGTGGCGGGACCGGCTCGTACTTAAGCTCGGCCTCTGATGGCGTGGGTGGTTGAAAACGATCACAATCTGCCCTACCCGTGGGCGCAGGCTGCTCACGTGAGCCGGACATGGACTACTCCTGATCTTGTGGGCTGGGGTTGCGACTACGAAAACAAGTCAAGATAGGGAGACGCAAGTTCGATTGCTGTGTTACTCAGTTTCCCGTGGCTGATGCTCGGATGCACTGGTCCCGTTGTTATCCTCACTACGTTGGGCATCCGGCACACGGTCCGTCACATCAAATGAAATGGGTGGCGATGGTTCGTGATCGGTTTCGTGCTTTCCGGTCGGTACGGAAGGCGCCCGTCGAGACGGTTCCTCAAACGTCCGAGTCGCGGGATTGGGTGACGGTACGGACACATAAGACACCGAAGAAGCCTGGTTACTGGGAAGCACGAATTTGTTGCTTTTCAACGGTTCTCTCTCCATGGCTGGCTTCCCCTTATGCTTTGCGAGCGACGACTCGTCGTTCAAGTCTGCTTCCGGCTTCTCATTTTGTGGCTCTTTGGATCCGGTCATCGTAGCCAGGTACTCTCCAAACCCGCAGCTATTGTGCCACGTCCATATGTCATCGAACTTAGTTGCTACGCTGGCAGAATAGCACAGATCCGGAACGCGCGGAAGGGTGGGAGGGTGCCTCGAAGCATGCGAATCGTGGACGAATGTGAGACGGCACAAGTCTCGCGTTATGCTCAAAAGGTGTACAATTGGATGGCCAAGCTGTCATCCGAATAACAGCATTCCGCAGTTCACTTCCAATCTACTAGCGGAGACCAGCATGCCGGATCCACTCCCTTTCTACTCGAATCAAAGCGTGATGACCGATCCTGGCCGATATTGGGCATCGCTGGAGCGTTTACCTAATGGGATCGCCGAACTCTGTGGCGTTGTGCAGGGAATCCAGCTCCATGTGTTTTGGGCAGATCGGTACGGTGTCACGCTATCTGCCGATCGCAAGAATGAAGTATTGCTGCGAAGCATGGATGCCAAGTTGGCGCGGCTGCTGGAGATTGATGCGCGGCCTATTACAGACCCTCGCCCTCCCGAAAACAGGCTCGTGGGGAATTGTCGCGACTTCTCGCTCATTTTGACATCACTCCTGCGCAGCAAGGGAATTCCGGCGAGACTACGCTGCGGTTTCGGCGCCTATTTCTTGCCCGATCACTATGAGGACCACTGGGTGTGTGAATACTGGAGTGCCGATGAGAATCGCTGGATATTGGTGGATGCGCAGCTTGACGGCTTTCAGCGTAGTGCCCTGGGCGCTGCATTCGATCCGCTCGACGTACCTCGTGATCAGTTCATCTCCGGCGGCCAGGCATGGCAACTTTGCCGAAGCGGCATAGCTGATCCCGAAACCTTTGGTATTTTCGACATGCATGGCCTGTGGTTCGTACGCGGCAATCTGGTTCGCGACGTGGCAGCGCTCAACAAGGATGAGCTGCTACCGTGGGATAGCTGGGGCATCATTGGTGTACAGGATGGCGACCTAAGCAAAGATGACCTGGTGCTACTCGACCATGCGGCAGCGCTGACGTGTGCTGATGTACCTGACATTCATGCAGTGTGGGATCTCTTTCGGGCGGATGCACGCCTCACTGTTCCGCAGGAGATCGAGACATACATGGACGGCAGTGCTACAACGATCGAATGGGCGAAGGCGTGATCCGTTGATTCGACAAGGAATGATGTGTACATATTGAGAAGCGCTCTTGCCATTGCAGGCGGCGCAGTGACGCTAGTGCTGGCCGGCACGTCGCTCTACGCATTGCCCGCCACATTGACGCTCCCCCGTGGCCGCAGGCCGGGACTTGTACCCCTAACGCTGGCCGAGGCCTCAGACGACTTGCGCACGGCATATCCCACCGGCGACGCGCAAATAGAAGCGGCGCGTGCATTGATTGGCGAACGCATGATCTATTGCCGGCGCAATAGCTTTGACTCCTACTCGCGCGCATTCTCCCGCGGCTATGGCTATTGTCAGCAGACGGCGCTCGCTCTGAACGACCTGCTGCGGCGGCTGGGCTACGATGCCAAGGTCGTGCACTGCCTACACAATCGCTTCCCCGATGGTAGAGTCACAGCACATGCTTGGGTGCGCGTCACCGTAAATAACGCACTACGCGATCTCGATCCGCTCTTCTGGGACACGACGCGCGGAAAGCCTATCTTTACGCCACTTTCCGCAGTGACTGACTTCACATCCCTTTGGCGGCTGCTCGGCGGCTGGGGCAGCCCGGCGGTCAACGCGCACCGTTACTATACAACCGGAAGAGATCTCTAGACTCCAGGAGGCATTCGATTCGGATTTGACTATGGGCGTGTCATAACCAGCAAGCGGGGCAGTTCCACCCCGAGCCTACGGATGAATGATGTGTCCCAACGCCATCGGGAGAGTTCTAGCCATGAAGGTTGCAGTGCTCTACTATTCGCAGTACGGTAATACTAAACTGGTGGCCGAAACGATTGCCGATGTGCTGAGCGCGTACGCGGACGTAACTCTGTTGGAAATGAGTGGATTGTCACGCAGCCACGTAGACGACGCTTCGTTGATTATCGTCGGTGCCCCCACGCACAAAATGAACCTGCCGGAAAAAGTGCGCAACACCCTGTCATCCCTGCCAAGAGGTATCCTTAACGGCAAGGCTTGTGCAGCATTCGATACTTCCTACGAGATGTCACGCTGGCTGCGGCCATTTACCGCGGCGCCACGTCTGGCGAAGGCGATGAAAAAAGCCGGTGGGAAGATGGTAGTCCCGCCGGAGCGTTTCCTCATCGAGCACGATCACCACGGTCCATTGCAGGCAGGGGAGCTGGCGCGAGCACATGAATGGGCACATAGGATAGCGGAACAAATCCATGCACCGCGCGGCCGTATATCGACCGCGCGGTGAAATCTAGGAGGAATCCATCTTCGCACGCCGTCGAAATGCATCCAGTTGATCGGCCAGTTCCTGAGCCGGAAGTCCATACGTATCGGGCAGGGCTTCTTCACGTGCATGCGCCTCCGGCGTTGAGAGCGCAAGCCGGTACTTGACCACCTCACGAGCCATGATTGTATCGACGTAGAAAGATGCTATCTCTTGCCAGTTGTACGCTCGTTTGCGAAATGCACTCGAGATCGTCAATCGTTCCGGTGTAGCTTCCAGGTAGCTGCTGCCCGGCAAAAGCATCAACCCGTAGACCACGGCGCCCGCCAAGCCCACCGCCGCCAGCGCAAACATAAGTATTCCGCCAACCGCTGCATAGCGGCTCGCCCCCAATAGAAACCATGTGACCATGGCAGCGAACAGAATCACCGTGCGCGTGTTGGAGGGCGTTAGCTTCAGCGTGGCGTGATTGTGTGTATCCATTTTCGTGCTCGACGGTTTTACGTCCTGTAATGCCTGATGCACTTATTGTACAGCATTGTTGCGTTAGCCTGTCACCTCATCGCTCGCCATATCCTGTATAATGGAGGCCCAGGTACAATCTCATTCAAACGCGGGGTAGACTATCATGACACGTGAAATCCGTACGGTCCTCATGGGGCTGGGCAACGTGGGACGTAATTTCCTGCGCATCCTTGACACCAGGCAGGAAATTCTCCGCCAGGAGTACGGACTCAGCTTTCGCCTCGTCGGAGTCGCGGACAGCAGCGGCGTTGCCGTCAATCCACGGGGATACGACCTCGCCGCCACCCTCAACGCCAAGCAGTCAGGGCTGCCTGTACGTCGTCTGGCAGGCTATTGGCCCCACATGGAGCCAGGAGATATATTCGCCGCGGATTTCGATTGCGACCTTCTCCTGGACGCGTCACCGGTAAACTTGAAGACCGGGCAGCCCGGTTTGGGTGCGGTGCGTATGGCGCTTCGCCAGGGCATCAGCGTCGTGCTTGCCAACAAGGCGCCGCTAGTGCTGGCGTTTCCGGAGCTGACGCGGTTGGCGAAGGAGTTCGGTGCCGATCTCGCCTATAGCGCCACGGTCTGCGGGGCATTGCCCGTCATCAATATCGGGCGTCGCGATCTCATTGCTGCCGAATTTCAGTCGGTCCGTGGCATATTTAACAGTACCACCAACTATATGCTCGACGCGATGTCGGCAGGCCACTCCTATTCCGAAGCGCTGGCCGAAGCCCAGGCGCGCGGGCTGGCGGAAACCGATCCATCACTAGACGTGGAGGGTTGGGATACTGCCAATAAACTCGTCATTATCGCCAACAGCATCCTGGGCGTAGCAGCAACACTCGACGATGTGAGCGTGGAGGGCATTACCGCGCTTAGCGCGGAAGAACTGCACGCTGCGCGTGTGGCTGGACAGGTGAT
>JBJYXA010000237.1:0-1764 GCA_046259705.1 Caldilineaceae bacterium
AATGGCAGGGTTACATAGTCTTGGTATTTCATCTCCGTTCACTCAGACCAGCAACTGTTGATTCTGCCGCCTTTTCGCCTCGCCTATCGTGAGAGTAAAACTGAGCATACTCAGAAAGCCCTTTGGACTCAGTTGGTTACTTTGGGGTGATCTAACTCTTTGAAATCGGTGGTCAGAAGGCCACGGATATCAAGCGGTTACATGAGCGCGCAACTCAGCGGCTCCGATTGGGACGCTGATGTTCTACCATTGAACTACACCCGTAATTCAGGGAGTTACGTCTCACTTTTGGCTTCGCTGAGCACAAAAGTGACAGTACTGGGATCCTAATCGCATCTCCGTGCTATAGAGAAGCGCTTGGCGAGTTCCCTGGACTCTACTGCGGCGAGTACCAGATCGGCGACGTGTAGGCGCGCTCCTGCTGGACCATCACGGCGTCGTCGGGCAAATCGAGCGGACCATAGAACGCCTCATCATAGGCCAGCCACGAAGGCGTTGGAATCTCCAACACTCTGATGTAGTAAAACGCACGTTGCGCCGGATCGAATTCCGGATCGACCCAGTAGCCGCCGAGCACTGCCGAACCGATGGTGTTGGCGAAGTTGGCGCCGTCTACTGTGCTACCGACGGGGGGCAATTTGCCATCAGGGCCCGGTTCACGCTCGCCTGACCACGCCACGTCGAACACTTTCGTCTGCGGCTCTTTGTCGGCGTCGACCCAGCCCTTAACCACCTGGATGCGGTCGAGATTTGCGCCATCCGGGTCGCGCAGCGCACGAATCATGAACGTGGGCGCGGCACCTTCGGGCCCGGCGAAGAGATCGCCTCCCATCGGCACACCCCGTTCGTATCCCGTCGCCGCGAAGTCGGGACGGTGCACTTCTTCGGCTTCGAAATCCCAGCCGGCGAAGACTCGCACCGTGATCCGCGAACCGGTCGTGGCATAGACTTCCTTGCGCTCGAACGCGTCCCAGATCGCCTCCCGGGTGTTCTCACGCGCCCACGCAGCGGCCAGACCCGAGGCCAGCGTCTCGTAGTGACGAATCGCAACTTTCTCGCCAAGAATGACGGGCTGGACAATGAAGTCCTCGTAGCGATTAGCGCCAGTGCCGGGCTCGACAATGCTCGCCTTGCCAAAGTAGTTGTCCTCGCGCGTTGTGGCGAGTGAGGTATGGCTGTCCGTCGACCCGATCAGGCCGAACTTGAAGGGATTGACGCCAATCTTTTCTTCGTAGGCGAGGCCACGCGCCAGCGCCTCGCGAGCGTATTCACGCGGCAGCATGTCCGGGGCTTTGAACTCCGTTCCGAAGTTGCCACGGTCCCACGTGTAGTAATCGGCAAACTCGTCGTTCGGGCTCAACGCCGGGTGCGTTTCCCCGTCACCCTTGATCTGCGTGACCTCGTAAAGCGGCTCCCAGCGCATGCGACGTTCCGCATAGTCGATGTCGATCCGTTTGCCGTTCATGCGCCTGTCATCGAACATCAGCCCGTTCGAAAGGTTTCCGTTGTGCGGAAACGCCATGACCTGACCCCCGGTGTCTTTCTCGTAGGCTTCCAACCAGTCCCACAGGTCCTCGGGATCGCTGCTGTCGTAGGTCGAGAAAGGCACTAGATCTTTGACCTTCTCTCCGTCGTCACGGAACATCACTACCCGGTGCAGGTTGTTCGCGTTCGGACCCGACGACCACTCGAAGCCGTGAATTGCCGAGAAGACGCCGGGCTCGTTGAACCGCTCGGCACTGTCGACGATCCGGTTCCACATGG
>JBJYXA010000238.1:0-2545 GCA_046259705.1 Caldilineaceae bacterium
ACATCACCCTCGCCAACTTCCTCACCGCTGGCCTGACCCCGCCCTTCCAGGCGTTGCGCGACACCCTCGCCTTACCCTGGATCGTCCTCGGTCCGGTGGACCGCTGCCACGGCCTCCACTGGTGAATCAGCCGCGACATCCGCTCGCGCCGCTTGACGGGGCGGACCTGAAGCTGTCCCGCCTCGCCGCAATCTTTACAGCGCACCGTGATTGGCAACTGGCGCTCGCCGCGACCGCTTCTTATTGCTTCCCGCCCGGAGTTGATTCAGTGCGTCTCAAAATTTCTGCTTCAAGCCGGGTCGCAATATTCTTTTCCACCCGTCCAAAATCGAAATTGAAATCGCTGGGGAGGTGTACTCTGCGGATCGGTTCTGGCGGCCATGACGTACCCTGCTCAGGCAATTCGACCGAGCGAACCCACGGCTTGTGGGGCTTCTTGTCCTGCCTGCGAATCCACCATAGGACTAATGCACCGAGAGCAACACCACTGCCTATCAGGAGCGCGATCCAAATTCCGTATCTAGCTGCGTCGAAAGCCCCTGAACCGGAGAACTGCATGAAGACCAACAACAGCAATGCGGCAGCTAAGACCAAAGCCGCAATGACAGCTGACACACGCCCTCGCCGCGAAGTACGCGGCAGAGCATTCCCTGCGGAGCGGGACTCTGTTGCCTTTGCGCTCGACGCCTGAGGGTCAGGCTGAACCACGGGCGAAATGGATTCTTGAGTACCACCATGGTTACTACCGACGGTCTCGCGAAAATCAATCCACTGAAATTCGCCCAACTCGACGGGGAGAGGGGTTTCGTCTAGCAATAGCGGAAGAACGTCTTTTCCTTGTTCTAATGCTTGTCGCCATTCCGATGACACTTCAGTCGATCGAAACGCATGATGACACCAGAAAAGGACGACGAGATTGGATTGGGACAGCGCTTTGGCAATCTGATCTCGCCACCTCTTCCCTGCCTCGATCCCATCCGCGTCCTGAAACACCAGCGACTTGTTAACGCGCAGCAGTCTGACGACTGGAGTAACGAGCGACGCGTCAGCGTGGCTATAAGACACAAAGACATTGATGGCGTTATTAGTCGTCACCAGGGGCCCATTGTCGGCACCAGCCGTATATTCCAACGCCAGTGCTTCTAGCCGAGGAACAAGTCGCTGAATCAAATTCTGGGCACGCGGTTGCCCAGAAAGCAACCGAGATGTCGCTGAGGGCGGTTATGAGTTTGGCGATCGGCAGCGAACTTGGCGCAGCATTTCGCGCAGCCTTCGGCGCACCCCGCCCTTTCAGGCGTTGCGACTGATCCTCGCCTTACCCTGCACTGTCCTCGGTCCGGTGGACCGCTCCCACGGCTTCCACTCGTGAATCAGCCGCTAGCCTGCGAGCGCGACTTTGAGGCCAGCCCATACCTGACCCATCCGCACGTACCTCCTTAAGCCGATCGTCGCTCCCAGGCGCGTACGCAGGGGTCTGAGGGCCAGTTCTGGCGGAGTTCTAAAAAATTTTTCAGGGCAGAGTCGGTGAGCGGGGTACGCCGGCATCTCCACTCGCGCCCCGGTTTCCATGAAGGGGGCTCGCAACTCGCCATGAAGCAGCGGGGAGGCAGTTATCGGCAGGGTTGCCCATCCGACCAAAAGTGAATGACACGACCCTTGGGGATTACCAGGTCCACGCCAGACTCTCTGAGTTTGAGGGCCTCCCTATTCACGGCCAATAAGCAGCCGAACTCGCGGCCAGGCGTGCCGCTTCCATTATCGAACTGAACCTCTACCAGTTGGCCGACATGCTGTTTGTATAGGTCGCGCTCGCAGCCCGACAGCAGCAGCGCCAAGCTCGCCACTAGGAGCAGCTTCGCTGGGCGAACCTTCGTTCTCATGTTTTGTAGCTGTGTAGTCCACTCATGGCGTTCCCCTATAAGCGGAACTTCTGGGTTTCCTATAGCGCGGAGCCCCTGCTGTCGAAAGCGTATAGATACCTAGCCTTTTCGCGCGGTAGGCAACGGTCCCACCATTCCCGCGATTCCCAAAACGGGACCAAACGGGACAGGTAGCCCCATCCCGCGATTCCCGCGCCCCCTATAAGGGGGCGGGATTGCGGGAAAGTGGAGGAACTACTTCGGGTACGCTATCCGTGGAGCAAGCAGCTCTGAGCCGCGTGTCGAAGAACAAGAGGCAGCGTATGTTTACCCCTCTCGACCCCCGCGTATTACCCAGGCAGGCCTTGCGAGGAGATTGCCCTTCCTGACTTGCCCGCCGAGGGTCACCCAGCTTCGCCCGGGCAGTTGCACCCTATGGTCGCGCTGGCGGCTCGAAACTGCGGGCAGAGCGGGAAACCGCCTGAATTCGATTAATCCCGCGTCCTACTCAATGACTCAGCATTGGATTCAGGGCTTTTTGCTGGAGCCTGACCTGTAGCCGAGAACCTACATGGTGCCTACATGGCTCCAGAAACGACAAAGCCCAAGCCGTGAGGCCTGGGCTAAGTCGTTGATTCGATTGGTAGCGGGGGCAGGATTTGAACCTGCGACCTTCGGGTTATGAG
>JBJYXA010000239.1:0-3416 GCA_046259705.1 Caldilineaceae bacterium
CATCCAGGCTCTGCTCCACCAAATGAGAGGCAGCCTCTAGGTCTCCTGTTGCCTCTGCAAGCTCCCCGAGACTGCACAGCACAGTTACAGTGAATGAGAGGAGATCCTTGCTCTCCGCCAACTGGAGCGCTTCTTCCAGATATCGTTGCGCTCCGGCATAATCTCCGTGAACGCTCGCTAGAACACTCAGTTCACGTAGTGCGTGTGTGGTTGTTCTGTGATCTCCGGTGCGGCGACCGAGCGTGAGCGCCTGTAGATACCACTGCTCGCTATCTTGAAAGTGGCTTTGCATTGCGTATACCGCGCCAAGCTGACAATAGATGAAGCCGAGAATCTCGGACTGCTCAGTTTCTCGATCGATTTGCACGGCCTCAAGAAATAGGGCTTTGGCTGTCTCCAGTTCCAACCGCCGAAGCGTGTGCCAGCCCAATACGCCAACCGCGAATCCGAGTTCCGGTCTTGCATCCGGCAATGCGCGGAGAATGGCAATGATCTCCGGCAGCCTTTCGGTGGCGTCCGGCATACCTCCCATCCAGACGTCCATCGAGCTCAGGGAAGCCATTACCGATGCGTAGACAAGCCGTACCTCGCTGTCTGCCGTATCAGCGCCCAACGTCTCAACTGCGTATTGGAAAGCTGCGCTGATTTCTTGGTGATACGTGCTAAGCCAGGCAAACCAATAAAGTGCATCTACCGCGTAGCGCAGATCAGCCAACCGCTTGTGATCAACCGCCCATCTCCAGGCCGCGAGAATATTGTCGATCTCGTCCTCGAACCGCACCAGCAGCCGCCTGTCGTCCTGGGCGAGACGAAGGCGTGCGGGGCGGGCTACGAGTTTCAGGTAATACGCCGAGTGTTCATTGTTCGCCTTCGCCAACAAATCTGGCGCCTCGGCCAGTCGTTCGGCCGCGTACTGGCGCTGCAGTTCATGGATCGTATAGCGTCCCGAAGATGTCAATCGCAGGAGTGATTTGTCGACCAGGGACGATAGAATTGGCAGCGATGCCCCGAATACGTTTTCCGCCGCTTCGCGTGTGAACCCGCGCCGAAAGACAGACAGGCCCATGAACACGGAGCGTTCTTCGAGAGTGAGCAAGTTCCATGAATGGTCGAATACGACCTCCATGGTGCGGTGGCGTTCTGGAATGCCCACTTGGTCGCTCGCCAGGATGCCGAGTCCGTGGTCAAGCTCGGTCGCAACTTCTGCGCAAGACATGCGTCGCAACCACGCAGCGGCCAGTTCGATGGCAAGGGGCATTCCCTCGACGAATCGACAAATGCGCGCGACATGTGTCCACTCCGATTCCAGCGAGAAGTCACGCCGGACACGCCGTGCCCTTTCAGCAAATAAGGCCAAAGCATCTGATGTGCAGGTCTCGAGGTTGCCGTCGGGCGGGGGCAGGCTCATGCCGTCAACCTGAAACAGCCATTCCTGTGCTAGATTCAACGTGACCCGTGAGGTGACGAGTAGCTTACAACCGGGAGCGCTGTGTAGAATGTCGAGAAGCAGTGGCGCGGCTGGCAACAGATGTTCGAAGTTGTCCAGGACGAGCAAGAAATGCCGGTCGGCGAGGTAAGCCTGCAGTTCAGCTTTGGGGTCATTGCCTTCATAGGTCTTCCAGTCGAGAGCGTTGGCGATCGTAGACGCCACGGCGCCGGGGGAGGCAACCGACTCGAAGGGTACGAAACAGATGCCGTCCCAGTAGTCCGAAATGGCTCCGCCCGTCCCCGGCTGCGTCATCGTTTCCACTGCCTTGAGTGCCAGACGAGATTTGCCGATGCCACCGGGACCAACCAGTGTCAGCAGCCGGCAGCGCTCATCGCGTAGCAGCGAGAGGATTTCGGCCACTTCAGCTTCCCGACCGATGAAGGACGTAGGCTGTTCTGGTAGGCATATCATAACGGGATTCATGGTTCGGCGAGACGACTTGCGCCGCTATCAACTGCCCGTGAAGCAAGGGCCCGGTGAGGCGTATTGTTTGTTACGGCGTCTGCATTGGTTGGCTTGGTTTGCGTGACAGGACTGCGGGTCATCTGTGACTTCACCAAGAAGGTAATCAGCGCGCCCTCGTGGCGCCGGCATTTTTCGACCAGCGCAATGTAGAAGACTATTTGGGGATATCCAGCCGGGTACCGTACAAGGTTGGCCATCGGGAAGCCTTCTGCGAGTCGTCTGCCCCCATTATAGCGAGGTTAGCAGGTCAATTCAATAGGCGGTTGGAATCGCCGGCGCGGTCTTGCTGCCCTGGACGAAGACACGGTGACAGTGCGCTGCTGTTTCGGGCATCCTTGTCCTGCTGGACGCGTTAGTTACGCCGGCTTTCTCCGGTGTATTCGGTCTGTTGCGTCGCCAGAGCGGTAGGACGAGTAGTCGGTAAGTACCACAGAAACGCCGATAGATAGGCGACCGCGGATATCGCTAGCATCGTGGTGTAGGCTTGCGGCGAATAGCGACCTGCTGAGTCGATAGGGAAACGATCGATCAAGACACCCGAACCCCACTGAAACAAGAAAATACCGCCGAAGGCGGCAAGATTGACCAGGGAAAGGACCTGCCCCGTCCATCTGGAGGGGAAGACACGGCGCGCATGGCCGACCAGAACCACCCCCAATCCACTGGTAAGACCGAAAACTAGATACATAGGGGCTAGCACGGCATGCTCCGGCCGCAGCGCAAGCACAATTAAACTGATGAGCAGGAGCAGTCCCAGCCCAACTGCGGACCACATTAGGCCGAAGCGGTCGACGATCCACCCTGTTGCAATGAAGCCCACTATCGTGCCGACGCTCATCAGCAGCAAGAAGTTACCCACGGTTATTTCGTCCATCACATACATATCATATAGATACGGTCCCGCCCACAGGGTCCGGTAGGCGCCGGTGATACCGCCATGGATACCCATTAGCAAGGCGATGCGCCAGAAAATGTCCTTGCGGACGATGCGGTGAATCTGGTTCTCCGATTGCCGCTGACTCGACCACGTGACGCCGGGCGGCGTGTTGCGCGCCCAGATAGCGATACTGGCCGCGCTGAGCGCTATCAGGAACGCGCCGGCCACGAACACCATGCGCCAGCCGAACGCGACATTCATCCATGCCAACGGTGTCGCCGCCACCAGCGCACCTAATGAGCCGATACCTGTCAGCAGCCCAGTTGCCGTGGCAAAACGCTCCGCGGGATACCACTGGCTGAATGTCTTCAGGCCGCCTATCAGAACACCGGCCATCCCCAAACCGAGCAGGGCGCGTGCCGCTGCCGCCATTCCGAAATTCTGTGCGACGGCGAAGAGAAGGCTGCCTGCGACTGCCGCGAGCATCGTACCTGATGTCATCCAGCGCGGGCCCCACCTGTCCAGCCCGATGCCCAGCGGGATCTGCGCCAGAGCAAAGACGGCAAAGAAGAGACTCGTCATCAA
>JBJYXA010000240.1:0-18095 GCA_046259705.1 Caldilineaceae bacterium
TGTCGCCATTTGAACAGATCGATCATGCTGTCGCCTCGGTGTACATCGACTCTTCTTGAAGAAGATGAACGCTACGTGAGGTCGAGGCTTTTTGCAACAGGACCCGGTTCATTGAGTGTAGCAACAATCAACTCCAGCGCCGGAGGAGCGTTTCGGCCTCGGTTACAAGTTCCTCGACGATCTCGGCAGCGGTTTGTACCCGTTTCACACTACCGGCTGACTCGCCGGCCAGCATCGGCATCGCTTCAATAGTACCGGTGGCAGCCTTGTGAATGACATCACACTGGAAGCGGCGCATCGTGTAACGTTCACCGGTCAAGGCATCCTGGTTCTCACCAACGATCTCGCCCTCAAACGCCTGGGCAGCTTCTAGGGAAGAACGCAGGACGCGTATCGCCTCGTACTCGACTGGCCAATCACCGCCATTAAACGCCTGCGTGATAATCGTATCTTGCGCTTGGGCAGCGATAAGCGCCTTCACAAAAGTAGGGTGTGCCTTCGGCTCTTCAGCAGCGATGAAGCGCGTGCCGACACGAACACCGTCGGCTCCCGCCGCCATAACTGCCGCCATAGCCCGTCCACTGCCTATGCCACCGGCCGCCAGCACCGGTACCTCGACGGCTTCCAGCACCTCATCAAGCAAAGGCAGCAGGCCAACCGTCCCCCGAACGTGCCCCCCTGCGCTTATGCCCTGAGCGATGATGAAATCACAGCCTGCATCAGCCGCAGCGAGTGCCTCGTCCAAAGAGCCAACTTGCCAGCACGCCAATGCCCCCGCTGCGTGTACAATGTCGACTAGCTTTGGGTCCGGATTGCTGTAGAAGAAGTCCACGACTTTGACCCTAGCTGCTGCCGTCGCAACCGACTCCTCAGCCAGCGCAGGATCGACGCCGTGCATGATGAAATTGGCTCCGATAGCGCCAGAGGGCTGGTCTTGTACCGTATCGAGCAGTGAGGCGATGCTTTCCGGTGGCCCGCCATAAGGGCCGTAAACTGAGACCATTCCCAGTCCGCCAGCCGCCGCTACTGCCTGTGCCAATGGTGGGTGTGCGTAGAAGCCCATTCCTGCCTGTTGTATGGGAACACTACACCCAACTAACTCAGTAAAACGTGTAGTTAGCATTTCGTTTTTCCTTTGCCTACACTGCTTCACGCGAAGCTTGCTGCTGGTTGTACATCTTCAGGGCAATGGGGATAGATCGGGGCAAACACTACGGTAGAGTCTGCCCGACTGGATTCCGCATGTCAAGCGCGATCATTAGGTTTTCCTGTTTCTTCAGCTGAGTCGCCTTGTCTTCGACCTCCTCGCGCCTTGGCAGGATCTCGCTACTGCTCGGCTGGTAGACGTCGGCGGACCAGCCGGTCACCAGGTTTGCGAGATAGCACTGCACAATTTGTGTATCTGAGTAGCTCCACGCGCCGTTGACAGGGGGAACAATCTGTCAGGCACTTTGCACTCTTGTCACTGCCCGATGGGCGATACGTCCATCCCCAACGTTTCATGTCTACGCACTCCCAAAATGACCCGTTTCTCGGAACGGAATGCCGATGCCTCGGCTGGCTTCTCGGGCCATAACGTCTTGTTCGTCACGATTACATTTACTTCACAAGCCACGCGCAACCAGGCAGCACTGACCTCGATACATTGCGCCGCTTATCCAATGCAGCAATAACACATTGTGCGGGCACGGATAAGGTCGGCTTAAGGTAATCGTGGCCTAGCGATAAGGATAGCCGGGCAAATCTGATCTACTCTTGATACCAAACGGGGCAAGACAGTTCCGTCCAATCATTCGAATCGGAAACTGCCTCACCCCTATCGAAGATGCAAGATGCCGCCCAGCACAATAGAGGCGACGAAGTAGAGGATTGAGGAGTCAACGATGGACGTGCCACTGAACGCAGAAGTCATGTGTACTGATGGTCGGTGTGGACGAACCACCCGTCTGGTTGTCCGGCCCAAAACAAATGAGGTAACGCATATAGTGGTAAGGGATGCGAGCTATCCCAACAGCGAGCGCATTGTTCCAGTGGATTGGGTCACGGAGACGACGCCGGAGAGGATTGACTTGAGCTGCACCAAAGAACAGTTTGAAGAAACTCAGAATTTCATCGAGACCCATTTTGTGGAGGTCAAGAATACTGCAATAGTGGGTACTGGCTACTTGTATTACTGGATGCCCTACGCGACTGAAGAATACGAAACCATCCCCGTAAAGCATGAAGCGCTGCAACCAGGCGAGGAGGCTATTCGCAAAGGAGCGCATGTGGATGCCACCGATGGTCGCATAGGTAGAGTCGATGAATTGCTGGTGGATCCGACCACTGATAAGGTCACACATATTGTGTTGCGCAAAGGCCATCTTTGGGGAGCGCGTGACGTAGTCGTACCTGTCGATCAGATCGAGCTCATCGAGGAAGACGTAGTCCACCTGAAGCTCGACAAACATGCCGTGGAGGAATTGCCGGCTGAACCCGTAGGCCACGCAACGATTTAGACTCGGCTATTGGGGTTCGGAATGTGGCGAGAGGCGCATGGAATCTGTCAATGCGCCTCTGATGCGTACCTGCGGAAGGAACTGAGCAGATACGCACCGAAGCTTATCCTTCGAATGAACTAGGCTCCACGGTTACGGTTAGCTTCCAATCGCCCGTAAGCCTCGTTATTTCCCGCTCTTGATCTGTCTCACGGGCTCTGACATGGACTTACTTGGCTCGTCGATGACGTTTGTCATCCAAGGCCCGCTGTTGAGCCCGCCCCCTGGCCTGCGTACACGTCATCCGTTCGCGCCCTGAACGGATGCAATTTCGTTGGCCACAATTGGTGGATAGCGATGGTGCTACCAGTCGAAGTGCTCCCCCGTGTAGCGGAAAAACTCACCGGAATCGTCCATCGTCAGACCGTCGATCACGCGCAGCATCCCGGCGATCGATTCGTTCGCGTCGATCTGGGCGTTTGGCCCGCCCATGTCGGTGCGTACCCATCCCGGGCTCATGGCAATGACGATGATGCCGTCCCCCTTCACTTCGTGCGAAAGGTTGCGAGTGATGAAGTTGAGCGCCGCCTTGCTCGCGCCGTAGACGTAGCCGGTCGCCAGCGTCGTCCGGCCGGCAATTGAACCGGCGCCGGATGAGATATTCACGATCTTCGGGTTGTCGCCCGCTCTCAGCAGATCGACGTACCTCTCGGCGACCAGGAGAGGGGCGATGGCGTTGACCGTGAAGACCGTTTGCATGACTTTCGGGTCGAAACTCCCAAAGCCTCCGTCGTTCAAGTTGACGGCGGCGTTGTTGACCAGCAGGTCGATCGCATTCGTCTGTGAGCGCACATCGTCGTAGGATGCGTCGATCGACTCTGGATCGGTCACCTCCATCGCCGTGATGGTGACCAAGTCGCCGAATGTCGACTTCAGTTCTTGCAGCGCTTCGGCTTCCTGTGGCCGGCGACAGGCAGCGAAGACACGGTCGCCGCGCTCGGCCAGTTGCTGTACATATTCCAGCCCGATGCCGCGATTTGCTCCAGTGATAAGTGCGCGCATTGTGCATTCCTTTCCGGCGGTATTCACATACGCCTCAGATGTTGTCGGTGACTTGATCTTGACCGACACGGTATCGCCTGTGTTCAATGTCTTCCAGGACGCTGTGCGCTTCCTGGGACATGATCAAAACAAGAAACCCCCAAGTAATCCTTCAAACGTGTCCCGGCGGAATCACTCTGCCCAAGGCGGTGGCGTCGTCCACGTGTTGACCCACTGCCAGCGCCAGTGAATACGTTTGGCAGGCAGTTCCACCTCATACTGGACGCCCGCGGTAAAGGGCAGGATGCGTGTACGGTCGCCGATTTGCTCGCGGATCTCCTCGATAAAGGCGGCAGGGTCATCAATATTGGGGGGCCAGTGCCCTTCCGGAATGGGATCCGATTTGCGGTCGGTGCGGTAGTGAGTGGGAATCAAGAAACGTGGTTCCACATAGTCGACGAACGGATCCAAGATCGACCAGTCCTGGAAGCCCAGCTTCATGTGGACGACAAAATCCACCCGGCCGCGTAGATTCTCCAGCGCCGGATAGACCGCATGCAGATCGCCCATGTGGTAGATCGAAACCTCTTTGGCTTTGTGGGTAAAAAGATAGCCGCACGTCGGCAGCATGGGATCGATGTTCTCTCCGCTCTCCACCGCTTCCACATGCACCGAACCCAGGTCTACTTCAAAGGGGCCGGGGAATGAGCGCTCGTTGTCGGTGCGGTACTTGGGGTAGATGACCTGGATTCTGTCGGCGGGGATGTGCTGGTCGATGGGTAAGTCCCGCGCAAAGGAAGCTCCATTGTAGCTTTCATTGATCGGTTCTTTTGGCGTCAAGCAGCCCACATTGACATAAAGCTTCTTGAAGCGATCTCCCTGACAGAGCTTTCGCAGGGTGTCGGGGTGGCAATGGTCGAAGTGTTCGTGGCTGATGAAGATGTAATCGTAGATCGGCTTGGCGTTTTCCAGATTGTCTCCAAACAGATAGGGATCAATGGCAATGTTGATGTCGCCAAACAAAATGTCGAATGCGCCGCAACCCCACCAGCGCAAGTAGATACTGTCCATAGAGCCCTCCACTGGATTTGTTAGCGAGTACCGGTACTCAATGCTTTGTGCGGTGACATTTCCACGAACTGTTAGTCGAACGTATCCAGATCGATTTCAATGTCACCTATCATTGTGCCAAAGGTCTCGTAGGTCACACAACTGGACCAGGGACGACATCCACCTCGTCCAGAGCAAATACAACTAGCTCTCGAGATTCTCTCCCATTTTCATTGGACCAGTTTTCGGGGCTGTTTACCGTCTGCGCCGCTTTCTTGTGTTCTTTTCCCATCGTGCAAATGCACAGCTTTCGTTGGGTGCTGGTCAGACGAAATGTGTCATGTGCGGGAACAAGTTTTATGGTGCTGCTGCCAACTCTCCCGCGTGTCCATCCCATTCTTCGCAGATCAGTACATCCTTGTGTCGGCGAGCGATAACACGGGCGCAGTTTCGCAGTGGATGCCGCTTGGAAAAAGCGTAGTCAACATTGGACAGAACTTCGGGAAGCATCATGTGCAGGACCGCGCCGTGACTCACCAGCAGAATGTTGCCCTCCCCTCGCTCGGTAAGCAGCTGGTTGACAAAAGGGACAAACCTGGCGCGCATGTCCTGGAAACTCTCGCCACCCGCAATCCGATAGTCGTAGTCGCCGTTCTCCCAAGCTACCATGGCCTGCCGGTTCGCCGCCCACGCTTCGTCGTCCGCTCGTCCCTCCATGACGCCGCAGTCAAACTCGCGCAGCGCATCAACCAGCGTTACCTCCAATCCGCAAACGTCGGCGACGATCTGCGCCGTTTCTCGAGCGCGTAGGATAGGGCTCGAGTAGATCCGTTGTACGCCCCACGGCGCCAGGACGTGAGCCATTTCTGTCGCCTGCAATCTGCCCGTATAGGTCAATGCATGCGGCAGGTCGCGGTTGGAGATGGTTGCAGTGACGTTGGCTTCGCTTTCGCCATGGCGGGTGAAAATGAGCTTGTCCATAGTGCCTGTCGTTAGGTTGCGCTGTTCAATGCCTATTTCCTGTTTCCAGCGAATTCGATACACTACCTTCGAAGCGGCTATTTGAAACACAGCCAGCCAGACTAACCTTGGGGAGCGGCGTCACGCCCGCCGTATCTACACAACGACGCCTATCCCGTTCGTCCCCCCAACTGCCTGGAGACTTGACCTATGCCAAATTTCATCTGTGTGACCTGCGGCACCCAGTATGCCGCCACCGACGTTGCCCCTTCCCATTGTTCCATCTGCGAAGATGAGCGCCAGTACGTGGGTTGGGGCGGCCAGCAGTGGACGACGTTGGAAGCGCTCCAGGCGGACCATCACAACGTGATCAAGCGCAAAGAAGCCGGACTCACGGGCATCGGTACCCATCCCGCCTTTGCCATCGGCCAAAGAGCCCTGCTGATCCAAACTCCAGAGGGCAACCTTCTCTGGGATTGTATCAGCCTGATCGACGATGCAACAGTCGCCGCGGTGCGCGAGTTGGGCGGCGTCGCCGCCATCGCCATCTCTCACCCGCATTATTACTCCTCGATGGTGGAGTGGAGCCGGGCCTTTGACGCGCCTATCTATCTGCACGCCGACGACCGTGAGCACGTGATGCGACCGGATGCAGCAATTGAGTTTTGGCAGGACGAGACGCAACCCCTTTTCGGCGGGCTGACACTCATCCGCTGTGGCGGCCATTTTGCCGGCGGTACGGTTGCGCACTGGCCGGACGGCGCGGAAGGGCGCGGCGTGTTGCTGGTAGGCGACATCCTCACCGTCGTCTCCGACCGGCGCTATGTCAGCTTCATGTACAGCTATCCCAACTTGATCCCGCTGTCCGCCGCTCAGGTGCAGCGGGTTGTGGGAGCCGTGGAGCCCTACGCGTTTGATCGGCTGTACGGGGCGTGGTGGGATCGGGTGGTGGCGCACGACGGAAAGGCCGCCGTTCGCCGTTCCGCCGAACGCTATATCCGGGCAGTGAGCGCGCAAGAGGCATGAGGCAACCCGCACCACTGGAGCCTCGCTGGCACATGCCTGCGCGGCCAGTGTGGCAATAACGGCGCACAAGGTGATCCACACGAACACCCAACCGTCGGTGTTTCGGTAACGTGCCAGGGCCTCGTTGACCTGGTCCGGAGACGTCTGGCCGATCACGGGTGCGAGCCACTGCTTAAGCAGCGGTTTCATTTCACTGTTGCTGGGATAGGATAGCGCCAAATACCCAAATGCCATCATTGCGTCTTCATTCCGGCCGGCGTCAGCCAAGATCAAGGCCAGGGCGCAACCAGATACGGCGCGCTCACTTCAGAATCTGGCTGAGCTATACGAACGCGATCACGAGCTAGACAGGGCAGTTGCAATGGCAAAACAGGCCAGTGCGTCGTTGAGGAATTGCACCCGCCGCACGCCGGGCAGGCCCGAGCCTGTGCGCGCGTTTACCGGAGTGAGAAACCGATTGGCGCTTCGACAAGTATCTGATCCACTGCTCGACTCATTAGATAGACGGGGATCCTTGGTTTAGCAGCGCACTGTATACCTTGGCTGTTCGTGACGCAATTGTTTCCCAACGATAGTTGGTTTGTATTTCCTGGAGAGCGCGTACGCGCAGAGCCTGTGCGGTCACAGGGTCTGCGAGCAACTCATTCACTGCCCATGCAATGCTCTCGGGGTCACCGGGACGGGCATTGAGCCCCGTCTCCATGTGCCTTACCACTTCACCCAAGCCACCGACGGCACTGGCGATCACGCTGCACCTCACTGCCATGGCCTCCAAAGCGACAATGCCAAACGGCTCGTACAAACTTGGAATGACAGTGGCATCCACCACCTGGTACAAGCAGGTTCGCACATGGTTCGAGACATAGCCCAGAAATTCAACCGAGTGCTCGATATTCATCTCGTAGACCAGGGGGCGAAGCGCGTCGCCGTGTTCACCCACTATCAGAAGACGAGTATTTGGGTGACTGGCCAGAATAAGTGGCAGGGCGCGAAGTAGAACGAGCAGTCCCTTGTTATAGCGAATGGGACCGACGTAAAGTAGCAATCGCTCGCCCGACGGGGCGTATTTCTGGCGCAGCCTCTGTAGCTGGCCGGGTGGGCATTCTTCCATCAATTCTACGCCATTGGGAATCACAGCGATTTTGCGTAATGGCACATCAAGACGGTCATGGAGTTCTTGGCGCATGAAGCGACTACAGACGATAAACCTCGAAGCTTTCTCGCCTATGGCTTTCTCAAGATTATCGATCTGTCTTTGATCGCCACGCTGAACGATCCTCAAGTCTGGATCGAGATTTCGTTGGATGCTGTGCAGCGTGGCAAGCAAAGGAACATTCCAGTCCTGTGCCAAACTGATGCCGGCCAGACCGGTCGACCCATCATGGATATGAATCAGTTGGAACGATTGATGTTCGGCCACTCGGTGAGCATATTCGATGAGGCGTCGGTTGCTGGCTATATGGTTCTCGGCTGGAGAATGCATCAATGCGGGCGCATCGACCCGATGAATCCGCACGACCGGGCTGAGTTCCTCCCATGAAGCTCCTCCAACAGGTTGCGGCGTCAATAGATCAATGGATAGCGAATGATCCGGCACGGCATCTGCAAACGCGGTCAACAGTCCCGAAACATGGGCAACAAGACCGCCGCCGGCGTTGGGCTCGTATTCCGGACTAAGCATCAATACTCGCAGGCCACTTCTCCGGGAAATGGCATCGTACTTTTCTCGATCTGGCTCACTCTGATTGGGCCTGGAGTCAGAATGGCCGTGAAATCCTGCTGCATTGAGCTGGCGGAGCTCGTCTTTCGCCTGTCGAAATACAAAGGCGATATGCCGCTTTTGTGTTGATTCGAGCTCTCCCAATTGTGCTAGTTTGGTCGTGGCGAATTGGCGAACGTACTGGTGCAGCTCATAACTGCTAGGTGGGATATGGCGAACAAGCGACTTGTCAATCAGCGCCGCTAGGAGGGGCATAGATGCCTCAGCCACCGCTTCTGCCGCTTGGCGCGTAAAGCTGCCGCGGAAAACAGACAGTCGAGCCAGGAGCTTCTGCTCCTCCGGCGTAAGCAATCTCCACGACTGCTCAAAGACCGATCCCAGCGACCAGTGGCGTGCTGGCATGTTGCTCAAATTGGAGCTCAGAAAACCCAGGTCGCGCACAAGTTCTTCTGCAATATGGGAACAAGAGAGGACACGAACCCACGAGGCGGCCAACTCAATGGCCAGAGGCATGCCCTGTACGATTCGACAGATACGGGCGATAGCCACATACTCTTCTGCATTTGCTGCAAATGTTGGTGATGCATGGCGCGCGCACTGCAGAAATAGCGTAACCGCGCTGTATTGCCTGATCTGTTCCGTTGAAATGCTTCCCCTAGGCGGCGTTTCGAGTCCGCCCAGATCGAAAGCCCATTCTCTTTGCAACCCAAGTTTCTCACGGGATGTTACGAGTAAGGTCACCCTTGGAGCCCTAGCGAGAACGTCCTCCAAGAAGCTCGCCTCTGGCACCACTTGATCGAAATTGTCTAGAACGATCAGCATTTCTTTTTGACGCAGATATTCGAGGACCTGATCGATTCCATCATCACTTGCGGAAACGGTGATGCCGAGGCCTTTCGCCATTGCGGGTACAAATGAGGCAGGATCTGTAGTCTCCACTAACGAGATATAGGAAACGCCATCCGCAAAGGCGGCTGCATTGTCGTCGGCCAAATGAAGCGCCAGAGAGGTCTTGCCAATACCGCCCGGCCCAAGCAGCGTAATCAGCCTGCATGCCGGCTCCTTCAACAAGGTGGACAGGCTCGACAGCTCTTGCAGCCGTCCGACCAGGGGCGATGCCGAGACTGGAAGACGGGTCTGAGGCCGCCTGGCTGCAGCTTGCTCCTTGGAGACAAGTTCAGCATCGAGAGATTCCGGCGCCGGATGCCCGGCACTGCGCAGAAAAGCGTCCAGCCATTCGCGTTCGAGTTTGCCCCGCTGCACGAGTGCCCGCGCAAGTTGTTCCACATCGGTTAGATTTGGCGGCAAACGTCCTTTGCGCCAATGCTCAACGGCAGAACCGCCCTCTCTTCCCAGCAGATAGCCAAGCTCGTCTTGGATAACCCGAATCGGCTTGCCTTCTAGTTTCCGGATGCGATAAATGCCTTCGGTCAGCAATCGCGCAAAATCCTCGGACGATTGTGTCACTGCGTATCCTCTAGACTATTCGGCCCATATTCGGCACAAACTCGGCAAAGATTGCCGATCTTTCCCGCGTAAGGATAGCTATCCTACTGAGTACTGAATAAATTTTGCGATTTGGCCCGTTCATAGGTTCAGGTAACTGGGAGCGTGGATGAGTTCTCGACGGGCAAACCGATCCTTTCATAACTATGCATGGAAATCAGGACATGTCAATCGTAGGAAAGATACCGGACATCTTTGTCCGTCTCAGCATGCGGTAGGACGTAGAACTCTGGAGGTACCTATGATCGGCTATCCGTTTGACTACGGGGTGATGAGGATCTATTGCGAACGACAGGCGCGCAGGGCGCAGCGGAACGAAGACGTCAAGTCGGATCGTGCACATTCTAGGATGCAGCTCGGTCGCCTGTGCGTCTGGCTCGGCCGTCTTCTTGTAAGCACTGGTGAACGAATCCAGATACAACATCAACAAGAAGTGGAGCCGGCTAGCTGAGACAATGTGGTAGGCATGATTGGGGTGGAAGGAGCAAATAGGCGATGTCAAACGAAGTGCTGTTGCTTAGTCTACTGTTGGTCTTCATCTTTCTCGCCCTGTGCGTCAACACGCTCCCCGCACACAGGGAATGGCGCGACGAAGATAGGGAACACGAATTGTAGCGGCGGTGACGTGCTCCAGATATTGCACAGGTCCAGCGCTTTCGCGGAGTGCGTCGAAGGGAGAAGACAGTAGGTGGACATGCTCCATATATCGTTATTTCAACATCTTACTATCAAAGCAGGGTCGGAACCCGTGGCTGTACGCGGCAGCAAAGTACAGGAACTTCTTTGTTACTTGCTGCTATTCCGCACGCATGTGCATTCGCGAGAGGTCCTGGCCGAGCTACTCTGGCAGGACGCGAGGCCCGAGCAGTCCCGACGTAATCTTCGCAAGGTGCTCTGGCGGTTGCGCCAGCTTATTCGCAACGATTGCGCCATGGATCCTGATCTGGTGCTCAACGTGGATCAGGACTGGATCCGATTCGCTGAGGGCACCCAGATATCCCTCGATGTCACGGAACTCGAGCAGGCGTATGCGGCCGTGGAAGGGCTAGCGGGCGACTCGATGGACGACGTGCAGGCAGAGAGGTCACGCTCGGCCGTTGAGCTTTACCAAGGTGACTTGTTGGAAGGCTGGTATCAGGACTGGTGCGTCCACGAGCGTCATCGGCTGCAGTTCCAGTATCTCGCGCTATTGGACAAACTGATCGATTACTGCTTGGCGCGTGACTATAGCGAAGCCGGCATACGCTACTGTCTGCAGGTAATCGCATACGATCCCACACGCGAACGTGCCCATCGACGACTAATGGAACTCTACAGTCTCGCCGGTGACCGCGCCGCCGCCATCGCACAGTATGCACGCTGCAAGGAAATTCTAAGGACTGAGTTGGGCGTCGAGCCAGCTCCGTCGACGACAGAGACCTATCTTCGCATAGGCGGTATCTATCAAGGAAACATCGTGTCGGCAGCAGAGCGGTTGCAGGGGTACCAGTCGGCCATTGCCACGTTGCAGCGACAGATCGATCAGGACATCAGGCAGCTAAACGCTATTTGATGACTAACCGAATCCTGATAGATGGAGGAGACAATGCCCGTAGATCCGCGTACCGCTGATAAATTCGGGCTTGCGGTTTTTGAACGAGTGGCCAGCTTGACAACCTACGGTCATAAGCTCAAGTGGACCAGTAACATTGCAAGAGCCACGCACAACTGGCCACCAATGCAGGAGCCATCTTCAGAAACGTGGACGTTAGGTTGTGGGGCATCGCTGCTGGCGGTGGATTGCGTAGAAGGAGTGAGCAGCTCTTGGTCCATCTGGCGGCTTCTGTGGAATCATAACGGAGCGGATATCGATCAAGCCCGTGTGGAGTTGTTCAGTTGTTCCGATTGGACTGCTTCGGAGATTGACGTCACATTCGAGATGCAGAATGCGAGTGAACCCTATGAACGCGGAGGTAAGGCGGCCATCCTATGCAACATAGGAGGGCGGTTGGGTTTGGCCGGCAGTGACGAGCTTGATTTTGCAGGCAAGCTACTAGTTCTCGCCGACGGGACTACTGAGAGGCTAGAAGACGTCAAGATGATCCGTGGCAATGTAGAGGATTTCACCATTTCCCGCTGGGAAGACGGGTGGGAGATCAAGAGGAATCCCTGATTCAGCAAACTTGCCGTTTGGTGCACAAGACCTGAAAGCCACGCGATATGTGCAGTGGTAGCGCAATCCCCGCCGGTCCGAACCGGCAGCCAATGTCTGCGTAAAGCACCGCCTTGGTTCCTGCGCTTCGTGATGGAACTCAACCCGTATCGCGAAATTACGGTTGACATGTCCGGCGTAGTAGGGCAGACTTTCGCAATATTCACCCCCTTCCGTCTCCTACGCTCTGATACCGCACCGCATCGGATTGGGTGTAAGCACGGCCCGTCGCTTGCCAGGTATCGCTCTCGCGCCGAAAGATCTTCGTCGAAGAACCCGCTGACAATCCCGCGCAGGTCGCAGGCCCGCTGTCCTAGTGTCCTGACGGACTTCGAGCAGCTTCAGGAAGAGAGGCGTACCCATGAAGCGTTTGTACTTGTTTTGGATGATCGTAGCGATCGGCGTCAGCGCCTGCGTGCCAATCCAACCGGAAGCGACGGCGGCACAGCCGGACGCCGCCACGCAGATGACCACGGACTCCGCTGCCATGGCGCAGCAGAGCCTGCTCTACAACGAGCGCGTGAATAGGAGCCCGGGGATCAGCAGCAGTGATGTGGATCAGCTGAACGTGACCTGGTTTGCACCCACCGATGGGATGATCTCGCACCGGGCGCTGCTGGGCGACGGCCGGATCTACGTGGCGGATTGGGATGGCATGGTGTACGCCATCGATCCGCAAAGCGGCCGCGAACTCTGGAAACAGCAGGTCGAGCAAAACGTGCAGACCGGGTGGCCCTGGTATGGCTTTGCCGGTACCGGCGACTTCGGCGAAGGCAAGCTCTACGAGGCCAGCGTGGAAGGGTCGGCCTACGCAATTGATCCGGAAACCGGCGACGTGCTCTGGGAGACAAGCATCAGCGACGATCAATATGCCGGTAACGTCGGCCAAATGCGCTATTACGATGGCATGGTCTACATCGGACTCTCCTCCGTCGAAGAAGTACTTGCGCAGACCGAAGGGATCACGCCGACGTTCCAAGGAGGCGTTGTCGCCCTCAATGCCCAGGATGGCAGTGTGGCTTGGAAACGCCCCTTGGTGGAGGCGCCGCACACCGGTGTGGCGGTCTGGAGCTCATTTGCGCTCGACCCGCAGATGAATGCGCTCTTCTTTACAACGGGCAACAACTACACGGGCAATGCCACTTCCCTCTCCGACTCGATCGTAGCCGTGAACGCGAAGACTGGGGAGATCCTCTGGAACTACCAGGTTACGCCTGACGATGTATGGACGCTTTCGGCGCCAGTCGGTCCCGATTATGACTTCGGCGGCGGCCCGCAACTCTTCGACGCAACCATCGACGGCCAAACACGGCACCTGGTCGGCGCCGGTCAAAAGAGCGGCTTCTATTCAGTTTTTGACCGCGAAACCGGCGAACACGTATGGTCCACCTATGTTGGCTATGGAGGTGTTGGGGGCGGCATCCGCGGCGAGGCTTCGGTGGCCGACGGCAAAATCTATTTGTGGAGCAACAATGCGTATGCAGATGGCCAGCCGCCCGAAGAGTATCCGCTCACCGTGAGGGCCCTTGACGCGGCTACCGGCGCTTCCGAGTGGTTCCAGGACAAAATCCAGCCGGCCAACAGCTCCTCGGCCGGCTTCCTCGCCAATGATGTCTATTTTGTCGACTCTCTCAACGGCGTCGTCCAGGCCTACCGTGCCGGCGACGGCAAAATCCTATGGCACGCAAAGCTTCCAGGCGCGATCGGCGCTCCCCTGTGGGTGAGTGGTGACACACTCTATGTAGCCGCCGGCCTTCCTGAAGCGTTCGGGCAGATGAAGAGCACCAATGGGCTGTATGCTTTTAGCCCAAGCGGATCTCCCGTGACTGATACCACGGTTGTGACCGGTATCGGCCCCTTAGCAAGTACGGAGGTGATGACCAGTACCCAGCCATGACCGGCGCAGAGGAGTTCCTCTTCTAGCCGGAGACCGCACCTTGCGCCGGCCATGATGGAATTGGCGAAGAAGTCGAGTGTAACCTGCGTACAGCTGATGGTCAGCATAACGGGCCACACGCTTGCCCAGAGATCCGCTTGGCTGGCTGGACCTGTTTGCGCAACGTGCTATAAAATGTTAGGGTTTCGCCCGCCGCAGACCGGTTACTCCGCTCCCTTCGCCTCGTTTATGTCCGGTATCAGCATAATCGCTCCTGCGCGAACTCGGCGAAAGCAGGATGTTTTCTCCCACGTTTCGGCATTCGTTGAAGTGTCCTATCTAGTCGTGCTCACAATGGGTGGCAGACGCTTGTTATGCAACAGCAGTTGTATCGATGGTGGTGTTTGCACACCGCCCGATTGAGGTCGACATGAGCTCTCTGCTCGCAATCCGCCTGTTTGATAATTTCCAGTTGACATACGACGGCAAGCACATTGCCAACGTTAAGAGCGCATCCATGCGTTCACTGCTTGCCTATCTCCTCTTACATCGGGACGTCTTGGTGCAACGCAGGCGTCTCGCTTATCTGCTATGGCCCGACTCTACTGAAGTCCAGGCTCGTACTAATCTGCGCCGCGAATTGCACTATCTTCGTCGCGCACTGCCGGACGTGGACCGCTTTCTTGTCGTCAAGGGTCAGGGACTCCAGTGGCGCTGCGATAGCCCCTTCCACCTCGACGTTGCCGAATTTGAGGCCGCCATCAAACGGATAGAGGATGTTGACCAGAGTGGCGATACGACGAACCTACAAACCGCACTGGAAGAAGCGGTGTTGCTCTACACGGGCGACTTGCTACCCGGTTGTTATGATGACTGGATCGTACCAGAACGAGAATGGTTGTCACAGCTCTACCTCAGGCAGTTGGAACGGCTGATCCGGCTGCTGGAGGGCAACCGCGATTATCGCTTGGCCATCGGTTACGCTCAGCGCTTGCTAAGCCACGATCCGCTCCATGAAACAACCTATCGCTATCTCATGCGCCTTCACACTCTGAATGGTGAACGCGCGCTGGCGTTGCGTGTTTATCATACCTGTGTCACCACGCTCAAGAGCGAACTAGATGCAGATCCTAGTCCTGCCACGCGTGAAATATATGAACGCTTGGTAAATGCGGATAGTGCATCCACGCCGCCACAGTCGCCGTCGCAGCAGACGCTGGTTGGCGAGGGGCGCCTAATTGGGCGTGGTTCAGCGTGGGAGACGATGCAGGCAGCCTGGCAAAAGACAACGTCTAGGGAAGGCGCAGGACACGTCCACTTTGTTTCTGTTACTGGAGACGCCGGTATCGGAAAGACACGGCTGGTCGAAGAAATGCTCGCATGGGCAGAGAGACAGGAAATCGCAACCGCCCGAACGCGTTGCTTCCCGGTTGAGGGCCAACTCACCTATGCACCGGTTGCCGATTTGCTGCGTGCAGATTTCTTTCTTGATGTGTTGCCGGCTTTGGACGATGTGTGGTTGACGGAGGTGGCGCGGATCTTGCCGGGGCTTCTGGTCGAGCGTCCGGAACTGCCAAGACCCAGGCCAATAACCGAGAGTGGACAACGGTTGCGATTGTTCAAGGCGTTAGCGCGGGTCGTAATGGCTTGTGGCCAACCGCTGCTGCTCGCCATAGACGATCTGCAGTGGTGTGATCGCGAGTCGCTTGAATGGGTTCATTATCTGATGCGGCTCAGTTCGCGCCATCCATTACTGATTCTCGGTACAGCGCGCACCGAGGATTTGGCCGAGGAGCATCCATTGCGATCGGTCGTCGCCGACCTTCGCCGCACAGAACAGGTGACTGAAATCGAACTTCGACCGTTGAGTTCAGATGAGACTGCACAACTTGCGGCCCAGGTACTCGGTCGCGAACTCGATTCAGAGCTTGCTAGTGAACTCTATGTACATACTGAAGGCAATCCTCTCTTTGTAGAAGAGGTAGTGCGCGCCCAGTTCGGACCTGAATCTGTGCGCAATGAGGATTTGAAAGAAGACTCCATCTCAGGTTCATCCGTTGGCATCGCGCGTAAGGCCGGCTATCTTCGTACGGCTGAACTGCCAGCCAGTGTCCACGCCGTAATTCGTTCTCGCCTGGAACGCCTTTCGGCGCGAGCGCGGGCACTGACCGAACTGGCCGCTACGATCGGTCGCTCCTTTACGTACGATGTTCTGGCGCACGCGAGCGCGCCTCAGGGCAATTTGCTGGAAGAGGAGCTGGTGAATGGCCTTGACGAGTTGTGGAACCGGCGTATCATCCGCGAGCAGGGGGAAGATGCCTACGATTTCAGCCATGACATGATCCGCGGGGTGGTCTATACGCAGATAAGCAAAAGTCGCCGGCGCTTGCTCCATCGTCGAGTAGCGCTTGCCCTGGAATCTGTACATGCAAGCGCACTTGACCAAATGAGCGGTCAGATCGCAGTTCACTATGAGCGGGGCGGAATGCTGCGGCAGGCAATATCCTATTATCAGCGGGCGGCCGAGACCGCACGTTGCATGCACGCCAATCAAGAGGCGCTGTCGCTATATGCGCGAGCCTTGCAGGCGAGTCAACATGTCACTCCTTCCCTCGACGAAGCTCAACTCCTTCCATTATACAAAGGGCGCGCACTGGCCTATCGATCACTGACTCAACTCGATGAAGCAATTGCCAATCTTGAAATCATGTATCGTCTTGCCCACGATGCCGGCTTGCGGCAAATGGAAGGGGTGAGCCTGTACGAACTGGCGTACACGAACTGGTTGACGTTCTCGGAAGGCAATGCGTCCTTAGTCGAAGAGTATGCCCAGGAGGCGATGGCGCTCTTTGATCAGACGGGAGATCTGTCAATTCAGGCGTTGGCGCTCACCATGCTGGGAGCAGTCGACCAGGTGCGGCGTAACCTGACGGATGCGGGTCGCAAACTCAAAGAGGCGCTGGAGATTAGCCGGCAGGCCGGAGACAGGTATGCCACCGTCCAGGCGCTCTCCTTTCTTTGCCTGCAAGCTTCTCTCCAGGCGAGAACTGACCTTACGATGGAATATACCCGGGAAGGTGTGACCGCCGCACAAGAGGTGGGAGACGGCATCAACGAACTTCGCATGCTGGCCTTTCAGTGTCAGGGTCTTTGGAGTGCGGGGAGATACAGCGACGCGTTCGCCTTGGCTCGTCAGGTGATGGCGGAGGCAGAAGAGCGGGGCAATGCGTATATCCAAGCACGGATGTCTAACACACTAGGATGGTTTCACCACGAGCTGGGCAGTATCTCCGATGCGGTCGCGTACAACCAAGCAAGCATCGAGATTGGACGTGCGTCAGGTATCGCTAACGTGGAAATCAGTGCTCTGGTCAATCTCGGATCAGACTATCTCGCGTCTAGCCAGCCAGCGCGAGCGCTGGCTATTTTCGAGCCCACGCTCACACGCGTAGAACGGGAGGGAGTCGGCGCACACAAATGGCGTTGGCGCATGAAACTGCTGCTGGAATTGGCTGCACATGCCTATGCTATAGGCGATCCCACGCAGGCCCTGCGCTACGTCGACGAGGCGCTTGACGAGGCCCTGGCCACTTCTTCCCGGAAATACGTGGCACAAGGCACCGCATTGCGTGGCAAGATTCTGATGAAACTAGGAAACACTGAAGGCGCTGGCGCGGAACTCAAACGCGCTTCATCACTGGCTGAATCACTTCATGACCCGTCACTTTCTCGACCTCTAGCCTTCGCGCTTGGACAGTGGTACGAAAGTTTGGGTCGGACCGAGGATGCCTCGGCGCAATATGGCAAAGCGCAGAGAATCGTCGAGCAAATAACGTCAGACCTCGATGATGACGAATTGCGAAACACATTCTTGCTGTCCGAACCGGTGCAGTCGATTTCCCTCGCTCTGGCGCGAACGCTTTAGAAACGCTTTCTCTTTCGATATTCCTCCCCTACGCACCTCTCGCGAACGGTTTCTGATCGCTATCTCTGCTTCACTGGGCAGAGTGATGTCCGCGCGACACCCTACGTTGCCGAAGGACATACCCGTCACTCGCATAGGTTTCATGTAGAAGGAGGACAAAATGGAGTTCCGGCAATTGAGAAACCACCTTGCGATCACGGTCGTCTTGCTATTCATTTTTAGCGGCTGTATCGCACCAGTAGCCGCACCCATCGCAGAAGCCCATGCCGACGCCAAGGCGCCGGCTGCGTCGGAATCAACCGCGGAGATGTCTGCCGTAGAGG
>JBJYXA010000241.1:0-1663 GCA_046259705.1 Caldilineaceae bacterium
TGTGACTGGCTGCGGCCGCTGCCTCGACGTACGTCCAGAGGCAGCACACGACCCAGAGCAGTCCTGCACCAATTGCTTATGGAGGGCGTCAGAAAACTTAAACATAGCACGGGGTGTCCCGTGCCGCGAAGGGTTGGGAAGAACCGATTGCGGACGGTAAATTTCAATCGTAGCCTGTCGTAGCTTGACGCAGAGTATTCATAGAATCGATGTGTATCATAACCTCCGGGAAATGGAGGAGGGGGCGGAAAACCGCCCCTTCAACGATTGCGTCGCTTTACGAATAACAATCAATCATCTTTACCTGACTTCCCAGGCGTGACGATGAGATTGTATGTGACCCGCTGAACATTTCCGCAGCCATCGTCCCCCTCGAAGATGACCGTGTACTCACCGGGCGTCCAAAATGGTCGGAGGAAAGCGTAGTGCCCCTCGTCTACGCTCGGATATAGTACCTGTCCGCCTAGACCCAATTGACCCAGAAAAGAGTCGTCTGGCACGACCACCTCAAAGACGACCGACTCCTCAAAAAGCTCAGTTGGATCAAGATCCAGCACGTTATCGTTAATTTGTAGGAAGAGTTCGGGTATGGCGTCGCACACAACTTGGGCGCGGGCCTCCTCCTCGGTCTCTCCATCTTCGATAAAAGCGAAGTAGGCACGGTTAACGAGCGGGAAAAACAACGCAGTGCCAGACTTGATCTCGCAAGTGCGGACCACAGGCTCTTCGGGACCGGACCCGAAGAAAGTGCCTCCTAGGAAGAATACGTTCCGCTCCCCTGGCTGATTGACCCCACAATAATCATCCGCGCTGGTTTCGTCGTCGTTGAGGAGGGGATGGTTCTCTGCAGGTGCCGTTACCGCCCAAGTCCACCATCTTGCAGCCCACTCGCTGTAGGACAATCCCCGAGGGTTTTGATCATTGCTGACGAGCCGGTTGGCGTAATCTTTGGCTGCAACCGCAGACGATATAGGTAGCCCCACCAAGAGACCAAGGGCTACGGCGGTTAGTAATTTCACATTCATGGCTTGTCTCCACTCCGCGACAGTAGCTAATGGGCCAGAATGACACACGACACTCTCCCTCCGCGTCGGACACGCTCAATGCTGGCCCGGTTTACCCCCCGCTGTTGCGGTCTTCGTAGTTGTAACCACGGCAACCGCTACCTAGAACATTACCCTATCCAGCGTAGAGTTTTTTGAGGTTTCTTCCGGGTTTCGGTTGATCGAAATCAACTGAAGGGTTTTTTGTGGACGCCTTTGGCGCCATGCAGGGAACGTGGTTGTTGTAACGAGAAGGGTGATGATGTCGGAACTCAAGCTAAGAGAATGCGGTGGAGAAGCGAGGTCGACCCCTCGCTGTTATGCGATTTACGTCGGCATGCACCCGTATATCGGGCCGTACAGCTCAACCGGTCTGAGCACGACTCGTAGCCTACTGTCGTCCCAGGCCAACGCCGCCGTCGAGCAACAGAAAACTTTGCGCTTTAGAGCAACGCATTGCGAACGAAGCGCGTGGTGGCCCTTCTTGGCCGTCGACTCGACCGCGTGCCGCCCGGTCAGAAGGATTCGTAAACCATCGATCCCACACGGTCAACGCGATGTCCGTTGTTGGCCGACACCTGCCGAGCGGGGTCCGACCGCCGAAGGGCCGCTTCCTGACC
>JBJYXA010000242.1:0-3936 GCA_046259705.1 Caldilineaceae bacterium
CCCCGAAGCAAGCACGCCGGGTTGAGCGGGCGCGGAAGGCGCGTTCACCTCGCAGTTCAAGGGACGCTCGGCGCCACCGTCCCAAAGATACCGGCTCTAATCGACCCACGCTTCAACGTCTACTGAGACTCTGCAGTGGCTACTCGCCTGGATATTTCAGCAGAAGGGTCGAAAAAGGGCCGCCTTCTGAGGCATCGAGGTAGACAAGAAAACCCCCGCAGTCTCATTGACTTTGCCCGAACTGGCAAGGATTGCCCCGATTCGGGCGAGCCGAACATCGCAGCGTACTGGGTAGATCCGGTAGCGGCTCCTGCTCTGCCAGCTCCGCTGGTCCGTCCTTGTTCTGAAGTGCCCATCGCAGATCCTCAGGAGAGTAAACACCCTCGAAGGCGTCTATGTATTGCACGTGAGCCAACTGAGCGTCCGCCCCAGCTGGAGTAGTCCACACCTTCGTCCCTACAACGCGCGCAGCGAGCAATACTTCCGTCTGCGCGGAGAATCGCGTCACCGGCACACTGGAAACCAGAAACGGGTCTTTCAAAACACCGAAGATCACGGACTCGCCGAACATCGCTTCAGACCGCGACAGCATTTGCGAAAAGATTGATTCCAGAAGCACGACGTTCCCTTCGTAAGGATATGGGTTCGCCGTGAATGCGTCCAGTGATGGAACAGCTTCCGCACCAGTCTCCCGTAGAAATCCGAGCAACCGGGCTCTTTGATTATGCCGTACCGTTTCTTCGGCGAAGTGTTCTGCTTGCGCATTAAAATAGACCTGTACGGCACCTGCTCGATCGACGCAACCCCACGCGATCGAGTTATCCTCCAGATCATCGCGACTCAACGACCTCTTCCAATTTACGTCTTCTCGCTCGTGGATAACGTATACCTGGGCCCTTTCTCGTTTATTTGCACACTCTCGGTCGGCGTAAGAATACGCCTTGCGCATCACTTCTTGGATATCGGAATGCTTGTCAAAAGTTAACTCCGGCGGTACCCATGCGACCACATAGTAGCGCTGCCCTAGGCAAGCGCTGAGGTCTTTATCCGCACCAGACCATAGCGTAAGCCAACGAGGCTGACAGGCGCCAACTGAAAAGCTCGCATCCGCCAACAAGCTTCCTTTGGCTGCCTCGGTTACCGGTGGACGGCTTTCATCGCGGTTATCCAGATTGAAGTTATTAAACTTCGGAACCGTGGTTGATGAGCGGTGACTCTCTTCTGCCGCATGTGTTCGACTGACTACTGGGCTTGGAGATTCGCCTCTATCCCGTGTGCCATCGACGGTGCTAGGCGTTATATTCGCCTTCGAGACTCGCGCCTCGGCGGATCCCGCCTGTGTGGATATCGTTCTTCTCGTGATGGTGTTGTCCGCCTCTGATCCAGTAAGCTTACCGGGAGACGAAAGCTCATCTGGCGCTGAAGACCCTTCTAACTCTCTTGAGGTCGCATCCGGCACAGCTTGCTTGCTACCGCTGGTGAACGCACCGCCAACAGCGGCACCTTGTTCAATCCCCGCGATCTCCTTGCCGTCCACCTCCAGCTTACCGACGCTCGTTTCCACCTCTATCTCACCGCCCGCAAACGCTCCGTAAAGCACCGTGCCGTCCTTGAGTTGCAGCTTGCCGTCCGCAAAGCTCACCACTTCGTCCGCGCTGACCCTGATCGTTCCGAACGACGACTTGAAGCGCAGCGTGCCGCCAGCAATCGTTCCCGCAAGCACGCTGCCGTCCTTCACGGAGAGCGTCGTCCGACCCTGTTTAGTAGCGTCGTCATCGGGGAACAGCGTTTCGTTAAGTTCGACCCTAAGGAGCCGCGCTCCGAGAAACCGCCCTTGCCCGTCTAGGTCATAGCCCACATCGACTGCCGCTAGGGCACGGTCTCGACACGCCCGACACTCAACGTAATCCGACCTTACGACGAACCGCCACCCGTCGTCATGATCTTCGTGGCGCACATACCGGGAATTGTCGAGAAACCCCTCAGGCAGACGCGCCAATACCTTCCGCCACTTCGGGTTCGCCAGCGCGGTGTCGTCTAGGTGGAAACTCGAAATGTCAATGAATTGGGGCGACGCGTTGACAATGTATTGCCCTTGTATTGTGTTTGCGGCAAACGCTTGTGTCCAACTAACAACAGCGAAATCGCCTGCATCTTGAAAATCATAGACCCACCCGCCTTGACCCCGATAAAACCGCAGGGCCTCTTCTTTCGCTCCCGCCTCTCGCATCACAGTGAGCACACACTCATTATCCCCAAAGTCACAGCGTTCATGGATGTTAGTCGAATCCGCATCCCAGACAACCTCCCGTGTAATCGTCGACGAGTGTGCGAAGTGCGCATCGGGATCTTGGTCGACTTTGTCGTCTACACCTTCCTCCGTCATGTTTCCTGTCTCTGGGGCTGCGTTTGCTCCGGCCGACTCCTCGGAGTTACGGCTCTCCTTGCTGCCCGCCGCAACACGATGGAATGGTCGTACTGAAAACGCATACATTGTGTCTTGGATTTCGAGAAGGTTATTTCCATCCATCACATATTTGGTGTCGAAGTCGCCCTCGTCATATGCCCAGAGTGTCTCTTTCTCTCCGGTAGAGAGTCCGTCTAGTGCCCCCGCAATGTGTTCAGGCGCATGGACGCTGAAAATTTCGTCCTGCCTATGCAACGCCTCCTCGAATCGGCGCTTTAAAGCCTCCTTCGAAAACCACGATTGCGTATATCCAAATGTGTAGGGATGCGAGACATTAGCCTCTTCCGCGTCTCTCCACCGGCGACTCCACTTTACCCGACGGCCATCGCTGCGCGGTTCCTCGCGTAGTTTCGATACATCCATTCTATTCTGCGCGATGATTAACGTTTCGTTGCCGTCGAGACTCTCCCAACTCCCGTACCAAGCCGAAGAAAGTACGCCGCGCGAAGCTTTTTGCTCTTGGACGATAGTGTTCGTAGCTCGATGCGAAAGGTTCTCTGGGGCAGCCTGCGCGACCCGCTCGGCCAGCATTCCCGGACATATCTCCTGGTACACTGCATTCGTAATCGTACTCCCGGGATTCATCGGTTTCCATTCGGCGCCTGCACTGTTGCCCGTGTCCTCTCCGGTAGAACGGAGAAAATTCTTCGTCCATAGGAAACGCTTGTTCTCGCAGTCCAGTACATAGACGTTGCCGTAATCATGTGTGTCGACCGTAACCTCGAAATCGACGAATTGATCGCCTCGTGCCGACGGCCCGTACATCACGGTCTTGCCGTCCAACGTGAGTCTGCCATCGGCGACTGCGTGTACAGCGACTAGGGACAAAACGCTTGCGACCATCGGAACCCCAAGCCGTAGCAAACTGCGCATACTCACTGCCTCCCCAAGTCCCGGTCAAAAACCCCGGCACGTGGCCGGGCGCGTCTCATCGCTCGCCCGCCCCTACAGCCGATCGCAGGGGATCGACAGGGAACATGCTTGGCCTGCACCTCCAGTGCAAAACGACATATCCACAGAGGTCGTCGTGCAGCTCTCATGTGGACCACCCGCGGACTTCGTAAGCTCACGTGCAGCGCCCATGCACTTCGGTGCGAAGTCTGACAACGAATTACGGACCGTTTACGTTGCCTCCCTCCAGGGCGAATTTTCGCTATACGCGAAAGCGGCGGTCACCAGGGCACCCAGTCAGATTGCTCGCAAGTCTAACGATTGGCGATACCGGCGCGACGCGGGCCATTTGATCCTGATCAATTTATGACCTTCGAGGTGCAACGCTTTCGCACAGATGCTGGACGCAAGCAGGAAATCTGTGACTGAATGATCTCATATGCCCCAACTGGCAGTTGGGGCGGTTGGCATCTGGCTCCTGCCGACAGCGGGACGTTTGTAGTAGTGGGCCGGTGTCCGATGATGGCCGACACCTGCCGCGGGGTCCGACCGCCGAAGGGCCGCTTCCTGACCCTTTG
>JBJYXA010000243.1:0-3077 GCA_046259705.1 Caldilineaceae bacterium
GCAACGACTTGGGATGCTCAGCGTTCCGACCTTTACATAGTTCAGAACTTTACATAGGGGTCGCTATGTAAAGCTTTACATAGCGACCCAAGCCGGACACTTGGCCCGCACCGTCCGACTGTCGCCCGCCCCCAGAGCCGCCAGTCAACGGCGTCCCCACGGCTAGCAGACGTGCAAACGTTGTGCCCGGTTACGCGGCCTACCCGGTCGGTGTCGGCGCTGTCCAAGACTCACAATCGAATGGCCGGCTGTTGGGCATTTGCCGGACGCCGAGTGCCTTGCGAGGTTGTCTTACCATGCATGTTACCTGACAGGCTGACAAAGCGACCACTGACGTTTGCAATAGTATTTGCGTATCAGGGTCGGGCTTGACTATGTCGATACAGCATCGTCTGACGCATGAGTGCCATAGCGACATCATGAACCGGCGATTAGTGGTTTTCTTTGAGCATGGATACCATCATAAACAGAAAATGTACAATCACGAAGATCAGCTTTCAATATTGCCGTCGCTTCCGGGTGCCGCCAACCCACTTGTAAAAGGTGGGGTTCTGTCTCCAATATTTCCATTTCGCCGCGAAACGCCGGAGACAAGTTGCGAAGACGGATCAATTCGAGCTGGTCCCGTACGATCGGCAACTGTAGTCTCTCATCGATTTCCCGCCAGGAAAGGGTAGTGCGATTAATCTCCTTGTGCCCCGCCACTCCTCCTTTGTCCGCCGCTTCGTAGTCATTCTTTCCGGCGAACAGGTCCAAGTACCATACCTGCGGCGTGCCAGGCATAAACATTTGTATTGCACGTGCCAGGAGCAACTTGCGTTCGTCTTCTCCAAGCGCGCTAAAAAAGGTCGCATTCACTTGGTAATACGCGATCTTTTTCCCGTCGGAGCCAAATAGGCTTTTGACCCGCCCACCCCTGCCAATGATGCGATCCATGGTGGCTTCGATCTGCGCATGCTCCAGAAGACCCGGCCTATAAACGCCATTGATTTCCTTTCCTCTGAGATCAAGCACCGGGATTCCGTCGTGGCAGCCGAGCATGTTAATAGTTTGTAGCCGATTGGCTTGGATCTCTCGGATCCAGCCCAGTAGAGCTTCGTTGGTGCCCCGGTCAAGTGCATCTATGACGAGTCCTGGGAAGAAGAAGTCGTAGATTGGGTACCCCTGCTTCGCGATCTGCTGATGGATCCCGGTGCCGTATTCAGAGTGAATCTCTGGGATAACGACCAGGTTGTACTTGTCCGCGAGGCTCTTCAGTCTTTGCAAGTATTCCCACGTGCCAGGGAGGTTGAAAAAGTTCGGCTGACCGGGCTCCTTGTGCAGGTACGCAAACGCGTCGAGGCGGACCACTTCTGCGCCGTATTTCCTGAGCTTGCACAACGTCTCGTCGTAGAATTTCCAGACCGACTGCGCGCGGGCGTTCAGGTCCATTTGGCCTAGGTATGCGCGCTTTCGGCAAACGACTCGAAGGACCTGATCCTTGTAATGGGAGAGGCTGCCCAGATCAATGTCCTCCAAACAGGTCTTTTCCTTGGTAGCATTTAGAACGCACTCCGCAATGGTTTCCGCTTCTACTGACGTCAGCCCCCTGATGTGCATAAAATCCTCGGCCGTCATCTGGCCGAACTGAACGTCCTGATAGAACGTGTTCCAGAAGGATCGCCGTGAGCCATCGGGGAAGCATACTCTCAAGATCGGCAGGCCGGGCTTTCTCATGAACAGCTTGGCGAGATATTCCTTGTCTGGAACGATCTCGCCGCTGAGTTGGGCGCCGCCTGTGTTGTCCCAGAACTCATTCCAGTCGACGAAGAAGTCGCTATACCTCGAATCTTTGCCGTGCCGTAACAAATCCTGGAATTGCGGAGAGCGGACTGACAAATGGTTGAGTACCAGATCGAGCTTGAGCGCAATGTTTAAGTTCCTCAGATCCTGTAAGTCTTCGGGGCGGACAAGTTTTTCATTGAGGTCATAATCAATAATGGAAAACCCGCGGTCGAGGTCGCTGTTGAAAAAGGTCGGAAGAATGTAGAACAATGAAAAAGCGTCGTGAAACTCGGGCCTCTTGAGCAAAGCAACCAAGTCTGCCAGTCGGTCGCCAATGCTGTCGGGGTAGGCGTTAAACATGACCCCGGAAGGAAGGGATCGCGTGGAAGTTTTTGGGCTGATGTTCATGGCCTTTCCGCATGTTCGATGGTTGTCAGATACCGAAAGCCTTTCGGTACTGCATGACTCCTGATCTGAACCAAGGCGTTGCCTATCGGTTACATCGTAGAGGGTCACGGAGCTTGCCGCCAGTGAAGCCCGCACGCCCAGGGTCTGGGGTGAGCGTTCAGGAGTTGCCACTGACCGCATGCGGGAACGGTCGCTTGTGGCCGACTGGCGCCGGTCTGGGACAGGAGCGGTGCCACCCGCGACGGGAGCTGACCCGGTACGGTGACGCTCGCCCCCGCCGGCGCCGTTGCCCATCCGCTGGCGCAAGCTTCATGAGAGCCCCATTGCGAATCCGAGCGGGAGGTGAGCCTGGTGACCGGATTCCGACCTGCGGACAGATCGCTGCCTAACTACGAATGAACCTCAGCCAACCGGAGCAATCGACAGGGCGCAGTCAGTGGGTGCACTGCCGTGTAGCGACGTCGCGGAAGCGTTACCGCGAGGTCGAAGCATCGGTTGAAGCGGCAGCAGAACTCAGCCAAGTAGCGCGGCAGATGCTGGGGCTTGAACCTGGGGTAAACGCGACGGCGACAGTCCGTTCACTGACCGACATCCGCAAGTCGCCCGCCCGGAGGGTGAGCACCTGCCCAAGCAGCGCCGAGCAAGCGCACCGGCTTGGCGAGACCGACTGACGAGTCGGCGGGGCTCTGCGCCCGGCGGCGATACGGTCGCGGAACCTTCGATGCGAAAGCTTCACCATAGCTTTATGTCCGTGTCCCGGCGCAGCTTCGTCAGTGCGGCCGGCGCGGGTGCGGTGCGCGGGTGCGCGGAGGCGACGACTATGCCTGATCCAGACATCTCTCTGCATGTCCCCCGTGTGGAGCCAGGCCGCGAGGCCCCTCACCGGCGCATCCGCCACTGGCGCG
>JBJYXA010000244.1:0-3803 GCA_046259705.1 Caldilineaceae bacterium
GTCATAGAAGATGTCGACATCCCATGCGTCCCAGTTTAGCGGCCGATCCTCAAAGGCTTGGAACTGGTTTGCCAAGGCGCCCTCAGGTAGGATCTCACGCGACGCTGTCTTGTCGAAGAGGCGGACGATGTCGCCATCCTCGTTCAATTCTACGCGCAGGAAGTCGTTTTCAAGGTGTGTCTTCGACACGCTCAGACCGCTTTTTACCGATGCGGTCTGGTTGCCTGTCTTCAACGGCGTCACGCTAAATGGAGGCATCTCACCGCAGTCGATCCAGAGGCCGCCGGCGCCCTGCTGGACGGGCACGCTGCTTCCGTCCACGCTTTCCAGACCGCTCTGCTCGGGCCACTCACCGGGCAGGAAGCACAGGTTACCCTGGGCGAAACCCGTTGGGTTGACTACGATTACGTCGGAATCCATACGGCTACCCACAGCCTGAAGCGCGCTGTCGCGTATTTCCTCGCCGAGTGCGCGCACTTCCGCGTAGTGCTCTTGCGATTCTACGTAGACCTGGTTGATGCTGCTACCAGGGATGATGTCGTGGAACTGGTTCAGACACACGACCTGCCAGGCGCGATGGAGCGCGTCAGCGGGGTACTCGTAGTCCGGCGCCACCAGCGACGCCAGGGTGGCTGCGAATTCGGCGTCATGCAGCAGGAACTCGCTCTTGCGATTGGCGCGTTTGTTGCGACTTTGCGTCGTGTAGGTGCCGCGGTGCAGCTCGAGATACAGCTCGCCGTTCCACGTGGGCAGGACATCGCCGCTGTCGCGTTCCAGGTTCTGGAAGAACTCCTTGACGGTTGCCTGGCGCATCTGCGGCGCGCCGGGGAAGCTGTCCATCTCGCGGATGTTCTCCAGCATTTCCCGGGTGGGGCCGCCGCCGCCGTCGCCGAACCCGAAGGCCATAAGCAGCTCGTGCTCCTGTTCCTTCTGTTGGAAGTTGGTCCACGTGCCTAACGCCTGGCGCGGGTCCGCCATGGCATTGTATGTGCTGGCATAGGCGCCGAAGTCCGGCGTAGTGCTGAAGTGGGTCAGCACCTTGGTGCCATCCAAGCCTTGCCACCAGAAGCTGTCGTAGGGCAGCCGATTATATTGGCTCCAGCCGATCTTGATGGTGAAAAAATACTCCAGGCCCGCTTCCTTAATCAACTGGGGCAGGTTCCAGGCATAGCCAAACACGTCCGGCAGCCAAAGCACGGGGGAATCCACATTCCCGTAGTACTTGTGGAAGAACGAACGCCCCAGGAGGAACTGGCGGGCCAGCGACTCAGGGCCGGATAGATTGCAGTCAGCCTCCACCCACATACCGCCGATGGTTTCCCAGCGGCCCTCGGCGATGCGCTTACCGATTTGTTCGAAAAGCTCCGGGTAGTCGTTGCGCACGTAGTCGTAGAGCTGTGGCTGGCTCTGCGTAAAGTGATACTCGGGGAACTGCTCCATGAGGCGCATCACCGTGTGGAAGGTGCGCCCAGCTTTCAGCCGTGTTTGGCCCAGCGTCCACAGCCAGGCCACGTCAATATGGGCGTGGCCGCTTGCCACGATGCTGACGTCCATGGGGGCGCCGGATTTCTCGATGCCACGCTTCAGCGCGGCATGGGCCTCTATTACGCTAACATAGAAGGCGTCTCCGATGGGCTCGCGCAGGTCAAGCAGTTTGAAGGCGTCGTCCAGCGCATTGAGCAGCATGCCCCTTTCCGGCGCGTCCTCGTCCAGATACTGCGCAATGCCATGGGCCACACGCGCCGTCGCCACGAAGTCTCGCGTCGGCTGGTCGATCAGCACGACCGCGCACGGCTTCATATAGAGGCCTGGATCGTCCTCCAAGGGAAAGCCGCGGACGAGGCCGGTCCAGCCGCGTAGCGCGAGCAAGTGCTCTGTGCCATCGGAAAACTCTGGGGGCAAAACGATCTCCTGGTGGTGGCGATCGCAGGCCGCGAATGGGATGCCGTCGGCGTAGGCAAGTGCCTCCGGATGGCTGAAGTCGCCTGGCTCACCCAGCGGCAGGTAGAGGGCGACGGGGCCTTCCGCGGTCCAATCCTCCGGCACACTGAACTCGGTGCGCATCACGAAATCCGTGTAGCGCTTTCCCCAGTGCGTGTACGCAGGGATCTCCTGCCAGTCGCTGTCGTCAACGTCCACGCCCACCGGCAGTTGGTCGTTCAGTGGTCCCTCCGGCTTCGGATTCGGGATTTCCTGAAAGCGGAACGCTGCCAAGGGTTGCTTGCGACGGTGAACCAGTGACTCCACTAGCTCGATACGCTGTCCGATCTTCTTCACAGTCCAGCGCATGTTATGGTACATAGTCTATTTCCTCTTTTTGTTAATCGGTCCCGGTTGTGATTGTCTCAACCGGATCATAGTACAGTGTCAACGGAATTCCAGAACATCCACCGTTCTAACTTGCGCAGGCTTCACCCGTCGTTTATGTCCCACAGCGCGCGGGACTGTGCGTGAAGGTTGGCGTGCGGCGTGCCGAGTGGTATCTCGCAGCCGGCGTTGCTGAACGTAAGCGGACCTCCGACCTTGATACAGTGTTGTGTCGCCGCATATACCTCGTCGGGCGTGCCTTCCAGCATGACGACGACGGGATCAAAGTTACCGCAGAAGGGCACGCGGTCGCCGAACTGCTCCCCGGCAGCCGCCATGTCTACCATCCAGTCCAGGTCGATGATGTCGGCGCCGCTGGCCACCATGTCGGGAACGATTCGGTTGGTGTCGCCGCAGATATGCAGACGGGCGATTGCGCCCATTTCGTGCACCGCCTCGAATATCCTCTTCTCGTACGGCAAGGCGAAGCGCCGATACATGGCGGGTGAAACCAGCGATCCGACTGCGTCGCCCAGGCCGATTATGTCCGCTCCGGCCTCTACCTGAGCGCGCGCGAACGCAATGGCGACCTCGACGCAGATCTCCAGCAACTCCTCGACCCACTCGGGGCGGAGGACCACGTCCATCATGATCTCGTTAGGACTGCGCAGGTCCGCAGCTTCGGCGAGCGCGCCCTCTACCCAACCCAGGATAGGAATTTCACCGCCAACCTGCTCTCGAAAGCTGCGCACGGCCTCGATACGGTCCGACATTCGTTTTCCGGAATAGGGGTCCGGGGCCTTCAGTTTGCTCAGATTGGCCGGGTCGGCGAGCAACGGAGCGGTGGAGATGGGCAGGTCATCCGCTGGGAATTCGATGGCCGCGCCAAAGTCAGCCGTCTCTCGGAACGGGTCGGAAATGGCCTGGGCAATATCGATTTCGAAGTCGTTGATCACGGCTAGGTTGGCGTTGACTAGCACGCGATAGTCCTGGTAGTAGGCTGCCAGCGGCTGTCCGATATGGTGCGCGGCGAACTGCATGAATATATCGAAGTTGGGCGGCCGGTCGACGGGGTCGCCTGCAAGCCGATTTCTGAAACGTTCCATTGCATTCATGGCTGGCCGATGTGCTCCTTGTAGCCGGTGATAGGCTACTTCATGTGATCGATGTCTTTTGTTCCTGCAATGCGAGCAGATACCAGACCTGGAGCATTCGCAAGTCGTTGTAGGAAATTTCGCCGTCGAAGTGCTCGAAGATAGGTCTTAGCTCGTACGACTCTCTACTACCGAATAGCGCAAATATCTCCAGACGCTGTGCTTCAGAGACAGTAACTTCCTCCATCAGCGGCGCTAACGGGATCTGATTGCCGGCAAGCACATATCGTTCCAGATGTCCGGCCACCGTGCCCGGTTGGATGCCGAGATGTTCCGCCGCCTCCGTAAGTGAGCCGGTTTCTATGTAACAGGCGACGACCTCTCGCGTGCGTGCACGGATCT
>JBJYXA010000245.1:0-2031 GCA_046259705.1 Caldilineaceae bacterium
AGATGATCGTGGACCGGCTCGGGGCAGATCCCTTGCCAATCCAGCTGCCGGTAGGAGCCGAGGATAGCTTCCGCGGCATTGTCGACCTGTTCGAAATGAAGGCCCTTATCTTCACGGACCAACTTGGCGCGACGCCCACTGTCGAAGAGATCCCGGCGGACATGTGCGAGCGCGCCGAAGCCGCCCGGGAGCACATGGTCGAGCGTATCGCCGAGACGGATGACGAACTCACCCTTAAGTTCTTAGAAGGTGAGGAGATCACCAACGAAGAACTGCATGCCGCGCTGCGTCAGGCTGTGGTCGAAAACAAGATCGTTCCTATACTGACCGGAACGGCCCTGCGCAACAAGGGCGTGCAGCCACTGTTGGATGCTGTAGTGCGATATTTGCCGAGCCCGGCCGATATCCCGCCTGTCAAAGGTATAGACCCCAAGACCGACGAAGTGATCGAGCGAAAGCCTGACAACAGTGAGCCGTTTTCTGCTCTTGTATTCAAGATCGTAACGGATCCTTTTGTGGGTCGACTGGCATATGCCCGTGTATATTCAGGGACGCTAGCAGCGGGGAGCCGTGTCTATAATGCGAACCGGCAGCGCAAGGAACGCGTCGGACGGCTGCTCCAGATGTACGCCGATAAGCGCGACGAGATCTCCGAAGTCGATGCAGGTGATATTGCGGCCATCGTGGGGCTGAAGCAAACTTTCACTGGAGAGACGCTCTGTGATCCCGATCACGAGATTATCTTGGAGACTATCGAGTTTCCGGATCCGGTCATCAAAGTTGCTGTGGAGCCAAAGTCCAAGGCCGACCAGGACAAATTGTCCGAGGCGCTCATCAAGCTGGCAGAGGAGGATCCGACTTTCCAGGTGGCCTATGATGACCAAACTGGCCAGACAGTTATCGCCGGCATGGGGGAGCTTCACCTCGATATCCTTGTTGACCGTCTGAAGCGGGAATTCCGTGTCCAGTGCAACGTCGGCCGCCCGCAGGTCGCGTATCGGGAGACGATCACACAGCCTGTCCGCGTAGAAGGACGCTTTGTCCGTCAAAGCGGCGGCCGTGGCCAATACGGCCATGTCTGGCTCGAGTTGGAGCCGAACGAACCGGGCAAGGGTTTCGAATTCGAAGACAAGATCGTTGGCGGCGTTGTGCCAAGAGAATACATCTCTTCGGTACGCAAAGGCGTTGAGGAAGCGATGGATAGTGGTGTCCTCGCAGGGTATCCCATGGTGGATGTGCGCGTCGCACTCGTCGACGGTAGTTACCATGAAGTGGACTCGAGTGAGCTGGCCTTCAAGATCGCTGGGAGCATGGCGTTCCGTGAAGGCGGCCAGAAAGCCCGTCCAGTGCTCCTCGAACCGATGATGAAGGTAGAGGCCGTCATTCCGGAAGAATTTGTCGGCGATATTGTTGGTGATTTTTCTGGACGGCGCGGCGATATCAGCGGCATGGAATCGCGAAGCGGTGGCGTTCAGGCGGTGACGGCGCATGTGCCACTGAGTGAGATGTTCGGCTACGCTACAGACATCCGATCGATTACTAGCGGCCGTGGGACGTTTACTATGGAGTTCGAGAATTATGCTCCGGTCCCACAAAGCGTCGCAGAACGAATCATGAAAGGTAGTCTATAGCGGGAGCTGTGCCCAAACGCCGCCGATTTCTCTTCAATTCGTGCGAATAGATCAGAATCGTAACGGTCTGAATTTTGCATAGGCACAGTGGTCGATTATACTGAGGAAGTTTGCGGGGTCCGTCTTTAGGATTCTAACTTTCAGTGTAATTGGCTGCACCGCCGAGCGTGTATACGGCGGTGCAGTTGCGCCATAGGGAGCGTCGACGCGAGCGTGCTCCGCAAGGAGACGAAGTCAGCGTTTGCGATGTGATCGGGAATGACCTGGTCCGATGATATTGCCGAAATGAATCACGCATTCGATTCACGCGCATGTGTAAACGGTTAAGGAGAAAGACGTATGTCCAAGGCAGTATTTGAGCGGAATAAGCCCCATGTAAACGTGGGCACGATTGGGCACA
>JBJYXA010000246.1:0-16009 GCA_046259705.1 Caldilineaceae bacterium
CTGCTGATGGACGGCATGATCAAGGGGTCGGACCAGGCCGTATTCGGCAACGCGGTGCGGCTCTATGGCGGCAATATCCAGGTGCACGCACCCGGCTTCATGGAGCGCGCCAGCCGGTTACCATTACTCCCACTGGCGGACGCGGACGCAGTGGTAGCGGCCGCGATGGCCCAGCCGGACGTGGTAAACGCGGCCAAGCGCATTAACACCGGCGGAATGATCACCAGCCGCGAGGGGACCTATGCGCTGACCGTCACCGGCATCGAGCCCTCTGTGGAGGCGCGGACAAGCATTCAGGCAGAGAACGTGGTAGACGGGCGCTATTTGGTGGACGAGGACCTGGACGCAGTCTTTATCGGCCGTGGGTTGGCGAATCTGCTCAACACAGAAGTGGGCGACCAGGTGACGCTGCTTGGCACCGCGGCACACGAGCAGATGCGACAGCGCACCATGACGGTGGTCGGTATCTATGACGTGGGCGCCCCGGACATCGAGAAAGCCGTGGCGTTTATCAGTTTGCCGGAGGCGCAGGCATTGTACGACCTGCGCGGCCAGGCGACGGAGGTATCGATTACACTGGAAAAGGTGGGCCAGGAAGACCGGGTTGCCACGGCGCTAAGGGCGGCGCTGCCCGGCTACGAGGTGGACACTTGGGATACCCTGCGCCCGGAGATCCGGCAGGCGCTGGACTCGAAGTCGGTCATCACGGGGTTCTTCGGTTTCATAGTGGTCTTCATCGCCTGCATCGGCGTGTTGAACCTGATGATGATGGCGGTGTTCGAACGCACGCGAGAGATGGGCGTGCTGGCGGCGTTGGGCATGAAGGGCAACCAGATCATGGGTCTGTATCTGCTGGAGGGTGCGATGATCGGGCTGGTCGGCGCGGTGCTAGGCTGCGCGCTTGGCCTGGGCGTCAACTGGCTGATCGCACAGTTGGGCGGTATCAACTTCGGAGAAATAGCTGACATGGGCGAGGTCACGGCGCTCATGGGCACGCATCTCATTCCCACATATTCGCTATCAGATGCGATTCGCCAGGGCGCAACTGTGGTCGTGATTGCGGCGCTGGCATCGCTGTATCCCGCGTGGCAGGCGTCGCGTGCGGAGCCGGCGGAGGCACTGCATCATGTATAGAAGCGGCTCCGGGTCGAAAATTCATAAGTTCGAACCATTCAAGGGTGGGGAGTTACCTGTGCTTCGAACTTCACCCTTTCTATTTCATCCTTCCGCCGGGCTGTGCGGGCGCAGAGAGGATAGCTAGACATGGCACTGGGTAAGTTGTGGGTACTAGCGTATCGAGATCTGGGGCGCAACCGCCGGCGCACGCTCTTCTCGCTGGTGGCGGTTGCGTTAGGGCTGGCTCTTGTCGTCACGTTGAACGGGTTCATCACCGGCGTTTGGGGCGATGCGCTGGAGACGACGATTCGCTTGTATACCGGCCACGTGCAGTTGCGCTCCGACACATACGAGGCGGACAAGCTCAGTTTGAAATGGGACGATCTGCTGGCAAACAGCGCTGCACTGGCGGCGAATGCGGAGCAGATGCCGGAGGTGGAGACCGCCACACCTATCCTGTTGGCGCCCGTGATCCTCAGCACGGCGCAGGACTCCATGGGTTTGGCGCTGCGCGGCATCGAACCGTCATCGTCGTTCTATGATCCTATTCGGGACGGCATCGTGGCCGGTGAATTCCTGACAGCGGATGACCGCAGCGGCATCGTCATCGGTAAGTCGCTTGCGGACGAGCTGGGCTTGCAGGTAGGGAGCAATGTCAGCCTATCGATTGTCAATGCCAGTGGCCAGCCGGACGAAGCTATCTTTACGGTACGAGGGCTCTTCACTACGGATGTCATCAGCTATGACGAAGGCTCCGTCTTCATGCCGTTGACGCGGGCGCAGGCATTCGCCGATACGGGGGATCGCGCCAGCGCCGTCATCATCCTGCTTCACGATGAGCAGACGGCCGACCGGGTTGCCGCCGCGCTGGAACAGCCGGGGGTGACTGCAGTTACCTCGGACGAGATGAATCGGCTCATCATCGAGACGTTCAAGACCGGCTCCTCGTTTTATGTGATCCTGTACGGGATTGTCATGCTGGTGGTCGCCGTAGTGATTGCCAACACGCTGTTGATGTCGGTGTTCGAACGGATCCGCGAAATGGGCATCCTGGCCTCTCTGGGCATGAAGGGACGCCAGATCATGACGATGATCCTGATCGAAGCAGGCATTCTGGCGGTGCTCGGCATCGGCGTGGGCATCGTTCTAGGTGCTGCATTCGTCGGCTATCTGGCGAACGTGGGCTTTGCGTTCCAGGGCATGGGCGCAGTAGAAGGGTTTGCCATCACTTCGACCATGTACGCACAGTTCAACCCGAGCGGCATGATCTCGCTGTCGGTGTGGACGCTGGTGATAATTCTTCTGGCGTCGCTTTACCCGGCTTGGTTCGCCGCGCGGCTGGAGCCGGTGGAAGCGCTGCATTCGCTGTAAATGCAAATAGCTCTCCGGCAGCTTACAGCTTCCGGGTGGCTGAGAACGAGACAAATCACGGAGACTATGATGGATATCATCCATTTGGAAAATGCCGTAAAAACATACAAAATCGGTGAGGTCGAGACGGTTGCGCTCGACGGTGTGACGGCCACCTTCAGCCAAGGCGAATTCGCTGCGCTGGTTGGCCCTTCCGGCTCGGGCAAAACGACAATGCTACAGCTCATGGGTTGCCTGGACCTGCCCAATAGCGGCTCGGTCGTCATCAACGATCGCGACGTGACGCGCTTCAGCAAGAACCAGCGCGCCGATCTGCGCCGAAAGGAAATCGGCTTCATCTTCCAGTTCTTCGCGCTGGTGCCCGTTCTGAGCGCATACGAGAACGTGGAACTGCCCCTGCTGTTGAATGGCTACAGTTCCAAACAACGACATGAGCGGGTGATGGCCATGCTGGATGCTGTCGGCCTGGCGGACCGGGCCAAGCATCGTCCGGACCAGATGAGCGGCGGCCAGCAGCAACGCGTGGCCATTGCACGTGCGCTTGCGCCCAGCCCGGTGGTAGTCCTGGCGGATGAGCCTACGGCGAACCTGGATACGGCCAATGGCGAACAGGCGATGGACATCATGCAACGCCTGAACGAGGAAACTGGGACGGCGTTTGTGTTCGCCACCCACGACCCGCGCGTGATGGCGTACGCAAAACGGACCATTCAACTGCAGGACGGACGTATTATCAGTAACGGCGTCACGCACTGAGGAGCGTCAGATGACGTGTTCCGGCGCTCGTCGCCACACGGGCATCCTGTGGCTTGCGATAGTAGCAGTCGTCTCACTGCTGGTGGCCGGTTGCCGCCAGGCTCCCGAACCGACCCCGACGCCCGCGGCGACGCCGCTTCCGCCGGTAGGCGTCGCCTCCGGTTCCAGCGTGGCCACTGCGACCGGTGAGATCGTGCCTGCGCTTTCGGCCGATCTGGGCTTTCCAGCGCCGGGGCGCGTGGCCCAAGTGCTCGTCGAGGTAGGCGACCGCGTCGTTCTAGGACAACTCCTGGCTGCGCAGGACCGAGCCGCTGCCGAGGCGTCTGTTAGCGGGGCCCAGTCCGCGCTCTTCCAGGCGCAGGCGCACCTCGCCGAGTTACAGGCGGGCCCGCGGGCGCAGGAAGTGGCCGCCGCAGAGGCACGCGTCGATGCGGCCAAGGCCCGCTTAGCGCAATTGAGCGAAGGTGCACGTGCCGAGGAAATTGCGGCCGCGCGCGCATCACTTGCGGCGGAACAGAGCGCGCTGGATCAGCTTTATCGAGGTCCAAGCGAGGAACAGCGCATTGAGGCGCTTGCCGCCCTTTCCAACGCGGAAGCCGCCCTGCAACAGGCCCAGGCTGCGTACGACGACGTCTCATGGCGCAATGATATTTCCGCGCTGCCCGAAAGCCGGCAGTTGCAGGAGGCCACGAACAACTATGAGGCGGCACGAGCACGTTATGACGCGCTCTACGCGAAGCCGGACGCAGACGTGCTTGCCCGGGCACAGGCGCAGGTCGAGCAGGCGCAGGCGGCGCTGGACTCGCTGCTAACGCCTGGGTCAGAAAACCAGATCGCCGAGGCCGAAGCCAACGTGCGGACAGCCCAGGCGGAGCTGGAGCTATTGACCGCGGGTGCACCGGACGTGGAGATCGGCATCGCTGCCGCAACCGTAGGGCAGGCAGAGGCAACACTTCAGAACGCCGAGGCTATGCTGGCTAGCCTCGAGTTGCGGGCCCCTTTTGCGGGTACTGTCACGGCGCTGAACATCGGTCCGGGCGAAACGACAACGACGGGCCAGGTAGCGCTCACACTGGCGGACCTGGATCACCTGCGCGTGGAGACGACAGACCTAAGCGAACGAGACGTAGAACGCGTCTCAGCCGGGCAGCGCGTACGCGTTGTTGTGGAGCCACTGAGTGAGGAGCTCGATGGCCACGTATTGCGGATCTCTCCCCAGGCGACTGTGATCGGCGGAGACGTCGTGTATCAGGTACTAATCGAGTTGGATGAGCAGATTCCCGGCATGCGTTGGGGGATGAGCGTCGACGTCAACTTCATCGACGAATAGACCCGCTCCGAAAGCCCGGCCCATCGGATTGACCTACGGCATACAAACGAGGACCGCCGGTCAGAGCCGGCGGTCCTCGCTGTCCACTCACTTGTGTGCATCCGCTTCACGAGTTTCAACACACGTGCACTGCCTTCATCGAAGAGGCGCCTTACTGCGAAGGATCTACTGCCAACTGGACCCGATTTCGACCAACCGGCTGATCGGATGAACCGCGCACTATCATCGCCGCGTCAAACGAGTTTTCCCAGACTGGGCCTGTACTCACGGGCTGTATGTGAGTCCATCCGTGTGTTGAGCCTCGTAGAATCATCGCCGTATCGTGCGAGTTTACAGGCGCGATCTCGACGCCATAGTGTGCCAGACCATTGCCGAACCACACGCTGCCATGAAGGGGTTGTTCCCCATCCGCGACGAATCGCTCCAAACCGTTACCAAACCAGACGCTGCCATGCAAAGGCAACGGATCCGATTCGGGTGGGACACCATGGACCGCTAACACGTTTGTAGTCGACGCCAACAACAGTATGCCTGCAAAAGCGATAGCAACTAGATTTTTCATGCTTCCTCCAAATTTCAGCGGGATTGCCCGCAAGTCCCAGAGCTTCACTGTTCTGCACTCACGAAGCGAGAGATACGGCCAAGACAACAAGACATCGATTCGATAGTTGTCCTTCATTTTTCCTCTGAACCGTATAGGTCCAGGCAGAAAGGCGATCCACATTCACGGTTGGCTTCGTCGCGTTTCGATCGGTTCACATCAATGAACGCAAGTTAGGCGATTGTTTTGTCACCAATATGGGACACAGTTGTTTGGGAGTGACTGTCAGGAAACCAACGATGGCTCGCGATGGATGGGACGCGGCCATTATGATGGGAACGATGGAAATCCAGCGTATGCAATTGCGGCGAAAGGGGCGGGAGAAGAAAAGCTGCCCAGTACGTTTAGCGATGAGTTACTCGGATTCTGTATCAATCCAGCCAGAGAGGGGGATGGAGTCGAGAAACCGAGTATCTTTTCGGCTGGTGCGCTAGAAATTCATCGCATGCGCTTGCCGGCCAGCGCGGCTACACACTCGAGCGCCACGCGCAGACTGCCCGGGTTGCTGATGCCCTGACCTGCCTTGTCGAACGCCGTCCCGTGAGCTGTCGTGGCGCAAGGGATGGGCAGCCCCATGAAAACGGTTGCCCCATCCCACGTGGCCAGTAGTTTGCGAGCGATGTTCGCCTGGTCATGGTACATGCAGAGCACGGCGTCGTAGCCCTCGGCTTGGGCGGTGATAAAAATCGTATCGGCCGGATAGGGTCCTCGAGCGTCGACATCGTCTTGCTGCGCCAGCCGTACCGCCGGTTCAATCTCTTCGATCTCTTCCGTTCCGAACAGACCGCCTTCGCCCCCGTGGGGATTGAGTGCGGCGACAGCAATGGTTGCCTCGCCGCGGCCGATGCCCTCCAACAGATTGTCGAGACGGTGGATCGAACGAAGAATGGGTTCGCGCCGTACGGTGGCTACCGCCTCGGAGAGGGATACGTGTTCACTAACGGTTGCCGTCCATAGGGTGCCGACGAGGCCGGCGATGTACGTATCTTGACTGTTGGTCAGATCGGCGAGAAACTCTAGCTCGTCCCTATAGTCATACCCTCCAAGGTGGAACGCCTCTTTGTTCATGGGCGCAAACACCGCGCCCTGCACTGCGCCGGACTGACCGAGTTCCATTGCTTTCTGCAGGCACAGTCCGGCCGCCCGCCCCAGCTTAACGTCGAGCTTCCCCCAGGTCACGTCCTCAATTGCCAGGTCTTCAGGGCTGAGCACCTCGACGACGCCTGGTGCGAATTTCGCGTTCGACACCGCGTCGATCGCTCGAAACTGAAGATCACTGTCCAGGGTGCCTGCGATCTTTTCCATTACGGCATGGTCACCTATTACAATTGGGCGGAACAGCGCGTATACCTGCTCGTCGTCGAGAATCTTGACGATCAGTTCAGGACCGATGCCGGCCGCGTCCCCCATCGTGATGGCAATAACTGGTGGTTGCATCGTAGATGCCTTTCGTTGGCGATACGCCGAATCCATGCCTCTCACACCGATGACTCGGCCGTCATTGTGCCGATGTACTGCCTTTGTGGCAATGTATGCATGGCATCATTGTACTGCGATGAACTCGCCGGCGCCGATTCTCCAGGGCGATACTCGCAACAGACTACTGCCGTGTGCGTTCGAGTGATGCGAGGTAGTAAGTAACCGAAACACGTAACGGCGGTGACTGATCCTGTAACTCGACTCTCATGTTTGGACGACGATCGCGTCCGAATATGGACAGCGGGCGAAGACCCAATTCCCGCATGACAATCTGTGGAGAGGACGTGCATGCACTCTGACCTGGCATTGATGCGATTCCACGTCGAAGCGCTATATACCCACGACGACAACCAGCGGCTGCGCCGAACGAATGAGCCTGGCGGCGGGCCGGCGCCGCGCTTCTTCCTAGGACGTACGCGGGAAGGGAGTATCGCTCGTTATCGATTCGACGTACCGGAAACCACAATCCGGCGATTGGAGAGTCTGGCCGGCGAAGAGATTTCTGAGACCAGTGTGCCGCCTAAGCCGAAGCACTTGGATGTATACAAGGAGATATTGGAGGCGCATGCACCCCTACAGAGCGTCTGGATGGGTCCGGCGTATCGAGTACCTGTCACAGGCAAATTGCCGCATGAGGGCATCCGCATCACAAACGAGAATGTGCACCTCTTGCGCGGTGGTTTCGACTGGTTGGCAGAAAGTATTGATGACGAGCAACCTTGCGTTGCGATCGTGCGCGAAGGCCGGGCTGTCACAATCTGTCGTAGCGTTCGTATCACCACTGCGGCGCATGAAGCGGGAATCGAAACGCTTCCCAAGTTTCGCGGCAAGGGATACGCAGTGGCAGCGGCCCTGGGCTGGTCTGCTGCTGTAGCGAAAATTGGTTGTCTGCCTTTGTACAGCACGTCGTGGGAAAACAGCGCCTCGCAACGTGTGGCGGCGAAAGCAGCGTCGGTTCAATACGGTGTTACGTTGCACATCACGTGATGAAAACCTTGTTGCACCCCCGTCGTGCCTATTTTTTCCGCTGTTCAAGCATGACGTAGAATCTTTCTGATACATCCTCCATCACGCACGTCCCAAGAGTGCGGACTATCCTAGCGAATCATGTCGCCCTGCAAACCTGAGGAATTGCCATCACGGCCCAATCCTCGGCAAACCTGAAAGGAAGCGAAATGAGGGCCATTGTCCAGGACAGGTACGGGTCCATCAACGACTTGTCGCTAGCCGAAGTCCCAGTGCCCGTACCGGCCGCCGATGAGGTACTCGTTCGCGTACGCGCCGCGTCTGTACACGCCGATGTCTGGCATGTGGTAAGCGGCTATCCGTATATCCTGCGGCTCATGGGCCAGGGCTTTCGCAGGCCGAAGAACCCGATTCCCGGCACAGACATGGCGGGAATTGTTGAAACGGTCGGCGCGGAAGTCACAGCATTTGCGCCGGGCGATCCCGTATTTGGAGAGACGGTCCGCGGTCTGCAGTGGGCGAATGGCGGTGCGTATGCAGAATATGTGTCTGTGCCCGCAGATGCGCTGGCCCGAAAGCCTGCGAATATCACCTTCGAGCAGGCGGCGTCCGTACCATCCTCCGGCATGATCGCTTTGATGAATCTGCAGCGTGTGAATCTGCCCAAGGAGGGACAGAAGGTACTCGTCAACGGTGCAGGCGGCGGAGTGGGCACTATCGCGCTGCAACTGGCCAAGGCCTACGGTGCGGAAGTGACCGCCGTGGATGTGTCCGAAAAGCGACAGATGCTGTTGTCCCTGGGCGCCGACCATGTAATTGACTACAGGCAGACGGACTTCACACGCGGGGCCGAACGCTACGACCTTATCTTTGACGTGGCGTCAAACCTGCGCTTCTCCGACTGCCAACGCGTACTCACACCGGAAGGGAAATATGTTCTTATTGGGCACGATCATTACGGTTCTCAGGGCAGACGCGTCATGGGGAGTATGCCTCGTATGCTCACGTTAATGGCGAGGACGCCATTCACGCATAATCTGCCGGCGGCGAATTTCTCTTCCTCCAACAAGGCGGAGCTAATGGCGGTACTGCGCCAATTCCTCGAAGAAGGAAAGATCACACCGCGCATAGACCGCAAATATCCCCTAGAGCGAACGCCGGAAGCGCTGCGGTACCTGACCGAAGGCCGCGCACTCGGGAAGATCGTCATCGTGCCATGACACCCTCGCGTAACCCCGCACTGCGTTTGACGTCGTCGCTATACAATCTACCCTATCTTCTTCTGCCGTTGGCGGTGCTCTTCTGGTCCGCTAACTTTGTGATCGGTAGAGCGGTACGTGCAGACGTGCCCCCCGTAGGATTGGCATTCTGGCGATGGACCGGTGCGTTTCTCATCGTGATCGGGTTTGCATGGCCGCATCTGCGCGTCGACTGGCCTGCGCTGCGCAAGCATTGGGCCATCGTCACATTGCTTGCGTTTCTGGGCATTGCTTCGTTCAACACACTCGTCTACACGGGCCTGCAGACGACGACGGCCATCAACGCGCTGCTGCTACAAGCGCTCATGCCGGTACTGATCGTACTTTTTTCGTTCCTCATCTTCCGGGACCAGGTTGGGTGGCTTCAGGCGGTAGGAATCGCCATATCCGTAGCCGGCGCGTTCACTATCATTGTGCAAGGCAACCTGGCGGTGTTGCGTTCGCTCTCGATAAACCGCGGCGATCTGATAGTTTTCACAGCCGTTGTGGGATACGCAGGCTATTCCACGCTCCTACGCAAGAGGCCGCCTTTACATCCCCTCAGCTTCTTAGCAGCCACCTTTTTCCTGGGCGCGCTAATGAACCTGCCCTTCTATACATGGGAGAGTCTTGCTGGCCGGCCAGTGCAAATCAATGGACCCATGTTGCTTGCAGTAGGTTATGTCATGTTGTTCCCCTCAGTCATTTCCTATTTCTGCTACAATCGCGGCGTCGACTTAGTAGGCGCGAATCGCGCGGGACTTTTCATCAATTTGTTACCAGTTTTCGGCAGCATATTGGCTGTGGCGTTCCTCGGTGAACGGTTCACGTGGTACCAAGCCGTCGGTATTCTCCTGATCGCCTGCGGCATTTTCTTGGCAACGCGAACGGGCCGACACAAGCAGCACGATGCGTAGCCGGCGACATTCAGGGCCACTGCGGAATTTCTCGGCCAAGATCGAATGCGCTACGCTGTATACACCGTATTGCATGAACATAACGCGTGAGCGATTGAATGACGGAAGTACAAGTTCATCCCGATAAGAATGGAGATACCGGTACCGGAGACGCGCCCCTGGTGGAAACATCTGCCAGTATTGCGCAGGTCACTCCCCCAGGTCCGACAACGCTTGCCAAATTGAGCGGATTGCCGTGGAGCATTGCCGGCAACGCACTCAATTCTATCTTTGCACAATTTACCTTCTTCGGTTCAGTATTTGTCCTCTTTCTCAACGCGCTTGGGCTGAGCAAAACCGAAATCGGCGGTCTGCTATCCGTGCTGCCCTTCACGAGCGTGTTGGCGATCATCGCTGCGCCCGCAGTCGCCCGATTTGGCTACAAACGCACTTTTTTGACTGCGTACGGCATGCGCACCGTCGTCACTGGTTTTCTGTTGCTCACACCTTGGGTCGTGGCCACCTATGGTTCCACGCGCGCGCTTCAGTTCGTCACCCTAATCGTGTTTCTGTTTGCTTTGCTACGTGCGCTGATGGAGATAGGCTACATTCCGTGGGTGCAAGAATACGTGCCTAATGCAGTGCGTGGCAAGTACGCCGCCAGGGACAATATGTTTGCCACAGTCGCCGGAATGTTTGCCATCATAGTGGCCGGCATCGCCGTCGGGCGCTCTCAGGGGCTCACCGGGTACATGCTCCTGATTGGGGCGGGCGTGCTCCTAGCATTCGGTGCGCTGTGGTGCTATACCTTCATTCCAGGCGGCGCATCGGTACGCGTCGATCCGGGTGGGGCCTCGCGCTTTGACGATATGCGTAGGGGTCTCTTGGACGCAGACTACCGCCGATACCTGCTCGGCGTGAGCCTGATTGCATTAGGCGCCGGCGTCGCGTTGGCTTTTCTGCCATTGTATCTCGAAGAGCAAGTGGGCATCCCTACCGGCAGGGTCATTTGGGTGCAACTCGGCACCTTGACGGGCTCGCTGATCTCCAGCTTCCTGTGGGGCTGGGCCGCCGACCGATACGGTAGCAAACCGGTAATGCGAACAGGCGCCGCACTTCTCGCCGTGGTACCGCTTTTCTGGTGGCTCCTGCCGCGCCAAACTCCGGCGACCCTCTATATCGCGTTGGGCATTGCACTATTTCAAGGCATCGCAAGTCTTGGCTGGGTCATCGGCGCCGGTCGTCTCCTGCACGTATCCCTTGTACCGCCGGCGCGCAAGGCAGGGTATATGGCGTTATATTCTGCGTGGATCGGCATTGTAAGCGGTATTAGCACCTTGGCTGCCGGCCGCATCCTGCAGAAGACACAGGGGCTGTCCGCACAGGCGGGTCCCCTCATGCTGGACCCATACGTCCCCCTTTTCCTGATCGGCGTCGTGGTGATGGTGGTCGGGCTGCCGATCTTGCACGGCATACGCAGCGAGGATTCCGTTGGCGTGCGCGAGTTTGCCGGGCTGTTCTTCAAGGGCAATCCGTTCCTTGCGATGACATCGCTCATCCGCAACCAATTGGCAACCGACGAGCGAACGGTCGTGTTACGAACCGAGCAGTTGGGAATGGCGCACAGTCGGCTGACTGTCGAGGAACTGCTGGAGGCCCTGTCGGATCCTCGATACCACGTTCGGTACGAGGCCGAGATTGTCATCTCTCGCATGCGCCGGGACCCGCGCTTGACCCAAGCCATGGTGCGCATGCTGGAAGGCACCGAACTGGCGCTGAGCGCCCAGGCCGCGTGGGCGTTGGGGCGTATGGCGGATCCAGACGCAATCGAACCCTTGCGCAAGGCGGCAAAAAACCCCTATCGCTCTGTACGCATGCAAAGTATTCGAGCATTGGGTTGGCTCGGTGATGGGGAATCCATCCCGATGTTTCTGGATGGATTGCGCAGTGAGCAGGACAAGGGCTTGCGGATGGCGTATTCGTCAGCGCTGGGAAATTTGCGCGCAAGGGAGGCCACGACTGATCTGTTGCATTACATGGAAACGACGGAAAATCCGGGCGCACGTATGGAACTGGCCTTGGCCCTTGCACGACTAGTAGGTAGAGAGCACCTCTTTATGCGCCTGCTGCGGCAGATGCGCACGGACCCCGGCACGACGGCGGCCCAAACGCTGGCCAATATCAAACGGCGCGTACAGCCACATCGAGGACGAAAGCAAACGCCCAGTCCCAGAATGGCCGCGCTCGATGCATGTATCGATGCGTATGCCGCAGAAGACCTTGATAACGGCGCTATGATGTTGGCGAGGATCCTAAACGATCTTCCCACAGATGTGTTCGATGAATCCACGCAGCACATCCTCGAGGCATGTTCCGAGGGGCTGTCCGTGCACCGTTCTGAACGGCTGGAATATGTGATACTGGCCCTGCATACGCTGAATGTCGCCTGGCAAGCTGGGTCCGTAGCTGAGGTCTAGGACTCATTGTCAATTCTTTGCCTACACATCACGGGACGACAATAGTCCAAGTAAAACCTGCCGGTAGGCTGTTCCCTATGGCATCTTCGGCTATACCGGAAACACCAAGTTGACTTCTTCACAATCGTGCGACTGAAGATCGCCAGACTGAGGAGACAGAAATGAAAGTAGCAGAAATTGTTGTACGCATCCTTGAGGACGAAGGCATCGATGCCGCGTTTGGCATCCCCGGTGCAGCCATCAATCCCGTCTACGAATATCTGGGCCAATCCAAGCAGATTCGCCACTATATCGCTCGCCACGAAGAGGGAGCAGCCCACGCGGCGGATGGCTACTTCCGCGCGTCAGGCAGGCTGGCGCTGGCGATCTGCACTTCCGGTCCCGCGGCGACCAACTTCGTCACAGGCCTCTACACCGCACAGGTCGATTCCATACCACTGATTGCCATTACCGGACAAAACGTGACGTCCCAACTCGGCAAGGAGGCGTTCCAGGCGGTGGACATTGCCGAAATCGCACGGCCGGTGAGCAAGGCAACCTGGTGTATCACCGAGCCTACCCAGGTACCGACCATCCTGCGCGAGGCATTTCGCGTCGCGCGTGAGGGGCGGCCGGGACCGGTGCTGATCGATCTGCCCTTGGATGTCCAGATGGCCGACATCCCGTATGATGCGGAAACGGACGACTCGCTTCCGATTGTCTGCGCTCCGCCGAATCAGCAGCAGATCGCAAAGGCGATTGACATGGTTCTAGCCGCCAGCAAACCAGTGCTGATCATGGGTGGTGGTGTGCTACTGGCGGACGCAAGTTACAAATGCGTGGAACTTGCCGAATACCTGTCATTGCCTGTAATCACGACGTATATGGCAACGGGCGGCATACCTGCAGACCATCCGCTCCATGTGGGCCATATTGGCATTCAGGTGGGAAGTCCGTTCGGCAATCGATTCTTCATGGACTCTGACCTCGTGCTGGGAATCGGCTGCCGGTTCAGCGACAGGCATACTGGAAAATTGCAGGTATATACGGCGGGCCGCCGATTCATTCACATCAACATCGAACCTTCCCACATCGGACGCATCGTACCCGTCGACCTGGGCATTGTGTCTGACGCCGGGCTTGCGCTCGACGCGTTGCTGGAGGAAGCCAGGCGCCGGACGGAACGCCGCGCGCCCACGGCCCGAGTCGCAGAGATCCCGGCACTGCGCGACAAGATGGCGCGCAAGACAAGCTATGATGACAAGCCGATCAAAGCGCAGCGCGTATATCAGGAAATGAACGAGTACTTTGGGGCCGACACCATATTCACCACAGGTTGCGGCCTCACGCAGATCTGGTCTGGCCAATTGCAGAGCACGGCCAAACCGCATACCTACCTCGTTTCGGGTGGGGCGGGCACCTTAGGATTCGACTTACCGGCCGCCATCGGCGCGAAAGTAGCGCGGCCCGACGCAACGTGTGTCGCGGTGATGGGCGACGGCGGCTTCGGGTTCATGATGGAAGAAATGGCGATGGCGTGCCAGCACAAGGTGCCGGTAATCGTAGTCATCATCAATAATGGCTACCTCAGCCTAATCCGCCAGAACCAGCGCTACGCGTACGAATACGAGTATGGGGTGGATCTAACCTATGACGGGTTGGGGATCGACTTCGTGAAACTGGCCGAATCCTTTGGCGCGTACGGCGAGCGCGTGACGGAACCGGACGAAATCAGCAAGGCGTTCGACCGGGCCGTGAAAAGCGGCAAGCCGGCCGTTGTCGATATCATTGTGGAGCGCGAGACCGACGCCTCAATGGGCGTCAGTCTGGACGCGGTGCGCGAGTTCGCCTAGAAATGGAGCGTAGATCGGCGCCGACCTAACTGATCGGCGCCGATCTGCCTCTCAGTAGTTACATCGTGGTAGGCAGGCCGCATCTGCCGACTGCCTAGATGAAAGTTGCGCAACTAAGTTTCCGCTGCCTAGCCCATTCTCTGACACAGACCATGAAGATTACCGGTACATTTCTGGACGAGATTACCCACGATATTCCTGCCAACAATTGGGGACGGGAACAGTGGCGGGAAGACTTCCGATTGATGCGGGCCATCGGCATCGACACGGTGATCCTCATACGCAGCGGGTGCGGACGCATTGCCGCGTATCCGTCGCAGGTTCTCAATCGCGAGGTCGGCATCTACCCGGTGTATGAAGATTTGGTGGACCTTTTCCTCACGTTGGCGGAAGAACAGGGCATGGCCTTCTATTTCGGTACCTACGATTCAGTGACCTATGCCCCGGTGGAACGAACAGTGGATGAACATCTCGATCTCGGGCGCGCCTGCATCGACGAGGCCTGGCAAAAGTACGGCGAACGTGCGGCGTTCAAAGGTTGGTACCTGACCTTCGAGGTGGCGCGCAAGGATCCAACACGCCTGGCATGTCTGCGCCGGCTCGGCGAGCACTGCAAGCAGCTTTCGCCGGCGTTGCCCACGATGATTTCACCCTATATTGCCGGCGGCAAGCTGGTTCGCGATCCGGTTTCGCTGGACGAGCATTACCAGGATTGGGATGAGATCTTGACAGACTTGAGCGGCGTAGTCGATATCGTGGCGTTTCAGGACGGACACGTGGACTACGATGTGCTGCCCGACTTCCTGCGCGCCAACAGTGAATTGATCCGACAACACGGCATGCGTGACTGGTCGAATGTCGAGTCATTTGACAGAGATATGCCCATCGACTTTCCGCCCATCGACTGGCGCAAGCTCTGGTGGAAGATGCAGGCCGCGGAGGAAGCCGGCGTCGAGAAGCTGATCACGTTCGAGTTCTCCCACTTCATGAGCCCGCAATCTGCATGGCCAGCCGCAAAGAACCTATTTCAACGGTATTGCCGGCATTTCGGCATTGAGGTCACGTAGAAATATACAAGTGACGGCGCCAAGTAATTATCTCTGCACCAAAGCGACGATCGCGGCGCCGGCGACTCATGGCGACTCCTGTCCTGGAGTCAGGCGAATCACTGAGACGATTGGTATATTCAGCGCATCGATCTTGGCGAGGACACCGAAGAGCGCTGCTTGATCGACAACAGGGCCAGTGATTGTGGTGCAATTACCTTCTTCCCGGACGGTCAGACCGTCAAACCACCCAGACCAAGATTCTGACATCTGTCCGTCGACACGAATTTCGTACATATTCTCGTCAGTCATCGTCCAGTCCCCAAAAATGCAATGGCAGCAGAAGCACCCTAATGCTTTTCCCTTCCGAGCCGTATAAGGGTCCAGCCAATTGCCAGAAACCAGACTACGAAGAGGGTCCACCACCAGAAATAGGCGACTCCGATGATCGGCCACAAAGCCAGACATACGAAGGCGACCGGAGCCGTTACAATGCCAAGGTAGGCAATGCCTCTATTAAAGACGCCCTTCAGCATGACGAGAGATAGCAGCAAGATACCGGTGGCAAGAAGCGATTCGTAGAGTGGATTGAACGCGTTGTTCTGTGCGATCAGCGCCTCTGCAGCCGAGATATACACATCCCGAAGTGCTGCGTCTGCTTGCGTATATTCCTCGCTGAGGTAAACGATCCCTAGCAGAACAGGATAGTACGCTAAGAAGAGTATTTCGATCACAATGGCGATCATGCTGCCGAGCGCGGCAAGGCTTTTGTCCAAGTGCTTCATCGACAGGAAAAGCGCCACAAATACCACTATGGCCAGGATGCTGGTACCGATCACGAGCGTTTGAAGTACCAACCACCATGTTGGATGTGCGGCGACGGCTTCAAGAAACACAGCGC
>JBJYXA010000247.1:0-8494 GCA_046259705.1 Caldilineaceae bacterium
CGTGGACCACAGCGGCCACGAGCAGATGTTCCGCAGGCGGTTCTGGGTGTGCCTCGTCCTATCGATCCCCGTACTGCTGTACAGCCCAATGATGCAAAACTGGTTCGGCTTCAGCATGCCGGCGTTTCCGGGAAGCGACTGGCTTGGACCGCTGTTTGCGATTGCCGTGTTCGTGTACGGGGGTATTCCTTTCCTGCGTATGGCCGTACCGGAAATTCGCGACCGCCAGCCGGGCATGATGACGCTCATTTCGCTGGCGATTACCGTGGCCCTTGCCTACAGCCTGATTGCGCTCGTCATCGATCCGGGCGGCGGCTTCTTCTGGGAGCTGGTGCTGCTGATCGACGTCATGTTGCTGGGCCACTGGCTGGAAATGCGCAGCGTCCGGCAGGCGTCCGGCGCGCTGGACGAGCTGGCCAAGCTCATGCCGGACACGGCCGAACGCGTGACCGACGACGGCGATGTCGAGGAAGTCAGCGTGAATGACCTCAAAGCGGACGATACGGTGCTTGTCCGTCCGGGCGCCAGCGTTCCGTCCGACGGCGAGATCGTCGAGGGCGAATCATCGGTCGACGAATCCATGATCACGGGCGAGTCGAAGCCTGTCGGCAAGGAAGCCGGCGACAAGGTGATCGGGGGCACGGTGAACGGCGACGGTAGCCTGCGCGTGCGCGTCACCGCAACCGGGGACGATACGGCATTGGCCGGCATTATGCGACTGGTCGACCAAGCGGAGAAGAGCAAATCCAAGACTCAGTTGCTCGCCGACCGGGCCGCGGGCTGGCTATTCTACATCGCGTTGGGCGTGGCCGTGATTACGGCCATTGCCTGGATTATCGCGGTGGGATTCAACGTCGAAGTCGTAGGTCGGGTAGCGACTGTGCTGGTAATCGCCTGTCCCCATGCTTTGGGGCTGGCCATCCCGCTCGTGGTGGCGATCAGCACCTCGCTGGCGGCCAGCAACGGCATCCTTGTGCGCGATCGGCGGGCGCTGGAAGAGGCGAGGCGGGTGGACACGATCGTATTCGATAAGACCGGCACGTTGACCAAGGGCGAGTTCGGCGTCGTCGACCAGACTACCGGCGACAGATGGAGCGAGGAGGATGCGCTGGCGCTCACCGCGGCCGTCGAAGGCGATTCCGAGCATACGATTGCGCGCAGCATTCGCAGTGCCGCCGAGGAGAAAGGGCTGGACATCCCGAAGATATCCGACTTTGAGGCCATCAAGGGACGGGGCGTGAAAGCGTCGCACGATGGAGCGACAGTGTACGTGGGCGGCCCGCGCCTGCTGGAGATGCTCGAACTCGAACTGCCCGACGGGTTCTCCGAATTTGCGGAGGAATCCAGCCAAAAGGGGCGTAGCGTCGTGTATCTGATCGACGATGGCCAGGTGGCGGCAGCCTACGCCCTGGCCGATGTGATTCGTCCGGAGAGCCATGACGCGGTGAAGCGATTGCACGAAATGGATATCGAGGTAGCCATGTTGACGGGCGACAGTGAAGCGGTGGCCAAGGCCGTAGCCGCCGAGCTGGGCATCGATACCTATTTCGCAGAGGTGTTGCCCGAGGACAAAGACCAGAAGGTGCAGGAGTTGCAGGACCAGGGCAAGATAGTCGCGATGGTGGGGGACGGCGTAAACGACGCGCCGGCGCTGGCGCGAGCGGATATCGGTATCGCCATCGGAAGCGGCACCGACGTCGCCGTCGAATCGGCAGGCATCATTCTGGTGCAGAACGACCCGATGGCCGTCGTCAAGACCATCGAACTGAGCAACGCCACGCGGCACAAGATGGTCCAGAACCTATGGTGGGCTTCCGGCTACAATATCGTAGCGCTGCCGCTGGCCGCGGGCATCCTGGCGCCTGTGGGCATCATACTCTCACCGGCCGTGGGCGCGCTGCTCATGTCCATCAGCACGATTGTGGTAGCCATCAATGCGCAGACATTGCGGAGGGCGGATTTGGGCTGAGACTGAACGCCTCAACCTGACGCATGGCTAGGCCGCGGCACACAGCGGTCATCAGCATAGAGGCAAGACTGTGACTGTATCGATAGGAAACCGAATACCTGCCCAACCCTTGCCCATGCACTGGAAGAAGCGCGATTGCATCGGTATCAGCCGAGTGCTATAGTCCAGCTAGAAAATCCTGTCATAACGTCATCCTGCAAATTCTATCCTAGCTATCGGCGCCGACACTGTTTGATGGGAAGGTGACCAATGGCTGAACCTCAGAAAATTCGTCGCAAGCAACTGTTTGGGCTTCTATTATGCAGTCTGCTCACAATCATGTACGCTGGACCACTGCTGCGCTTGCTGCCCGTACACGCAAGCCAGATGGGAGCGAGCCCATCCCAAGTCGGGATGTACTTGGCTCTGGTTTACACCGGCCTCGTCGCCGGGACCCTGGCTGCCGGATGGCTCAGCGACCGGTTCCAACGAAGAAAAGCCACGATCATTCTAGCAGGTTTGCTTGCATCGCTTGGCCTTGCCCTCATGAGCCGATCCGGCACGCTCTGGCAGCTTTCGATTTTTACAGCCTGTACCTGGTTGTTTGGCGGCATAGCCTATACCATGTTCATGATCTTGGCGGGGATTTTCGCAGGCGACGATGAGCGGGGTAAGGTCTTCGGCATGCTGGCCATGACAATGCCGCTGGCCAACTTTCTGGCCGCGCCCGTTGCAGGCACCGTGGCGGATCGCTGGGGCTACCCTGTGCTGTTAGGAGGATACGCCATCTTCACGCTGTCGATTCCCGTCGTTGCGCTGGTGCTAGACGACCGGAAAGTTGCAAAACCAATGGAGGGCTCGGCCGGAGAGGACCGGGAACTCGGACGCAGACATTGGTTCAGTATGGGCTTCTGTCTCTTGATCAACGCTACCTTCATCATGGCCTTCGTCGGTTTTGTCAACCAACTTGGCCTGTCGTTGACCATGTATAGTCAGGCCTATTCGTCAACAGACATCGCAATGGCGGTCGCCTTTGCGGCGCTAGTTTCGATACCGCTTATCGTCTTGTTTGGCTGGCTTTCGGATCGCTACCCTCGGTGGAGGCTCTTGGTCGCTTGTTTTGTGGCGGCCGGAACTGGTACCCTTGTACTCGCCAGGGCAAGCGTGCTGTGGCAATTCTGGTTAGCATCCATGCTCGTGGCCGTATTGGCGGCGAGCGACAGCCTAAGCAACGCATTGGCTACCGACCTCATGCCGATGGATCGCGTGGGACAAGGCGTATCGATCACAAACGCGGTGCGCTGGATGGGCGCGGTCGCCGGTCTCGGCGTGGCCGGCATCGCCATCGAGACGTGGGGCAGCCAGAGGGCGCTTCTCGTTGTCTTGTGTCTAGTTCCTGTTGCCACCGTGATGGCGACACAGATTCGACCGGACCTTTCGCCAACGCGTAAGGTGCTGGCTTCGTAGGTACTGCAGACCCACAGCGGTACTTCGACAGGTTCGATCCTATGCTATGTTTGTGGTGACGAACCGCTATTGCTTCACTCGTTCGGCGTGGTTCGTCGGTCAAGTAATGAGCGGTGCGTTCGGTTACGGCCGCGCAGGCGCAAAGCCGTTGGTGTGTTCAGACCAGAAAGCATAGCTCGACGCCGAACACGGAATCATGCCTCGCATCCACCCGTGCAACGTTGGATTATCCACCTCGACCCGGATGCTTACTTCTGCGCAGTGGAGGAGCTATCCGATCCTTCCTTGCGCGGCAAACCTTTTGCGGTAGGCGGGTGGCCCGAATTGCGCGGGGTCGTTTCCTCTTGTTCGTACGCAACGCGCGTGTGTTCGGCGTGCGCTCCGCCATGCCCATGGGCCATGCGCTGGTCATGTGCCCCGACCTCATCGTGGTGAGCGGTGACCACCGGTGATATGGCCGCGCAGAATTGAGACCGCTAGTAGATGCCCGGCAGTAAGCGGTAAGGCACGCGCTGCGCATAGTCTCGATAGCCTGGCAACTCCTCCTGTAGCGTCTGGTCTTCCAGTGCGGTTCTTATCACCGCGATGATCAGCGCCACCGCCGCCGGAATCAGCGCCCAGACCGAACCCAAAGCCAACGGAATGCCCAGCAGAGGCGGAATATTGCCGGCATAGCCCGGATGCCGCACAAACCGATAGGGGCCACTGTCACACACCGCATGTCCCCGATCTGCCTGGATACGCACCACGCTGGAGAAAAAGCGGTTCTCTGCGTAAGCCCACGCGGAGATAGCGTATCCGAGCGAGATCAAGATGAAGCCGAACACAGTGAGCCATAGCGGAAATTCGGGTGACCAGCCCCAGCGATGGTCCAGCCCTGCCACAATGACCAGTGGATAACTTATGCTCAGCGCCATCAGCGGTGCCAGCACTTTGTCCCAGGCCTTCGCGCTTTGGAGCTTCTCGATATTTTGTCGTTCGGCCAACAAGCCGGGATGCCGCCGTTCCGCCCAAATGCGCCCCCCAATCCCGGCGACGACGATCAGTAGGGCATAGACCCATGCCTGCCACCAACCGATATCCCCTCCGCATACCAGTAGAACTAGTGGTATAGAGAGATACACCACAACTAAACCGATCCACTGGCGCGCGGAAGCTGTTTGAATCACCTTTTGATCAACCGTCTTCGATGACATACCATTCTCCAAAATTTGGTGACCCCTTTTTTTGCGCCCATCGGCCTCGAACCGAGCCTAGAAAGGGAACGTCTATGCTGCCTTGAGTTTCGCAGCGCCCCCGCGTTCTCAATCGATTCAGCCATTTCTTTCCGACTTTTGATAGTCCCTCCTATCTTCCGCGTTGCCTCATTGCATTCATGGAAAACGTTCGTTTGGATACACATCCTGAGAATTCACAAGGAATGGCACATTCGCAGAAGCGTCTCTTACGAAGTCATCCGAAGCTGGTCGACATCAGCCACTGCAAAACGCATCAGATAGTACTGGCGATACTGATCGTAGAGTGTAACGATCAGAGTAATCAGCAGTACAAAGAATAGGCTGCTGACAGCGCTAAGCTTCTCATCTAGCCCAAGCGTCGACGCAGTGACGGCAAACAGAATAGCGTTTACGGCTGCGGTTGCGAAGAAGTGCGTATCTGTTGGCATCCTGCCGACGCCAAGGCGGGCGAGCAAGTGAATCAGCACCGTATTGCCTAGGATGACAATAGCTACACAGGCTGCAAGTACCCAGGCGCTGTCACGCGCGTCCGGCAGCACTTGGGCGAAGATGAAAGTCAACAGGGCAACCAGTACTGTCTTCTCGACAAGCGCCATATCAAGGATTCTGTCTGCCTCAGCGGCAAACGCCTTACGAGCCCGTTCAGGACTGAACTGCGCCAGGAGTGGACGCGCAGCAAGACGCTGCGCTCGCTGTCGCAACGGCAGCCCCCGGACCATAATCAATGCCAGAATCGCAGCAATCACGACTGCACAAAGGAGCACAGGGATCGGCCACTGATAGTTCGTCAGCGCCTGACCCCAGGGCGCGCTGGCAGGTACGCCAAAGACATTTTCCTTTAGGAAGTCGGTCGTGTCTAGCTGGGCAACGTGGAGCCACCACTCCTGCGGCAGCTTGATCACCACCCAGATCAATACCGCGGCGCCGATCGCCACCTGCTTCGTCATCTTCTGCGGATCCCATCGCAAACGATAGAGGGCGTAGAAGATGAAGTAGTACTCGAACGCATTGGGAAAGATCAGGAGCAGCATTCGCAAGTGCGTAAGTTCAAACAGCGCTACGCCCACCAACCGCCAATAGAAAAGCCGGTGGATGACTTGGACCGCGAAGCGGTTGGACCAATTGCGCAGGCTGGCTACATAGGCGAAGGTCAAGTAATAGGTGTCCAGCGCCTTGTCATACCCCTGGTAGTTACCAAGCGGCAAGTCCGTGTACTGCTGAAAGATGCTTTGGTCTGCAGCGTCAACGATCAGTGCCACCAAAATGACTGGCAGTGGGTAGCGCGGTATCAACAGCGGCACCAGCAGGCGGACCGCAATGACCAGGCCCAGTATAATCTCGTCACTACCGAAAGGCATCAGGTTCTCTCTTTTGCTGGTTGCTGCCGGAGCGCCCGCAGTGTTCGGGAGTTCTTGTACAGCAGCCTATGACTGGCTGTGACCCGATAACTTGCTCGGGGAGGAGCCGTGTCAGCGGCGCCAGTTCATCCCCTATACGCACCTGCGTGCGTGACCAGGTTCTCTATTCACAATTCTGCATCTGCTGCATCCGTTCGAACTGGCTCACCGAGTGTGACAGAAATCAGGGGCGCCCCTAAGTCACGCACTTTTCTGAGCAGACCGAAGAGCGCCGCCTGATCGACGACCGGACCGGAAAGGAGCGTGTCGCCGTTCTCTTCGTGCGTGATCTGCCATCCGTCGAACCAGTCTGACCATTGACGGTGGAGATGTCCCCGGACGCGAATCTGGTAGACCAAGGGGCGCTTTGCATGCTGTTGCACATCTGCTGTGCATGCGAAGTCTAGTTCACGCTGTCCAGACATGCTGAAGTATCCGTCCTTTCCAGGGGTATGTAGTGGTCGTATCGACATGATTCGGTGTGCCCACGCGTGCGGGTGGTCATGCCGTCTCGCCTACAACGGCTATGGCAGTCCTTCTCATGGCAGTCATTGCACAATCCTCTCATTTAGGTGTTGATAGGTACTGAGCTATCCGTGCGGCAGCTGTCTGGATTTGTACTCGCCGGCAAGTAGGAACAGCCAGCCGAGGACAAGGAATACCATGACTTCGATGGGGCTGGGGACAGCCGATCCCTCGAATACCTTGAGGTGAAGCTTGCCGGTCTCGCCGCATAGAAACCAGGTGGCGTTGATCCAGAAAATGTAGCCGACCAGTTTGTAGCCTCCGGCTAGCTTTTCTTCTCTGCCCAGCGCGGCATACTTCTTCATCCATATCCAAACGATAGCGAAGAAGGCGAGCAGGGTGATGCTGCCGCCTATGCCGAACAGCACGGGGATGTAGACGCGTGTCCAGAACATGACCATGGCAATGACGAGGATTGGGACACCTATGCCGATGAACCAGGCGAAGGCACGCATGGACTTGACGTAGACGGTTGCGCCGATGCCCACCAGAACGGATCCTATGGTCACCGAAAGCGCCCAGAGGATATAGAGGGGGCCACCCTCGGCAAAGACAGTCGTGCTGAGTTGATCCATAGTCAGCGTTCTGAGGTTGAATACCAAGCTGCGTCCGACGAGTACGGCGAGTCCCACGGCGACTACCGCGCCGACCCAAAATAGGCTCAGGGCAATGGTCTGGCGCATGGACGATGTCGCCTCGCCGTCCGGAGGTGACGCGTCGCCGGTTGGGGTGACTCCCCTTGATTGAAGATTTTCGCTGCGAATCATCACGTCTTTTCCTTTGGAATCTTGGATTATGAAGTTGACGTCCTACGGTCGCAGGATAGCAAGCAAGAGGTAGTATCGTCTTACCACCTAGGTGGTATACCGGGTACTATTTTTCAGATCAGGAACCAGACTGGAGGAGAACGAAAAACAGGTCCGCCGAGAGCGGACCGGTAAGCTACTTCGAGGTGTGTACCGACATAGACGGGTGCGGCCGTCCAACCGATCAGGAGGAAGGGAGGATTCCCAGCTTCCTTGCCTTGGCGACCGCTTGCGTGCGGTTGTGCGCGTCTAGCTTGCCGTTGATGTTGCGGGTGTGAACCTTGACTGTGTTGAGCGTGATGAACAAGCGGCCGGCGATATCGGCGTTGGTCAGCCCCTGCGCCATCAGGCTGAGGACCTCCAACTCGCGTTGGCTGAGCGGTTCGATCAGGGTGGGCATCGAACTGTCTGGCTCATGTTGAGGCGGTTCCGACTCGGCTTCAGGGAACGCAGCCAGCAGACTCTGAACATGAGCCGGTGCAATATCGCGTGTAAGCGCCTCGTAGAGCAGCCGCGCCATGGGTGCGCCTTCATCCACAAAGGTGCGCACGAAACCGCAGGGCTCGGATACGGCAAGCGCCTTGGCCAGGGCGAACATAGCCTGATCCGTTTCCCCGGCGGCTTGGGCCGTCAACGCCTGGAGCAGCAATATCTCGAGCACGGCGGATGTACGACTGCCTGCTTCTGCATTTGCGAGCAGGCGCTGGAGAAGTTCCTGTGCCGCATTCAATTCCCCTGTCGCCGCAAGAATCCGGGCAGTTGATATATGCTCGCTTTCCTGCTGATAGGTGAGTCCGTCATTGGGACCTGGTTGGCGCCGGGCAGCCCAGCGAGAGGCCGCATCCATGTTGTCGGTGGCCAGCCAGACGCGCACCTGCCATGTTGAGAGCTGGCGCTGCGCGTTGAAGGGCAGTACGTGTTGGCGAGCTGTGTCCTGTAATGTGCGGACGGATTGTGCGGCGCCATCGATATCGCCGCTGGAATAGAGTACCCTGACCCGACCTAGATTGCTCATGACTTCGTAGTGGATGTCGTAATAGCCATTTTCGCTACGGGCTGTCAACGCAATGCCTTTTTCGGCGCGAGCGATCGCCTCATCCAGTTCATTCAGTT
>JBJYXA010000248.1:0-1506 GCA_046259705.1 Caldilineaceae bacterium
GGCAAGCCCATCTGCCTGAAGTGCGCACAGTTGACCGATGTCGGCTATCGCTGCAATGAATGCATCCGCGCCGTGCAGGATACCTATTTCAATGCCAAGCCATCAGACAATATCGTGGCCTTCGTGGTGGCGTTTTTGGTGACTGCCGTCGCTGCGCCCATCGCCAGCATCCTATTTCGTATCTTCCCGTTCTGGTTCATCAGCATCATCATCGCGGTGATGGTGGGCGGCGCTGCGGGGGGCGTGCTGACGCAGATCGTGCGCCGAGCAGTGGATAAGCGGCGCAGCCGGGAAATGAAGGCCGTGGCGCTGGCGGGCATCGTCGCCGGTACGGTCGTGGGCATCGGCGCGACGGCCGCGGTCTTGGGCATACCCATGAGCGCGTTGCTGAGCCTTCCGCTACTGGTGTTCGCCTTCCTCGCTGCTATGTCCACATATCAATTACTGCGCTAAGGACCGACTCGGGGGCCGCGACTGACTGAGATCGTTAGCCGCGGCCATTCTCGGCGTTCTGACCTAAACTGACCGCGCAAAGACGTGCATTGCTCGAGCCCAGATCGCTACCAGATTTGGGGCCAACGCGGGTGGATCACCTTAGTCGGTCTTGCCCCGTGTCCTTTTTCCCCGTAGCAGCCGTTACAATATGCGCCACGCTTGACGCCCATTGAGCTCTGTTTGAAATCTTGCCGTTATTGCCGATTATTCCTCCACTGCTCCCAGTTCCTTGAGTGACGTCCGTTGTGCTTCGTTGATACCGGTCACACCGGTAATGTTCATACCATCGTAGGGACCCGGTGTAAGCAACGTGTGTACCCGCTCCCCGCTTTCTGCACACCAGATGTGGGCAACACCATCCTTTCCAGCGCTGGCTACGAACTGTCCGTCAGGGCTGAACGCCACGCTGGTCACATAGCCATCATGGCGGCCGATTGTCTTCATCATTTGGCCGGTTTTGGTATCCCAGAGGCGCACCGTCCGGTCAAGACTACCGCTGACCATTTGACTGCCATCCGGATGGAATGTAAGTGACAGCGGGCTATCGGCGTGCCCCTCGAACGCCAATACGCGTGTAGGCATGTTTGGGTCGCCCACATCCCAGAGTGCTACAGAATGGTGCTGACCTTCAACCGCGAGGAAGCGTCCGGTTGCATCGAACTGCACGGCTCCATTTCCGCCATACGACGGTAAGGTTGCCAGTTCGCTGCCAGATTCCGTATCCCATAGACGTACCATCATGTCGCGACCGCAACTGGCGAGTAATCCCACATTCGCAGGATTGAACGTCAGCGCGTTGAGGGTGGACTCGTGTCCGCGCAAAAAACGAACCAAGCTGCTGTGCTCTCTAAGGTCAACATTCCAAAGCTCAATGGTCCCTGATCGAAGTGCATTCGCAAGCAAGTGGCCGTTCGGCGCATAGGCGACAATTCCCGCATTCGTGCTGTGTCCGTGTAGCGTTTCACGCAGGTGACCACTCTCGACGTCCCAAATGCAAACTGCATTATGGCG
>JBJYXA010000249.1:0-16239 GCA_046259705.1 Caldilineaceae bacterium
CTACGAGATCTGCTAACCCAGACGCACAGAGATCAGCTAAGCTATAGCAAGGCTCGACTCGACTATCTATATCCGTGGGTAGACCTGCACGAGACATGTGACGAACAACGGCAATTGCGCAGCATCTATTCCGGCGTGGCCTTCGATGCGGAGGTGGCCATACGCGGCGATCTGGAAGTTGCAATGCGACGCGAGGAACGGCTGCGCGAGATCATGTTGACCGAGGGGGCATTCGGCGAAGAGGCAATGGAGGCTGCGTTGGATGAACTCGAGGCGCAGATGCCCTACAACTGCGAACATGTGGTTCCGCAATCCTGGTTCGCCAAGGCCCAGCCCATGCGGGGAGACCTGCATCACCTCTTCGCATGCGAGCCTGGATGCAACAGCTTCCGCTCCAACATACCGTATTTCCAGTTTGATCCTGTCCAAGAAGTCTACCGTACCGAATGTGGCCGGCGCGAAGACGACAAGTTCGAGCCGGATAACGGCAAAGGCGCTGTGGCTCGAGCGAGCCTGTACTTCCTGCTGCGCTACCCCGGACTCGTGGGCGATGACGCAGCCGAGATGCAACTGGCGCGACTACCGATGCTGTTGGACTGGCATCATTCGGATCCGGTGAGCCAGTACGAGAAGCATCGCAATGCGGCTATCTTCGCCATTCAGGGCAACCGCAACCCACTCATCGATTATCCGCAATGGGCGGACAAGATAGATTTCAGATTGGGATTTGCTGGCGGATAGACAAGGTCGGGACAGGAACACGGCTCATGTAGCAAGAATCCGTTTCATCGGATCACCAAGCCTGTGTAAATAATCGATGAGAAAGGACGAAATGACAATGGCAACCATCGACATGGTTTTCGAGGGCGGTGGCGCAAAGGGGATGGCATTCGTCGGTGCGCTGCGCGAGCTGTTTCAACATGAAAGGGTCCGTGTCGGCCGGCTGTTGGGGACCTCTTCGGGCGCGATCATGGCCACGTTGTTGGCCGCCGGCTACACGGTGAAGGAGATGGAAGATGCCCTAGTCGAGCGAGATGAGAACGGGCGTCCCGTCTTCGAATCCTTCATGGGTGATCCGGCCACATTTAGCCGGGAGACAATCGACGGGAGCGCGATCCGAACGGTATTGCGCAATATGAACCTGCCCGTTGTGGGGGGCGGCCTGGAGGAAAAGATCGACGACGCCATCGTTAGCTCGCTGGTGACGAACGAGCTGTTTCGCCACATATTCTCCTTTGTGGAGCAGGGAGGCTGGTATTCTGCCGAGGCATTTGTGCGCTGGCTGCAAAACAAACTGAACACAGGAAGCGTAGACGGCATTCAGCGTCGATACGGCGAGTCAACACTCAAGCAGTTCTTCGAAACGACGGGCAAGGACCTAACACTGATAGCGGCGGATACCACCGGCCAGCGGATGCTGATCCTCAACCACCGCACTGCACCGGATGTGCCTGTGGTACGTGCGGCGCGCATGTCCATGAGCATTCCGCTGTTGTGGCAGGAGGTTATTTGGCAAGAGGAGTGGGGTCCGTATCTGTTCAACAAACAGGAGCACGACCTGACCGGACACGCCATTGTCGATGGCGGTCTCCTCTCCACGTTCCCGATTTCGCTCTTCCTCTCTGACCGAGAGGATGTCATGGACGTCATGGGTGAGCCGACCACTGACAACGTCCTCGGCGTCCTGATCGATGAGGCGAAGGCGGTGCCGGGAAAGCCTGCCACCAGAGCGTCGACGCAGGCGGTGGACCTCGGCGCGCTGCGCACGGCGAGGCGTTTTCGCCGCATCGTCGATACTGCACTCTCCGCGCACGACCGCATGGCTATTGAACTCTACAAGCAGAACATAGTGCGGCTGCCGGCCAAAGGATACGGTACGACGCAGTTCGACATGACCGACGAAGAACGCTCTGCTTTGGTCAACGCAGCCGCGGACGCCATGCGCGAATTCCTGCAGTCGAGGATGTCGCTGCTGGAGACTGCGGGCGAGGAGTTCGAATTCTCAGCGGCAGCACCGGCCGTTGATTTGGCGAATACCATCGCCGGCGAATTCATGAATCAGTGATCGGCGGGGGTGCAGTCGATTTCGAGGACGCTCAATCGCGCCTGCTGTCTGGCGGCCCCTGACGCATGCGCGTCCATACCATGTCCAGGTTTGGAGCGTCCCAAAGTGACTCAATCCACCAAGTCGCCCCCGCCTCTTCCATGGGACCGACGATGTCTGCTGCCTGTGACGCATCGTCGCCAGGAGTTCGGCCATCGACAATAATGTCAAACGGCGTTCTTTCGCGCCGCCGTTCATGTACGTAGTCGGCCATCGCTCGCACATGCTCCGGTTTGACTTCCTCATGGCTTCCATCTTCGTTCAATACGTTGGGTAGCAGCCCATCATATCGTAACACACGGCGCATGGAGCGCTCTCGCGGCCATGCGCCGACAACCCAGATCGGGATGTGCCTCGGAGGCATAAGGAGCGACGGCTCCAGTGTGTCCAGGTCACGAACGTTATAATGCTTGCCGGTGTAGGTGAAGGGCTGTCCTTGCCACAAACCCGTGACGATTTCCAGGCCTTCGTCCATCAGTTCGGCCCTTGTGCGCCGGTCTGTCACCTCACCGAAATTGGCGAAACCTGTCTCGGGAGCGCCCAGCCCTACAGACAGAATTGCCCGCCCATCTGAAAGCATATCCAATGTCGAGGCCTCGCTCGCAACTTTCCACGGCCGCCTTCGCGATAGCGGTGTTAACAACGTACCCAATCGTATTCGCTGCGTGGTCGCGGCAACGGTGGCCAGCGTCACCCACGGGTCGGTACCGTACAGCCCTTCCCATAGGAAGAATCCGTCCCAGCCGGCCTGCTCGGCCTCCCTGCCGAATCGGGCAGCCGTTACAGCATCACCACCAGGAAATACGAATCCGTAGCGCATTGTTTCTATCTCCAAATGAGCGGAGGACTTTTTCGACGGTTGTTTGTGCGTGCCACTCAGGATACAATCGCAGCGGTGCATGCACCAAGCAGAAGCAGTACAAGCATGTTAGTAACAGCGTAAACCGTTCGGAAACTAAGTGTAAACCAGTCGTTATCGTTACTACGTTAGCCTTTGCCAGCGATGGCCTCGGCACATCATCACGCGTTGCCGGCTAAGTCTCATCTACAAGCGCTTGCCGTGCCAGCGCTATTCCTTGGCGTATTCGCTAGGCGCACCCACCAAACAAAGGAGGTGTTCAATGCCCAAAAGCCCACGACTCACAACGCTAGTCACATTCTTCGCCCTGTCCATTGTCCTGGCAGTCGCAGCTGCGTGTATGCCAATTCAGGCGCCGACCGAAGGCATGCAGGATACAACAGCGGCTTCAACTCTGGACCTGCGGCTCATCGAGACGACAGACATTCATGTCTATCTCATGAATTTCGATTATTACCGCGACCAACAGGATGACACCGTTGGTTTGGCCAAGGCGGCCACGCTGATAGAGGACGCGCGCCAAGAAGTATCAAACGCCCTTCTGGTCGACAACGGAGACCTCATACAGGGCAATCCCATGGGCGATTTTGTTGTGGAAAGAGGATTGGCCGAAGGCGAAGTGCATCCCGTTTACAAAGCCATGAATCTGCTCCCCTATGAGGTTGGAAACATCGGCAATCACGAGTTCAATTACGGCCTGGAATTTCTAAGCGCGGCGTTGAGTGGAGCGGAGTTCCCTTATATCAATGCCAATATCGTTGACGCGTCCACCGGCGAGCCATATTTCCAGCCTTATATTATCAAGGACTACGAACTGACAGCCTCCGACGGCAGCCAACAGACGCTCAGCGTTGGATTCATCGGTTTCGTTCCGCCCCAGGTCATGCAGTGGGATAAACGATATCTAGAAGGCAGTGTCACCGCAATGGACATCGTGGAGGCGGCCGAGAAGTATGTGCCGGAAATGGAAGACGCCGGGGCCGATGTGATCATTGCCATTGCGCATTCTGGACTTAACGTCGCAGCACCGGAAGGCGGCGACGAGAACGCATCGTACTATTTGGCCGACGTACCCGGGATTGACGCTATCCTCTTTGGACACGCACATCGCGTGTTCCCCGGCCCTGACTTTGAGGACCTGCCGGAAGTGGATAACGCGAAAGGCACTCTCAAGGGCGTACCGGCGGTCATGCCCGGCTACTGGGGCAATCATGTGGGCATTGTCGACCTCAAGCTACAACAGGTGGATGGTGAATGGCAGGTCGTCGACTCGCAGTCGGAAGCACGCCCGATCTTTGAACGCGTCGACGGCAACGTGGTCTCGCTGGCCGAAACCTATGAGCCTATCGTCGACGCCGTTGCGGAGGAACACGAAGCGACAAGGGCCTGGCTTAACGAGCCGTTTGCCGAATCGGAAGCGCCCATGGTCAGCTATTTCGCGCTCGTCCAGGATGACCCGTCTATCCAGATCGTAACGGACGCACAGAAGTGGTACACGGAACGGATCGTCCAGGGCACAGAGTTGGATGGCTTGCCCATACTGTCTGCGGGGGCACCCTTCAAGGCTGGCCGTGGCGGACCGAATGACTACACGGACGTCCCGGCCGGTCCTATTGCGTTCAAAAATGTTGCCGATCTCTATCTGTACCCTAACACCGTCAAGGTGCTAAAGCTCACAGGCAAGGATGTACGTGAATGGCTGGAGATGTCGGCAGGTCAATTCAATCAAATTGACCCTGCATCGACAGAGGTGCAGCAGCTGATCAACACCGATTTTCCCACATACAACTTCGACGTGCTCGACGGGGTAACCTACCAAATCGACGTCACCCAGCCGGCGCGCTACGATAAGGACGGAAATCTCGTCAACGAAGATGCGCACCGCATCGTCGAACTAGCCTACGAGGGAACACCGGTGGAAGATGACCAGGAATTCCTCGTCGTCTCCAATAATTATCGTGCTTCCGGCGGCGGCAATTTTCCGGGAATCACTTCCGACAAGATTGTGGTGGATGCGCCGGACGCCAATCGCGACGTGTTGGCTTCGTACATGATCGAACTGCGCACCATCAACCCGACGCCAGACGGCAACTGGCGCATCAGTCCCATCAACGATACCGTCAACGTGGTATTCCGGACTTCTCCTTCCAGCGAAGCCGCTGTGTATGCAGAGGGATTGCCCGCAATTGCGCCAGCGGATACGACTGATGATGAAGGCTTTGCGATCTACTCGCTAGATCTGTCGCAATAACGTTCGCGCTCAATCGCTGACTTCTACGATTCAGAAACACCCGGAGACAAGATGCCTCTGGGTGTTTCTATATTTCCCCAGCTATGCACGTGCATTTGCACGGCCTTCGGTTCCGCGTCGGCGCAGTTCAGCGATCACTCTTGCGCTGAACTGGCGGCACTATAGGAGAGTAATCCAACGACGAATGGGCATCGTGTGCCCCGACCTAGCCTTTTCGCCACTCAGTTGGTTTTGCAAGCGGCAGATGCTATGATCGACGCTATTGGCGGCCCATCCAACCAAGGCATTGATAGCGGCTATGAACGAGATAGCGGAGGTCACTAGGATCAACATGTGGTCCGGTCCGCGTAACGTGTCCACTGCACTCATGTACTCGTTCGCGCGTCGCGACGACACGCGCGTGCTAGACGAACCGCTGTACGGCCACTATCTACGCGTATCCGACGCCGTCCACCCGGGCGCAGAGGAAGTCATGGCGGCCATGGACACGGACGGCGAGCGCGTCATCCGCAACGTCATCCTTGGACCCTGCGACCGGGCCGTCCTCTTCATGAAGCAGATGGCGCATCACCTCGTCGACATCAGCGTAGGCTTTCTTGCCCAGACGACAAACGTGCTGTTGATCCGGGACCCCGAACAGATGCTGCCGTCGCTGGCACAGACGCTGGATTCGCCCACGTTGCGCGATACCGGACTAGCCTTGCAGACGGAACTCTTCGGCCATCTACGACAGATCGGGCAAGAGCCGCCGATCTTGGATGCAAAGGAGCTACTTTCGGATCCGCGTTCGGTGCTGTCGCAATTATGTGTGCGTATGGGAATCCTTTTTCAAGACTCCATGCTATCCTGGCCGGCCGGACCCATTCCCGAGGATGGCGTATGGGCAAAGCACTGGTACGACTCCGTGCATACGACCACCGGCTTTCTGCCCTACCGGGAAAAGACCGCACCATTTCCAGCGGAGCTGCGCCCACTGCTGGAAGAGTGCCGTCCCCACTACGAGCTGTTGTCCCGCCGCGCCATCCGAGCCTAGATTGTCCAGATACTGCGCGCCGTAGTGGACATCTCGCATACTGGACGACGCGCCAAAATAACATAAATATAGGAGTTTCAATGTCGACGCCGTCATCTACACCAAGTCTCCCGGATCCACGCAATGCCGGCATCTTTGTCCACGTGGGCGGAGAGCTACTACCAAGAGATGAAGCCAAGGTCTCTGTGTTCGACAGCGTCGTGCAGGGCGGCGACGCCGTCTGGGAAGGGCTGCGCGTTTACCAAGGTCGCATCTTCATGTTGGACGAGCACCTGGATCGACTGTTCGATTCCGCTAAGGCTATGGCATTTGCCGACGTCCCCGATCGACAGGCGGTGAAGGAGGCTATCTTCGACACACTGCGCGCAAACAACATGCGCGACGGTGTGCATATCCGGCTGACGCTCACGCGCGGCCGCAAGGTTACGTCGGGCATGGACCCTCGACTCAACCAGTACGGGCCTACGCTCATCGTGCTGGCCGAATGGAAGCCGCCCGTCTATAACCAGGACGGTATCCGTTTGGTGACGGCTTCCGTGCGGCGCAATACGCCCCAGTGCCTCGATTCCAAGATTCACCACAACAACTTGATCAATAATATTCTAGCCAAGATAGAAGCGAACGTGGCCGGTGTTGATGACGCCATTATGCTCGACATACAGGGCTACGTTTCGGAAACGAACGCTACGAATATTTTCATCGCCAAACGAGGCACATTGTTGACGCCCCACGCGGATAGCTGTCTCCCTGGCATCACACGTCGCGCCGTCATCGACCTGGCACAGGAAGCCGGGATTCCTTTGGTGGAGCGAAATGTCTCGTTGTCAGAGGTATACAGCGCCGACGAGATGTTCACTACGGGCACCATGGGGGAGTTGGCGCCCGTGTTGGAGGTGGATGGGCGCGTCATCGGCATGGGAGCGCCTGGCCCGCTTACGCGTCATTTGCAGCAGCTTCACCTGCAGCGCACTCAGCAAGAGGGAGAAGATTTGCCTTTCTAGGACCGGCTAGAATTGACCGGAATGAACCGGCGCAGCGCAAATTTGCCCCCATATGCGATAATCAGTTCAACAAACATTCAATATAGGAAAATGGTCGAAGGAGGGAAAAGACCATGGATAAAGTGGAACGCGTTCGCGCCGCGATCGCCGGGGAGCCGGTTGACCGCGTGCCTGCCAGTTTCTGGTTTCATTTCACGCCGGACAAGCACCACGGCAAGGCGTCCGTCCAGGCGCATTTGGATTACTACCGGGAGTCAAACGTCGACTTCCTGAAGGTGATGAATGAGCATCCCTACCGGGCGAACGTAGACATTGCCAGCCCCGCCGATTGGCGGCGAATACGACCGGCGCCCATGAGCTCGGATTTCTATCAGGAACAGCTGGACGAGGTCAAAGCGATTCTAGACGAGGTTCAGGACGACTGCCTGGTTCTGGTCACCGTCTTCGGCCCATTCCGATCTGGCAATAACACCAGCAACGGCAAAGTGACCGACCACTTGAAAGCTGATCCGCTGGCAGTAAGCCAAGGACTGGAGGCCATCGCAGAAAGCCTGGCCGAATTTGCCGAGGCGCTCGTCGACGCCGGCGCAGCCGGCATCTACTACTCGGCACAGGGCGGTGAGCAGGACCGTTTCACCGAATTCGAGTTTTTGCAATATATCAAGCCTCAAGACCTGATGGTTCTCGATGCGGTGAAGGACAAGGGTGAATTCAACCTCTTGCATATCTGCAAAGACTATATCCGGCTACCGCTTTACGCGGACTATCCTGGTCATGTCGTCAACTGGGCGGCGACGAAGCATAACTTGTCGCTGCGAGAAGGACGGACATTGTTTAAACGTACTATCTGCGGCGGCATGGATGACCGGGGCGTCATGGTCGACGGCTCGAAGAAGGAAATCCAGGCGGAGGTCCAAGCGGTGATTTCCGAGATTGGCACCGAGGGTTTCATCTTAGGCGCAGATTGTACGTTGCCCACAGACATAGACGTCAGCCATATCCGTGCTGCTGTCGAAGCCACGCAGCTATAGGAATGCGGCTTGATTTTTCAGCTAGACCGCCGGCTTTTCCGGAAGATGGTTCGCGCTGTGTGTTGCAGAGCGTGTCGCTACGTGAACAAGCGTTTCCCCATGCTGATACGTTCTTCGACGGCGTAGCCGTTCGCCTCATAGAAGGCCTGGGCATTTCCGTTGCCCGGAAGCACCTGCAAATTGATTTTGAGACAGCCGCGACTTGCGAGCTGGTCTTCCGCCCGCGCCAGAAGTCTCGAACCGAGGCCATGTCCTCGGTAGTTCGGAGCGACGGCCAAGGAGTATATCCAGCCGCGGTGCCCATCATAGCCGGCCATGACTGTGCCGACCACGACCGTGCCGAGCACGGCATCGTCATTCACGGCAACGAAGAAAAGCCCGTCATCGATGGCGAGTTTGCGGTCGATGGCCAGTGCCGGTGCGTTGTGCGGCGTGTCGTACCCAAAGATAGACCGCCAGAGTTGCACGACCTGGTCGCGATGGACTTCATTGTTGTACGTAGCGATAGTAATAGGCATTGTGTGACTGGGTACGGCAGCCTGTGGTTGATGGACATGGGGATACGCGCGCTATGACAGTTTGTACTATTGTCGCGGCACCTCAGCTAGGCTTACGCCTGTGGTGCCGCGGCGCCGTCCGAATCGACGTCGGCCAGGAAACGCAGAATGTCCTTAGTGGCCGTCGCTTCTGCTTCGTCTAGAAAGTCGTGCCCGACGCCGTCATATTCAATCAAGCGCGCGTGACGAATGCGCTCGGCAATGATGTGTGAATTCTGAGGCGGAACCAGTACATCAGCGGAACCTGTTAGTACCAGCGTAGGCGCGTCGATGTCACACAGACGGTCGAGCACATTGTGCGTCACCGCAATCGCGCGCATTTGGCGCTGGAGCGCGTATTCGGGCGATTCAGGATAAGTTTCGGTGTCAGCCAACTTCTGCTCAAGTAGGTCACGCGCTTCCTCGACATAGCGTGCCGAGTGGAGGATGGGCCAAAGGTTGCGGGTGTCTTGGGCAGGATCGCCACAGCGCGGTGCGAGCAGTGTGTCGATCACCGCCCGTTCCGGCGCGGTGACTTCGTCGCACTCGAAACCGGCGGGCGCGGTACAGCCGAGCACCAGCCCGCGTGTTCGGTCCGGGTAGCGAAGTGCGAAGTTTTGCGCAACCATGCCACCCATTGACACCCCCATCACATGCGCTGAATCTACGTCCATGGCATCCAATACAGCGGCCGCGTCGTCGGCAAACTCCGCCATGGAGTAGGGAGCATCCGGTTTGCCGCTGTTGCCTGAGCCACGGTTATCGAACAGGATAACTTGGTGCTGTTTGCTCAATTCGTCGAGCAACGTCGGTGGCCAACCTGCCAGCGACGATCCATAGCCGGCGATCAGCAGAAGCGGAGATCCGTGGCTACCCCGATATTCGTAGTAAACTGCGCAACCTGTGGAAAATGTGTATGGCATTTGGATCTTCTTTCGGGTCAGTCAATCGTGGGCGATGAGCATTCCGGTTACTGGCGTGATACGAACGGCACCGCGTTCTGCGAACTCGGACTCGATGAATGTGCGCAGCGCATCCTGTTTCTCGGCTGCGACGGCAGCGTACATGCCCGACAGCATATAGGCTACCAGCGCTTCGGCTTCGGTGACGATGAGCTGATTCTCGTAGCGCACGACGTGCACTTCCCGGAAATGGTCACTGAGTTGGCGTTCACCGCTTTCCAGTGAGAACTTGCGCGGGCTGGGGGGCTCCTGGATGTCGGCAGGATCGAAGCGGTGACTCAGCGCCCACAGCTCCCGCATGTGTGCATCGCCGTTGGTCGCTGCAAAGAGAACGCCGCCCGGCAGCAACACGCGACGGATCTCTGCCAAGGCTCGTGTGCGATCCGGAACGTGGTACAGCATGTGGTTCGCGATGATCGCGTGAAAGGATGCGTCATCGGCCGGGATACCCTCGGCATTTGCCACAAGAAGGGCAGCTTCCACGCCGGCCCGCGACAGGTTCCGTCGCGCCGACAATACCATGCCAGGGGACAGGTCACTTAAAACAGGACGCCAGGACGCCGCACGATGACCGGCACTGTCCGCCCAGGTGGATCCAGGGCCACAGCCAAGCTCCAGGAGCCGATAAGCGCCGGGCCCTGAATTGCTGAATTGCTTGTCGAGCTCTCCCGCAACATGATCCAGCACCCAACCCGACCACGGGATCTGGCTGGTACTGAAGCGTTTGTGCAGCGCAATGCGGGCGTTGAGATTGCCGTCAGTCGCATATTGTTGCTTCACCCATTCGGGCCGGCTGATATGGTCTCGCATGACGTCCGCGTTCCCCAGCACGCTAGCCACCTGTGCGATCAGTCTGCCGCCGGTTCGGCCGAGGCAGTTGGAACAGCGGCAGGCAGGCGGCCGGCGGGAACGGGCGCCTCGGTGAGCCCGGACAGGACGCGGCGCAGCCACACAAAAGCAGCCAATCCAGCCACAATGTTGGCGATCGTAGCCGCACCGAAAACGCCCTGCATCCCGAACCATCGTGAACTGGCGTAAGCGATGGGCACGTACAGGACAAACATGCGCAACACCATAAGGGCAGCCGCGTGAAGTGGCCGGTTGAGCACATTCAGCGCCGTATTGGAGAGCTGAAGTACACCGAACGCACCGTAGCTAATAGGTATCACGGTCAGGTAAAGGACGATGGTACCCACCACGGCAACATCGTCGTTGAAAAGCGCCGCCAGCGGATGGGCGAAGAAGATGAGCGCGACAAAGGCGACAGCTCCCCAAATCATGGCAAATGCCTGGCTTAGGCGAACGCCTTCCTTCACTCGATCGAGACGGCCCGCACCCCAGTTTTGCCCCACAAATGGTCCCAACACAGACGACAATGCGGCGACTAGAGCCAGGGCGAACGATTCTATTCGGGAAGCGACACCCAGCCCGGCCACCGCCTCCTGACCGTACACGGCCACCATCGCGGTGATTATGCCCAAGCCCACCGGCATGACCATATTCGTAGCCGCAGCAGGGACGCCGATGTAGAGCAGTCGCCCCCAGGAACGGAGCGCAACACGCATTGGTGGCGCGTGCAGCGTGATCATTCGTTCTCGGAAATAGAGCACCCAAATGGCAATAACAAGTGTGGTCGCTCGGGCAAACACCGTGGCAATGGCCGCGCCGCGCATACCTAACGCCGGCGCCGGACCTAGCCCGAAGATTAGGATGGGATCCAGCACGATATTTACGACCACGGCCGTCACCATGATTAGGCTGGGCGTCTTGGTATCGCCGGTGGCGCGGATGGAATTGTTGCCTACCATGGGCACGACCACGAAAATCATGCCGGGGTACCAGATGACCATGTACTGGCGGATCAGCGGCAGCGTAGAATCGTCGGCGCCAAGCAGACGAAACATGGGCTCCAGCGTCAGTAAACCAAGAACGATGAAGCTTGCCACGATCACGAGTGCTAAAACCAGACTGTCTGTCGTCAACCGGCGCACCTGTTCGTCGTCGCCGATGCCGATCGCGCGCGATACGAGCGCCGCCGCACCCACGCCGAGACCGAGGGCAATGCTGCCGATGGCGAAGACCACGGGAAAGGTGAAACTGATTGCGGCCAGTTCCTGTGTGCCAAGCCGCGCAAGGAAGAACGTGTCGACCAAATTGAAGGCGATCATGCTGAAAATACCTACCAGCATTGGGATCGTCAGTCTGGTAAGTGTCTGCGCGATGGGACCTTCGATCAGCCGCGCTTGTCTCGTTCGAATCATCGAGAAATTCCTCACTCGACATCGCCGGCCACGGTTGCCGGACAGCGTGATCCTCGCACAGTTTGGCGTTTGGGCCAAAATGTCCAGCAAGTCACCAAGCAGCGTGACGTCATCGCCGTCCTCGTGCGTCTGCAGATGACATACTCGGTTTCTGAATACATCTGGCCCGAGAGCGGTGAACTCCGAGTAACCGAGTATCTTTACGGTTTGTGCACTAGGAAGCGACCGACCACGGCGGCCTACGAGCTTCGCTTACGCAATTCGTCCGGACTATCGTTTGTAGTCTTGTTCGCACCTATTGGTTATCGGTATCTGCGCGCGACGCTTCTTCATCATCCAAGGCATGGGGTATCTCGTACGGCGCAGCTTGCGGTTGGGGCAGACCCGCGCCCAACAGATCTGCAACCCAATACGCCTGCTTGTCGGTGCTAAAGACGAGTTCCTTCAAGGCAATGGTCAAGGGTACACCGATTATCAGGCCGACCGGACCAAGAATCGTGCTCCAAACAATCAGAGACATAATCGACCAGAAAGGTGATAGATCAAGCCCGCCTCGCATGACGGCCGGTTTCACTGCCTGGTTAATGATTGTGCTGACGATCATATAGGCGCCCAGTACGATTACCGCATCGCCGGCGCCGCCAGTTTGCGCCGCCAGCAGCATGGGCGGGATCACGGCGAACCAGAATCCGACCATGGGGACGAAGTTGAGGACCAAGTACAGAACGCCCCAAAGGAACGCGAACGGAATGTGAAGCAGCATCAGCACAATGCCCAAAACAATTCCACCTATTAACCCGAGCAACGAGGTAATACCGACGTATTGCCGGATGTTGAGCGTGAAGTGAATGGCAATATCCGGAGAGACAGATGCCAATCTCGGACTGTTGCTGAGCTTGAGTGGTACGAGAAACGCTTCGATCACCATGAATACCACGATCAGGATGACGAGGCCGAACATGGAGACGCTGCTCAACGTCAACTGAATTACGTGTGCGGCTACCCGTCCCACCGCAGCGGGAGGAACCAGCGTCTGTAGATCTCCGAGCGTGATGCCAAAGCGACCCAGAAACGGGGCAGCCTGCTGTTCGGCGTCGGACAGGTCCGCCACAACCGCTGGCACCATCTGCAGCACGCGCAGCGAAGCGATGGCAATGACAAGGGCGATAAACACAGTCGCTGCCAGGGCAGCCAGTACCGAGAGAAGAAGCGCCAGCCAGTCGGGAGCGCCATGATTGCGCAACCAAAAGCCCATCGGGCTCGCCGTCATTACGATCATGATGGCCAGGAAGAAGCTGTTAAACAGGGAAGCGTAGCTGTGCAGGAACCACACGCCGATGCCAACGGCGGCGAATGTAATGAAGAAGAAGATGGTTCTGGGTATCGGCAGCTCGCTTCGTTCCATTCCTGTCCCCCTGCTGTGCGGCCAGACCTGATGCTCAAATCAAGCCCATATTGTACATAAGCGATTCAAATGGCGCTAGGGTGACCTCTTAGTCAATCCATGTTGCGTGGAACTGCTGCCAGTGTGTGCTGCCCGTGCGTTCCCGGATTGCCGTAGAATTCCGACAAGTCGGGAGCATGCTTTGGGACATTTCTGCCTCCCGGGCCGGTGGTGGAGAGCCCGCCCACGATGTTGCCGTAGCGGAGACAATCGACTAGTGGCGCATTCTTCAACAATCCGTACACGAAGCCGGCATTGAAGCAGTCGCCGGCTCCGGTCGTATCGACGGCAGTGACGGCAATTGGCGTCGCTTCGGCTACTTCATCGCCGCGCCGTGCGATCGACCCGCGCTTACCGCATTTGATGACAACTGCCGGTATGAGGTCCGCCAGCTGTCTCAGCGCTTCGTGTGCAGTGTGTGCCCCGGTCAAGTGCAGTGCTTCGGCTTCATTGGGCGCGAACACGTCCACATGGCGCAGACACTCGATCAGGCCGGGGCTCTCGAGTGAGAGGCCGGAGTCCTGGCAGTCCATGTAGACGAGCGTTTCGTCGCGGTTCGGCAGGTCGGAAAGTCTGGGTAGGTCCTGCCAGTATCCGATGTTCGTCAATAGCAGGCAGCGCGGACGAAGCCTCTCCACCTCGTCGAGAGGCAGGATCTTGGGTAGCTGTCCGTCGATGTAACTGATGAATCCGCGGTCATGCGCAAAGGAGAAGACGGCCGCCAAGCGGCGCACCTCGCCTGCACTGCGTTCAAAGTAGGTGGTGTCTATGCCTTCCGCCAGCGCTTCTTCTTCGATGGTGCGGCTAAACATATCGTCGCCCACTTCGCACATCCATCCTGTGTGCAGGCCGAGTCTGTGCAGCGCAAGCGCCGTGTAGAAAGCGCCGCCGGGCACGATGTCAAACGACGAGCTGAACAGATCTCGGCCGAGCTGTGGCACTTCGGGCAGTCCACCGAAGATTAGGTCACAGAAATAGGCGCCATGAAGCAGAACGTCCAGAAGTGGGGCCCTATCGGCCCCGGGTCGTTGCGTCGCATTGTGCGGCATCGGTTAGGTCCACTCGCCGACATAGGCCGCGTGGGCTTCCAGGTACTCGTCGACCAGCGGCTTGGCGCGCGAATAGGAAAGCACCAGCGGATGCGCCATGAGCGCCTGCACGGCCAGGTCGCGGCTATGCTCGCGAACCGCCTGCACGGTGAGCCGCTCATAAAGCTTGACGTTGCGCATCAACAATTCGTGCGCTTCCGGAATCTCGCCGATGGGCTGCGTGTGAATTCCATCCTTGTCGACCGTGCAACTCACCTCCACGACATCGTCGGGCCGCATACAGTCGATGGCCCCGCCATTGGCAACATTGAGCGCAGTGTGCAGCGGCTGTTGCGTCTGGAGCGCCTCCACGATGTCGAGGGCAACGCCGGCGTAACCCTCACCGCCGTCCGTGGGCGGCTCCAGTATTTGCGCAGCCTCGTCGGCGACTTCCATGGACGGCGCACCTTCGCGCGCGTAGTGCATGTAGGTCGAGGACCGTCGCTGCTCATATCGGTAGTAGGCGGTCAAAGCTGCCTTCGGGTCACTGCCTGCGTCGATCTTTCGCAGCGTGTCCATGAGCCCTGCGTTCAGACGTTGGATTTCCTCGCCGCGCGTCAGTTCATCATGTTTGATATTCTCCACTGCCTCTTCGGCGTAATAGAAGTAGTAGAGATACTCGTTCATCCATACGCCCGCCATGCGCACCAGTTCCGGATCGAAGACTGACAGTTCGCTGCCGGAAAGGAAATCAGGCCGCTGCAGCAACTCCGGCAGCACATCTCGCCCCTTCACCCATACCCGTCGCGTCCATGAGAGGTGGTTCAGCCCATATACTTCGTGACGTACATCGCGGGCTGGAACGTCTAGGTAATTGGCGACGGCGTGTTGAGCCAGGTTGGCGCCATCACAGATACCCACCGTCCGCTCATAGCCCGCGTCGCGAAGCGCCTGCGTGACGAGGCCAGCCGGGTTGGTGAAGTTGAACATCCAGGCCTGCGGGTTAAGTTGCTGGATAAGGGCCGCGTACTCCAGGATGGCGGGGATGCTGCGCAACGCCATAGCGAAACCGCCCGGACCAGTGGTCTCCTGCCCGAGAACGCCGTGGCGCAGCGCAATGCGTTCGTCGTAGATGCGGCCCTGTTCGTCCCCGGCGCGGATAGACGTGACCACGTAGTCGGCGTCCGCGATGGCGGCGCGCGGGTCCGTGGTCGTGGTGATGCGGACAGGACTTTTTTGCTGTTCGGCAACGAGCCGGCAGACGCCGCCCATGATCTTCAGCTTGTCCGCGTCCACGTCCATGAGGCACAACTCCTCCATGCGCAGACGCTCCGCCCGTTTGAGGGCTGAGTTCACGAACAGGGGGGAGCGCACGCCGCCACCCCCAATGACGGTTAGTTTCATTTTGATAGTCCTCGGTGATTTAGTGCGTTGGGGCAGGACATTCGCTACCCTCGCACGGAACCGGATGTGATTCCCTGGATGAATTTCCGTTGGAACATGATATAGACGAGGATCGTCGGCAGGGCCACAATGGTGGCGCCCGCGGCGATGAGGGGAACGTTGGCCTGATAGCGTCCCTGGAAAAAGGCGAGCCCCAGCGGCAGTGTTTTCACCATATCCGATGTGGTAAGCACCAAGGGCACCAGAAAGTCATTCCATGTCCACAGGAAAATCAACACGACCAGGGTAGAGACGGCCGCGCCGGCGTTGGGCATGATGACACGCC
>JBJYXA010000250.1:0-5683 GCA_046259705.1 Caldilineaceae bacterium
ACGACGATGTTGGGTCGACTCTGTTCTTGTGCCACGATAGCTATCCTTTGATGCCGGAGAGGGTTACTCCACGGATGAAGTAGCGCTGCCCCATGGCGAACATGAGTAACATGGGGATCACCATGAGCGTAGAGAGCGCCATGAGGTAGTGCGTATCCGGAAGCTGGCCGCCGCCGCCGCGCAACGTATATAGACCGACGGCCAGGGGGCGCAGATTAGGTGCGCCGGCCAGGTAGATCAGCGGCGCCAGAAAATTGTCCCACGCATCTCGGAAGGCAAAGATGGCGACCGCGGCCAGCGCCGGTTTGGAGAGCGGCATGACGATGCGCCACCAGATGCCGAATTCGCTGCAACCGTCGATGCGCGCTGCATCCGACAGCTCAAACGGGATGCCCTTGAAGAACTGGCGCAAGAGAAATATGAAAAAGGGATTGCGGGCCAGCAGTTGAGGCACCGTCACCGGCAGGAACGTGTTGATCCAGCCGATGTCGTTGTAGAACACATAGAGCGGGATCAGACGCACGATATAGGGCATCATCAGCGTGCTGAGCAACAAGATGAAGAGCGCATCCCGTCCGGGGAACTCGATGCGCGCGAAACCGTAGGCAACCAGCGAACAGGTTAACACCGAACCAATGACATTGGCGGCCACGATCACGAGCGAATTCCGGATCCACAACGTCACCGGCGCGGCGTGGAACACCTCGACATAGTTCGACCACATTACCGGGTTCGGGATCCATTCCGGCGGCCATACCGCTATCTGCTGAATCGTCTTGAGCGAAGTGGAGAGGGTCCACAGTAGCGGGATCACCATCAGCGCCGAACCGGCCAGCAGGATCACGTGTAGCGCCGTGTGGGAAAAGATCCTTTGGGTTTTCATGCCTGTGAGGTTCATGGGACGTCACCTAGCTGTAATAAACCCAGCGGTCCGAGGATCGATAGACCACTACTGTGATGCCAAAGACGACGATGAAGAGCATGACGGCCAGCGCCGAGGCGTATCCCATACGGAAATAGCCAAACGCATTGTTGTAAAGGTGCAGCATGTAGAGCAGGGTCGCATTGCGAGGCCCGCCGCCCGTCATGATGAACGCGTTGTTGAAGGCTTGGAACGCCGCCACCAACCCCATGATCAAGTTGAAGAAGATCGTGGGTGTCATGAGCGGAATGGTGATGGTCATCAAGCGACGGAATGGGTTCGCGCCGTCGACCTCTGCGGCCTCGTACAGCTCCTGAGGAATGCCCTGCAGACCGGCCAGGAAAATGATCATGGCCGCGCCGATGGTCCACAGGCTCATGATGATCAATGCCGGCATGGCCGCTCTGGGGTCGCTTAACCAGCGGATTGCCGGAAGCCCCAACAGCTCCAGGCCGTAGTTGAGAATGCCGCGCCGCGTCTCGAAGATGAATATCCACACGATGACGGCGGCCACGGTCGGCACGACCGACGGGATGTAGTACAAGGTGCGATAGGCGCCGGTGCCGCGGATATTGGCGTTGAGCAACAGCGCCAGCCCGAATGCAGCTAGGATGCCCAACGGCACGCTGGCCGCGATAAAGTAGAACGTGTTGCCCACCGCGGTCCAGAACAGCGGATCGCGCGTCAACGCCTCCTTGTAGTTCGCTATCCCAATGAACTGTGATGTGCCCAGCGCGTTCCACTTGGTCAGACTGTGGTAGAAGCCCGACACAATGGGCAGCAGGTCGAACAGCACGAAGGAGACGATCCACGGCGAAATGAAGAGGTAGCCGATCAGCCATCTCTTCTTGAACGATCTGCGGCTGGGGCGGACCTCTGAGGTCCGCCCCATGTTGGCGCTCTGCGCCGTCATTCTTTGCTGCTCCAGTACTCGTCTAATATCGCCTGCGCCTGTTCGGCAGCATCGTTGAGCGCCTCTTCCGGCGTCATATCGCCGAAGAGGGCGGCCTCCACGGCCTGGTCGACGATGTCGCGCACGCGTGCGTGCTCGGGGAAGAGCGGCACGGAGATATCGTTCTCCAGCGACTGCAGCACCACGTCCCACTCCGGATTCACGTCGTAGTACATGGGATCTTCGTTGACCGCACGGATCGGCGACGGACGGCCCTGCTCCATCATGAACCAGCCTGCGCCGTCCTCGTCATAGGTGATCTTCTTGATCCACTTGACTGCGGCCTCGCGCTTCTCTTCGGCCACGCCGGTTGGGATCACGTAGCCCCAGCCGAAGGCTTCGCCGGAGATGCCGTGTGACGCGGCTTCGGGGTTGTCGGCGTTGTAGGGCCGCAGACCGGTCTTGAAGTTCATCTCGGGCTTGAAAGTCTGGATGTGGAAGAAGATGGAGACGTTGGGGAAGGTGATGGCCTCCACGTCGTTGTACCAGGGTTGCGCCTCATTGGCTTCTTGTCCGGTGACATAGAAGTCGTAGACGTTCTGCACACCGCCGTTGATGTCATTTGTGAAGTCGACCATCCATTGCAGCGTCTCCACGCCCTCAGGCGAGTTGAATTCCACCGTCTTGAGGTCGTCGCTGTAGATCTTGCCGTTGTTGGTGTACAGCCAGGCGAAGAAGGCGCCGGCATTTCCACCCGACGAGGCGCCAACCACATTGGCGCCGATCTTCACGATGCCCTTGTCGTCCAGCACAGTCAGCGCCTTAGCATCTTCCTCCAGCTCGGTCCACGTCGCCGGCGGCACCGGATCCAGTCCGGCCGCGTCAAACATGTCCTCGTTAATCAGGACAATGCCGGTGATGCCGCCTCCGGTGGGCATGGGCATGGAGTACAGCTCGCCGTTCCAGTACATGTTGTTGATTTCGCCGGGGTAGAAGACGTTCAGATCCAGCCCCAGCTTATCCACGTAGTCCGTGATGGGCACGATGAGGCCGTCATCTGCCAGCTTCAGGATTTCGGAACGGGTGGCCATGACGACTTCTGGCGGATCGTTACTGGCCAGGGCCGTGAACATGTTTTCCTCTCGTCGTTCCCAGGGCTGACCCAGGTTCTCGACGGTGATATCGGGGTTTGCCGCTTCGAAGTCGGCGATCATCTTGTCGATGAGTTCGACGCGAGCCGCCAGCCAGTGATTCCAGAAGCGAATGTCGATGGTTTCTCCTGCCGCCGGAGCCGCTGCCGCTCCCTCTTCTGCAGGGGCTGCCTCGCCGCTTTGGGCAGGCGCAGCCGGTACACAGCCAACCAGCAAACCGGCAAGCATGATGAGCGCGAGGGACGCCAACAGAAGCGAACGGGTCGTCGTACGTCTGTTCAGGAACACATTGTCCTCCTTGGTTCGTCGTTGAATGGAATCGGCCTACACTACATCCGGTTACTGCTTCAACACTTCACGTGGTGGCACATTTCCCGAGGGCGGCAACCAATTGTCGCCCCGTGCCGTGGGGGCATGCTCCTGGGGTTGAGATCTTCAGGTTCCTCCTTTCCGGTACCTACTTCTCCGTAATCCGACTGTTGTGGCTGCAGACCACCGCTCGGGCCGGCAGCGGACGGAATTCACTCCACTAACGGGGCTCGCCCGCATCGGGCCCATCGCCTACGGTGCCGCCCGGAACAAATGAGCAATCTAGCGTCACCTGGGGTACCTCGGACAGTTCACCTTCCAGCATTTGGGCAAGCAAACGCACAGCGGCAGCGCCCATCTCCTGGCGCGGGATGCGAAACGTGGTGGTGTCCGGGTAAGGATTATCTTCGACGAGCGGATCGCCCAATGATGCGAACGAGAAATCATCCGGGGGACGCAGGCGCAGGGCATTGAGCGACTCGACCAGTCGATGACCGATAGGACCGATCTCCGCCACGAACGCAGTGGCGCCCGCATCCATTTGTGCCTTTACCCAATCGGGCGTGATCTGGTCCGGTCCATCGACCGGGGTGTCCAGGCTAGGGTCGTGAGCAATACCTGCCGCTTCGAGCGCTGCCCGGTACCCGCTCCGCCGGTCCTCTTGCGATTCCGCCCCTGTGTCTTCGCAGACGTACGCGATGCGGCGATGGCCGTGCGCCAGCATGTGCGAAATAACGGTGGCCGTCGCGTTCTTGTAGTCGGCCGCTACATACGCAACGGGCCCGGACCTGGCCTCGCGCCGGCCCACAAATACGAACGGATATCCTTCGCCGATCAGCCGTTCAATCTCGTCGCGGTTGGCCGCGTATCCCAACAAGATAGAGCCGTCCGCCATTCGCAGCCGGTTGACGCCCACATTGTAGATCCGCCGCTTGCCGCCGCCGTCGCCCGAGCTTGTAAAGAGCAGTAGATCGTAGCCTTGCTTTTCGGCCTCGTTTTCGATGCCCATAAGGAAATCGTAATAGAAGTCGCGGTGAACGAGCGGGAAAATCGGTTCGAAAGTGAAAACGCCCAGCATGGCGTTGAAGCCGCCCGCCAATCGCCGCGCTGCGGGGTCCACGGTGTACCCAAGCTCGTCCACAGCCGCCAGCACGCGCTGCCGGGTCTCTTCGGTGATGCGTACCGTGCCGCCGATGCGATTGTTGATCACCAACGATACGGTCGTCGGTGACACACCGGCAAGGCGAGCGACGTCGGTCTGGCGAGGTCTCTTGGTCACAAGGATGGCCAATTATGCAAAAATGGTTCGGGCTGGGACTCACTTGATAAAGCGCATTATCAGTGTAGCATTGGTGTGTGGGGTTGTCAAGAGTTTCTTATCCAAGATCCGGCCATAGAAGTCTGTCGATTGCTCAATATCTCGGGCGTAGATCGTCACCAGGGACTTGATGAATTCGGCCATTGGGACTCCGGCTCCTGTCTTGCGCTGGTTATGTGAGTGTGGCAGTCCGTTGACTTTCGGCAGAATCGCATACATTATCGCTCGCTGCAATTGGCGCGATTATGCACGTTCATCTCAAGAGCGCAGTCTCACCTGCGTTCTGGTCACATGCGAGGGCCGTCATTCCGGAGCCATGACCTACGAGGACCTACGAGCGCAATACCCGTAGCTCATGACTCCGGCACCTTAGGTCAATCTGCGTTCCGCTTATCCGTTAATGTTCGGCAGGAACGTCTTCTCGGGCGGCGGCACGAAACTTGGATCGAGCGTAGCAGTGCCTGCGATCACTTCGGATTCATTGCCGGCCGCATCCCTGTACATCACAAACACCGTAGCCCTGTTTTGCCCGTCGGGGTTGACCGGCCACATCTTCTCCGCAGCGTACGGCTCCCACTGTGCTCCTTCGAAATCCGACCGGTTCGAGATCTTCATCTCCGCCACGCCGCTCTGCAGGTCGCGTGCCGTCAACAGCCGGCCGTCAAAAGGAGGATGCTCCTCTTGTCTCGGGTTGTCCGACGCATCCAGCACCAGGCGTACCATGTACGGCGGGCCGGCTGCGGTCTGTTGCAGGATCAGCACACCGTGCGGCGGGTGAGGATCCAGCTTCGGAGTGGTGCACGTCGGGTCACTGGGCAGGCTTGGAACGCGGCCCGGCGCCTTGACGACATAGCAAACCATCGTGTCATTGGCCACTGGATCGTCGACCCATTCTCCGTCGGCCTCGCCGCCGGCAACCATCGTGAACGGTCCGTCGGGGCTAGGACCCCGATAGATGTCCACCATGCGTCCAATCGTGAACTTGAGCACTACGCTGCCCACGCTGGGCCAGGCCGTAGCGTTCGGCCGTCCGCTTCACAGGCAGGCAACACGCAGGGCGATTCCTGGACGTTCAACGTCAGCCGTTCAAA
>JBJYXA010000251.1:0-1538 GCA_046259705.1 Caldilineaceae bacterium
TAAGGCGAGTCCGAAATCGTCGCCGGCCGTCCCGGGAGTCGGAGGGGCTCATAGTACCGTTTGAGGGTCTGGGACAACACAACCCGACCCGAGGAAAGGAGCCCTACTTTGTGCATGCAACCAAAGCGCGGAGGATCAGGAGATTGCGGCCATGTCGCTAACAACTCCAAATCAGATCAGGACGCTGCAGCGGAAGCTCTACGCCAAGGCCAAGCAAGAACCGGCGTTCCGCTTCTATGCCTTGTACGACAAAGTCAGCCGGGCAGACATTCTCAGTCATGCCTATGACCTTGTGCGGTCCAACCGGGGGGCGCCAGGAATCGACGGCGTCACCTTCGCGGCCATTGAGGCGGGAATCGGAAAAGACGCCTATGTGGCGGAACTGCAAGTGGAGCTGGAACAGAAGACGTACCGTGCGGATGGGGTACGTCGGGTCTGGATACCCAAGCCAGATGGCAGTGAGCGCCCCCTGGGAATCCCCACGATTCGGGATCGGATCGTGCAAATGGCGCTCAAGCTTGTGGTGGAGCCAATCTTCGAGGCGGACTTTTGCGAACACTCGTATGGGTTTCGCCCGAAGCGTTCGGCCCATGATGCGGTCAAGGCCGTCACCGACGGTCTCTTTCAGGGAAAGACCCAAGTCATCGATGCAGATCTCTCGAAGTATTTCGACACGATCCCCCATGCCAAGCTCATGGCCGTGGTCGCCGAGCGCGTTGCCGATGGTGGCGTCCTCGCCCTCATTCAGCAATGGCTCAAGGCCCCGGTCATCGAGGAGGACGAACAGGGCAAGCGACGCCCGAGCGGCGGCAAGGGGAACCGGAAGGGGACGCCGCAAGGCGGGGTCATTTCCCCGCTGCTGGCCAACCTCTACCTGCATCTGTTGGACCGGATTTGGGAGCGGCACGACTTGGAGCGGCGATTGGGCGCACGGTTGGTGCGCTATGCCGATGATGCCGTGATCTTGTGTCGCGGCGACAGCAAGCCAGCCATGGCTGTGCTCGAAACGGTGCTGGAGCGCCTGGAGTTAACGCTCAATCGGGACAAGACCCACGTGGTCGATGCCCGCAAACAGGCGTTCAACTTTCTGGGTTTCAGCATCAAGTGGGCACACAGCCGACGAACGGGCAAGGGCTACCCCAATGTCGAGCCAAGCAAGCGCGCCGAGCAACGGATCAAGGCGCGTATCAAGGAACTCACCGCACGGCGCCGGACCCCGGTGCCGGTGCCGCAGATGCTCAAGGAGGTCAATCAGGTCCTACGCGGCTGGTCGGGCTATTTCCACTACGGCAACTGCACCAAGGTGTTCGGACGGGTTCGGTGGTTCACTGAGGAACGCGTGCGTACCCAACTGCGAAGGCGCCACCAAGTGCGCACGCGCACCCGTGGGTATGAGCGGTTCTCCTATGCCTACCTGCACAACGTCCTCGGACTGTTCAAGCTGCCCCACACCGCAGGCTGGAAATCGGCGCATGCCTCGGCCTGAAGCACATCGGAAAGCCGTGTACGGGAGAACCGTATGCACGGTTTGATGAGGG
>JBJYXA010000252.1:0-6944 GCA_046259705.1 Caldilineaceae bacterium
TCTCCGCCGTGGGCGGCCTTGGCTGCGGGTATCGCTTGTCCGGGCAGGAACCTGGTGGCCGCGATGGGATTCCAGAGCAAGTAGCCGGTGAAAATCATGATCACGGTACCCCAGATCACTGCCCAGTACTCAATCTTTTCCCCGAACGTATACCGGCCCATCGCGGGAGGGTTGGAAGCCACATTTAGATTGTAGCCGAGGGCTTGCAGGCCGTCCTTGACGTCCTGGAAGGTTGGCAACATGGACAGCCGCGCCCGTTTCACCCAAATGCGATATGCGACCGCCAAGAAGTGATATACGGTGAGAATAATCAACGTGGCGGCCGCGACGTGGTGGATGATCCTCGTTCGCTCGATGCCGCCCATGCCGGCGATCATTGCCTCACCTAACCACGAATCGGGCCATTTCTGAGGCAAACCGGTTACCCCGAGCACGGTGAAGCTGAGTAGCAGTATGAAGTGCTCTACGCGCTGGGATCGGCTGAAACGGAGATACTTGGTCGGTCTTTCAATCTTTACTTGACTCACTGATAGCCCCTTTGCCGCGGCTATTGCTCATCGTTCTTGCGCCGGACACGGTCCCATAACCCGCGGAATACGTCCGTTCCGATGAATAGTACAAATCCGCCAATGACCAGCGGGATCAGCACCTTGTAAAACATGTCGACGAGATAGACAATCGCATTGTGCTGCAATGAAGGTTTGTAGTGACTTGTCCACGCGTCGGGGAAGTTCGCGGTTGCGTCCGGGTGACACTTCTGACAGGTGGTCAAAAGGTTCTGCTTAATCACCTGCGAGTTTTCGTCAGTAACCGGCAGTATGTTGTGAACGCCGTGACAATCATAGCACACTGCCTTGTTTGTTTCCTCGTCGGGCGATTGCTTCTCAAACAGCTCCACTGTGGTGCCATGAAAATCGGCGACGTAGGTTTCAAAGACATCGGTCGAGATTCCGTGCCGGTCCATGATCTCTTTGTCGGCATGGCATCCGCCGCACAGCGTTGGCGATTCAACCCGAAATCTAGCAGTTAGCGGGTTCTCGATACTGTGAACGCCATGACAGTCTGTACAAACCGGCGCATCCTCGCCTTCAGGACCGCGAAGCGCCACGCCATGTACGCTTTGCGAATATTCTTCGTAGATTTGGGAATGGCACTGACCGCAGGTTTCTGAGATCCGCCATCTTGGGCTATCGGGATCCTGGATTGCATGGTTGCCGTGACAGTCAAAACAGGTCGCGGCGAAAAGGTTGCCTTCTTCTTGAGCATGGGCGTGCACGCTGTCGCGCTGTGCTTCATAGATTTCCTGATGGCAACTCTGGCAGACAGCCTCCATCTCGAGCGTGAAATCACGACGTGACTCGGCGTCTACATATAGATGGGGAAATCCCGAGAATGCTTGCTGCTTGTGGCAATCCGTGCATTGCAGGGCCGTGTATTCGACACCTTGAATTTCGCGGTCCCCGTGAACCGATTCCATAATGGTTTCGGGATCGACATGGAGATCGATCGTTTCACCAGATGACAGCGTGAGCTGGCGCGACAACAGGGAGTGACACGCCTTGCACTGTGCATCCTCCGATTGAGGAACATCGCTGTGACACGTCTGGCAGTCCTGGCCTTCGCCAAGATTCGCTATGATCTCATCATGCGCTTCCTGAACCCTTGGATCGTTATACGTCGCGTGGCAGCTCTGGCAGAATCCGATCGGATCCTCACGCATCGCTGCAGTCGAGCCAACATCGTGCCCCCCATGACAATCGGAACAAACAGGTACGGCTACGTTATCGGCTGCCAAGAGGTGTCCAGGGTTATGTGATTCTAGTGTGGTATGACAACTCTCACAGTTCTGTGATGCATCCGCGGCAAATTCCGCCAAGTTCTGGGCTGGATTTGGCTCATGCGGGTACCGGTAGCCTCCTCGCTTAGCATGACAATCCGTACAGTACACTGAAGTCGCGGCGTGGGTTCCGTGGACCGAGTTTTCCAGGGGCTCGAGATCCACGCCCAACTCTAGCACTTCACCGGACGGAAGAAGCAACTCTTCTTCACTGCCCACATGGCAGAGCTTGCAAGCGGTATCTGGAGGAGTTTGTGCTGTAGCGGTGTTCGCAAACAGCAGTTGCCATATTACGATCGCAGCGGCTAGGAGCAGCAGTCTCGCGAAGGTTCTTGATGCGCCAAGCGCGATTCCGGCGCACCTGCATTGATCCACTCGATGATCCATTCCAACTCACTGGGTGCTAGGCTGTTGGGATGACCTTCTCGTTGTAGCTCGATGAGTAGGCTCGCGTCGGCATCGCCGGGAACAATAGCTGGTCCAAGATTTCCCCCGGCCATGGCGCCTTCGTACGAGTCCAAGTAAAGCCCGGCAGTACCGCCGTGACAGGATACACAACGAGCCTGTAGTATCGGTCCAACCAAGTCGTCCCAAGTCATTTCAGCTTCAGGATAGGTAGGTAATTCAGTGTCGAGAACGTTGGTGATTTCTATAATGCTAGGCGCATTCAGTCCTGCGAATTTCCACTCCGTGGCATGACATGCACTATTGGCACAGAAGCTGGAATCGTCACTGCCGCCCGGATTGGAGACATCGTGGCAACCTTGGCAGGTGCCGTCATACGCAAACCGGTGCTTCGCGACCCAGTTGGTATCGACGTGGGATTCAGGTTCGAAGGGCTCTGTCAATGCCATCAACGGCGCTGAACCATCTTCTGGAGTCTTCTTTGGAATAGAGTGACACAGATTGCATTCAATGCGGATGCTTTCCCCGTCTTCGTTCAGATGTTTTCCATCATGGCAACGGAAGCATCCTGCCGACTCCTTGTGCCCCAGGTTATTGGGATGGGTTTCCCAGCTAACGTCCATCGTGGGAAACACCATGCCTTCATACAGACCGACGACCTCGTCAATAGCTGCCTGAACCTCATCGCTGCGCGCCGCGTAATAGTCGGGCCAGTTTGATTCGTAATATCCTCTCAAACCACGTAATGCAGCCGTAGCATCACCGATCGTTGGGTAGCTTCGCTCCATGATCGCGACCGCGTTCTGTTTGAAATACGGAATATCCGGCGAGATGATGCCTCGTGCCATGGCATCATCGATTGCCGAATCCGGTGTATCGAACTGGTGAGCGACCCGATTGTGACACGTCATACAGTCGACAACCTTGATGCTGTCCTGATGACTTTCAACGAAATCAGATTCCAAATTCGCATCCACGTCCACGTACGTGGACACGTCTCCCGTTTCCTCGTCGGTTACCCGGACCCACGGTATCACCTGTTCAAGGTGAGGGTCATCCGTGGCGATATACTCAACCATATTTTCGATATGCCAATGGATACCCTTGCCCAGCCCTTCACGATGTGAACCGCCACCGATCTTGAAAGAAAGGTGGGTCTCTTCGAGTTCATTATTGCGCTGGGCATCATACGACTTGATAGTCGTCAGGCTATCCGACGAGAATTTTTGGGGATTATGGCATTTTTCGCAGACTTGGCTGGCGGGTCTCAATTTTTTCGAATAGATTGGCACTTCGTATTCCGCGCCTACGAACTGGACGACATGGCTAATATCTTGAGCCTTGCGGAAAAACTGCGTAGCGATCGTGGCACGACCAATGTGACACTCCACACACTTCACATTTGCGTGGGGTGAATTCAGATAGGATGTGTACTCGGGAGGCATCGTGTGGCAAGCCGTACCACAGAACTGCGAGCTGTTTGTATATTCCCAGCCTGCGCCGCCAATTAAGAATGCCACTGCCGCGGCACCTGCCAATGTGGCGTACGGTAATAGTCGCCGCCAAAGCGGTCTAGTTGGCTGCGGCCAAAAGAAGCGTCGAATACGATCACGCATTGGATTTTCTCCGCCTTACTGCGGCATTGACCAACGCCGCAGCACCAAATACCACAATCAATCCGATCATTGCGAAAACTGCCGCACGCAGCCATCCAAGCGGTGGCTGTATCTCGATCTCTGCCGGCGGCTCACCCACTGACGCTACAGGCGTTGGTGGCGGGGGTGACGTTGGCGTGGGACCTGGGCCGAAGAACGAAGTCGATGCAGTAGTTTCGCCCGCGAAGTCTATTGTTTCTTGTGCCCACATCGGATCTTCAGCGAGTTGATCGTGACACAAGTTGCAGGAGTTCGGCATAAATTCTAAACCGCCATGCTCAATTGTTGCCGATGGATTCGGCTGTTGAAACGCATGTGAGTGTAGGTCAAACTGCGCACCTTCATAGTCAGCTCCATCCGAAACGATTTTGGGCATGTGGCAATCTGTGCACTGGAAACTATGTATCCGCATCGCCTGCTGGTGAAACGGTGTATGTTGCACCAGCGCCCTTTGTGCGTTGTGACATTCCAGGCATAGATCGTTCAAGGGTTGGCGAAGCTGAGTTCCTGTCTCGCCTGTATTATGTACCAAATGGCAGGTAGTGCATCTGACTTCTCCTGATGTTGCCATCGGGTTTCCGAGCGTCCAGTCCATATACTGCTGATGATTGTCTTTGGCACTGCCGTCCGGCCAGAAATAGTCATCTTCCGTGGTGAACGTGAAGTGCTCGGCCAATGGTTCCCCGGGCCGATAGCTAGCCGGAAAATGGTAACCATCAGTCGACGTGCCCCGGCTGTGGCATGAACCGCAGACCTGATCATCGGCCTGTGCAAACGGCTTGACGTTCTCCGGATCACGCGCATGAGCTTCCGCCGGACCGTGACAGCTTTCACATCCGATTCCGAACTCTGTGAAACCCCAGGTCTCGGTATCTAGTCCCGTCACGTGACAAGAGCCGCACTCGGTAATCCAGTCCTCAGGTAACTCACCGCCCTCTTCGAGAGGCGCCCATTCTTGGCTGTCAACGAGCCATTGCATCGGCAGCAATGATAGTGTGGTAGCCGCGGTTTCGGTCGCTGCGACCGTACTTGCTATAGCAGGAGTACCTGTCATCGTTACGGTGCCTGTTATGAGCAATGTACGTGTCACTGGTTGGGTCACAGTCACGGGCTGAGTCGGCAGACGTGTTAAGTATGCCTGCCGCCACTGGCTACCGATCGTATACGCAATGTCGTCTTTCCCGAACGGAAGCCCATCAGCGTCTACGCTGTCGAAATCGGCGAGTAACGCTTCTGGATGCGCCCCCACCTCCTGAATCAAACGAGCGTGCACCGTGTCCTGCCAACTAAAGTACTTGTCTTCATGGCAACCGACGCACCGCGTGCTGCCGGCGTATCCCTCGTGGCCATCGCCAAGGCCTGGCCTGGGCGACAAATATTGGTCTACCCAGTCACGATCCTGATTAGGATGACATGCGAGGCATTTGGCTGGCATCTGCTCCGATATCTCTCCCACCCGCGCAATATCATGGCTGCCATGGCAATCGGCACACACAGGCAACGGTTCTTCCAATTCATCATTGTCGCTATCTTCCGCAGGGTGAAACGGCTTGTGCGCATAGTGACAATTCTCACAGTTACCGGATACTTCTGTAACAAATGCTTGCCGCGTCTGGTTAGGATCTATCTGGTGCGGATACCGGAACCGTTCCTTACCGGTGTGGCAGTCGTTGCAGCCGGTCGGTATCGTAGCAGAAGACGAGTGCGGGGATTTATCCAACGTATCGATGTCGATTTCTATGGAGACAGTTTCACCGGATGGGAAAGTGTGTGTCACATCGGTATCACTGTGACATTCGCGGCACACCAGATCATCGGGCAGCGTCGACGACTGAGCGCTTATGCTGCCTGGGTGCAAGATGATCAGCCCTACATAAAGCAGGCCGCCAACTACCAATTTACTTACATAACGGGTCATGTGTACTTGTCGACTGATCACGTTTTACATAACGGCTAGTAACTACTGCTTCCACCGGGCGAAACCCATATCTCGCTTACTGCTCTTAATGCCGCATATTTTAGCGGCGCCGGTTCAGACTTCCGGCCTCGTCGCGATCATGGTAACCGGTCGCTGCTTGCACCAGGTCCTCATCTGCCATGGGTCCACCTCGGCCTTCGTCGTTGTGACAACCCTTACAAGTGTAGTCCACTGTAAGGTAGGGCATAGAGGTCGAACCATCGTCATTGAATTTGGTTTCAGCGCCTACGTTCACGCCAAATACGTGGGTGCGCATATCTCCCATATGGAGTTCGGGGCTGCCTATCGCAAACACCGTCGCCTGCGGCATATGGCAATCGGTGCAGCTTGCATGGCGCCGGTCTGATATCTTCTGGTACTCAGCCTGTTCGAAATGGCATTCGGCACAGAGCGCGCGATCGTCTACACTGTCGCCGTATTTGGTTGACTGGTGCGGATCGTGACAGTCTACACAGTCCATTACACGCTTCTTGGATGTGTATAGCTCCGCATATGCTCCCCGGTGAGCAAAGAATCCCTCGTCTGCGTCGATATTCTCAGGCTCAGGGAGCTGATGACATTGACCGCACAGAGCGGAGTCGCGCACTATTTGCATCTCAACTTGATACGGATTATTGACATGATTGCTTCCTGGCCCATGACATGCCTCGCAGCCAACGCCATCTTCAGCCCACGTACCGATGAGTCCAGGCAGATCGTCCTGGTTGCCCTCCGGTATATAGCCGGTCGCATGGCATACAGCACAGTCGTAAGCTATCTGTTCTCCCGCATGGTACGCTACCCAATCGTCGCCCATATCAAGATTTTCATTGTACAGGTTATACTGTGTGGTCGCACCCTCGTCGCCCGTAATCAGGTAACCGTCTTTGTCAACAAATCTTGCCTTCCAGCCATATCCGCCAATTACGTATAGTATGTCGCTCCACTCGTAGCCTTCCGGTGGATTCTCGACTTCAGAGAATGGATATTGGGGCGCTTCACCGTCCATCACCAGATTCTGAATATGGGGGTGTCCTGTTTCCATGTAGCTGGCGTAGAGCTCTTCATGGCATCCTTGACAAGTGAGCGA
>JBJYXA010000253.1:0-1898 GCA_046259705.1 Caldilineaceae bacterium
TCCGAAGAAGCCTTCGACGCGGATGGGATCAGTGGCGCCACGGCCATGATCCAGGACGGCGCTCTTGCAGGCGTGGATAAGGTGATCGCTCTGCACGTCATCTCCACCGACGAGGCCGGCAAAGTCTACTTCCACGATGGTCCCAGCCTAGCCGCGGTAGACAGTTTCGAGGCGTGGATTCGCGGCGATGGCGGCCACGGCGCCTATCCGCACGAAGGGAGCGATCCGCTCTATTTGCTCAGCACGATTCTGCCCCGCATCTACGGCATCCCATCGCGCCGCATCGACCCGCTAGAGGCGTGTGTGATTAGTATTGGCGAAATCCGAGGCGGTTCGGCCCCTAATGTCATCCCCGCTGAGGTCTATCTGCAGGGCACCATCCGCAGCATGACTCCGGAGACCCGCGAACGTCTGTGGGACGAGTTGGAGAACTGCTTCCGGCTGGCTGAGCACATGGGCGGCTCGTACGAGTTCCATCTGCACAAGGGCTATCCGGTATTGAACAACGATGTCCAGGTCAACGAATGGATGCGTCAGGTGACAAAGGACTTGGTGGGTGAGGACGCTATCGTCGACGGGCCTGGCGGTATGGGAGCCGAGGACTTCGCATATATGGCGCAGGCGGCGCCGGGCGCGATGTTCAATCTCGGCGCGCATGTCGAGAATGGTGGCGGTCATCACACGCCCACTTTCGCGATCAGCGAGGACGTGTTCCCCATTGGCGCTGCGATCATGGCGGAGACAGCCCGGCGATTTGTGACGGGTCGATTGGAATAACATAGATCCAAGCTGCCTCGCTGGCTTCAGGTTCATTTGCCAGTACACAGATCATATCGACCAAGAGCTCCAGGCATTATCGTTGACTGCCTATGGACGCGAACGAATACCTAAACCGGTTGCTACACCCGGTGAATATGAGCCCTTGGAGTCACTTATCCCGGCAGTATATGGCGTATCGTTCGAAAAGTTCGTGGAGGGATGGCAGGAATATGTATCCGGCCTACGGGACTAGCAGGTTGCTTGTCCTTACTATGAAGTAGCCGATACTGTGTTAAGCGTATTCGAGCATTCATGAACTGCGGGTATCGTTGGGCGACCAATTACTTTAACCGCCCGAATCGCTTTAGCGCCAATAGGATGACCGTGGAGAAATAAGGCTGCCAGTACGTCAGACCGTGCTCGTCGTCCCACCCGCCGTCGTCGCGCTGGCTCTCCTGCAGATGATCTAAGATGCGGTCGACGAGCCCGGCCGGGGCTTCCTGCGCAACCAGTGAATCCGGGCCGCTGGCGAACTGGAAGATAGGAAAGAGCTTGTTCATCTCGCCCTTCTTCTCGTGCGCCAGCGCGCAGGCGTAGATATTCTCCAGGACCGCCGCTTGATACGTCTCTACACTGGGGAAGTCCGCCTCATTCATATAGTAGTCGAAAACATGGTAGGCCATGAATAGCCAGTCGTTGGCGCGAATCTGTTCGAGCCCTAGGTTGGCTCGCACCCAGCGCATCGTGCGCTCTTGCACGGCCGTTGGGCAAAGGCCCAGCTTGGAGAGGTTACCGGCGATGGAGTCCGGCGCTCCAGTCTCCATTTGCTCCCACCAGGGCGCGTGCGGGTAGTCCAGCAAGCTGGGCGGAGGAGTCAGCAGCCCGTCCTCGTTCTGAACGCGCCCCACCCATTCTGGCGTGCCGTCAAGAATATCGCCCACCGGGATGCCCGTGTCGCGAACAACGGTGAGGAGAAATTCCAGCATCAGTGGATTGGACTGGGGCGCCCGGAGATCATGTTCCAATCCGTGCCCCCAGCCGCCGTCCGGGTTCCTATAGCACAACAAGCACTGATGCACGCGTTCGAGCGATCCACCGTCGAACAGATAGTCCCACAGGGCACGTTCCCATAAGTTCCC
>JBJYXA010000254.1:0-1823 GCA_046259705.1 Caldilineaceae bacterium
GCATCTCCTCGCCGCCCTGGTGTCCGATGATCTCGATATAACCTTAACTTTATAATCCTGCAAATTCTTTACACTTAACCCCGCCAATCCTTCGCTTGAAATCCGGAACAGCGCACCGCCGCGTAGCTATTCGCTTCGCGGAACTTCCATGTTTGCTTAGAATTGATATCCGGATGTTTTAAGTCGCGCCTCACGGCGTTCGGGGACCCATGATCTGGCTTGTCCTCTCAAGCATGGCTTATGAGCCATTTATATTAATCATGGGAAATGTCCCAATTTGAGTATAGGTAATGAATTATCTTTTCGCAACTTCGCAATAAAACCGCGTGCGTTTAAATATTGCCGCCGGAAATCCGCTCGGCACGCTGAATCGCCCGGTCAAGCATCCGTTTATTGGTATAGGGTCAAGTCAGACAGGCGATGTTTGGCCCGGGAAAAAAGCGGCGGGCAATGCCCGCCGCCTTGGTAACGCTATGGATTAACTGTTAGGAACAATCCAGAGCAGGGTCGTTGTTGTTGTAGGCATCGAGGATACCGTGAAGCTCGAGCGCCTCGTCTATCAGCGCTTGCTTTTCAGCGGTTACCTTGCCCTTTGGTGACAGGTAATCACCTACACCGATGTAGTTGACGAGATCCAGCAAAGCCTGGGCGTCCGTGGCCGCCTGATCTGCAGCGGGGCAGAAATAGGCGGGCTGACCCGGGAACTGGTTCGCCAGGTAGGCCAGCAACGACCGCGCAAGCTTGTAGGCGGCGTCAGATGACATCACCTTGTGCTTGCCGTCTTGCTCACGAGATGCCAATACCAGTACCGCGATTTCGCAGTCTGCGTCGTAAGTGCCATCGTAAGGGCTGCCCGTGGTATCGCCGGCCAGGTAAAGGTCGCCGATCCATTGCGGCAGGATTTCGTCAAGCGTGATGTGACGCGGGATCAAACCGTCAAGGAACTCGCCGGTCGCCTTGTCGAACTGGTTGCCGCCGGAGCAGGAACTCCAGTTCTTCCAGTAGCCCGGTGTCCTTGCATCGCCCTTCGGCAAGCGGTTATCAACGGTAAAGCTCACCGTTTCACCGATGCCTGCCTGGAAGTCGACGCAACGGTTGCCGAGATCCTCGGGGGGCTCGTTGGCCCCATCCGGATTGTAGACCTCCCACAGATTTGCGGGTGGCGGGCCTACGAATGGCAACGGCGAACCGTCAACTGACCAGACGGAGACAACGCCGCTGGGTATGTTCAGCTCACATATCGTGTAAGTCTCGCCGGGTATCAGCCAGGCTCCGCCAAAGTCCAGCAACGCCGGTGGCGTGGATGCGGATGTATCCACACCCGGACCGAAGAGGCTGAAGTTCCAGGTGCCGGTCGTTTCGAGACCGTCAGTCAGCTTCAGCAGATCGGTCCTGCCCATGGCCGTGTTGGTAATGTAGCAAACGTAAGCATTACCGACCGTCATCGTGACCGAACCGTCAGCCGCGCAATCGCCGCTCCAGACACTCGCCATGTAGCCGGGTTGTTGTGTCTCGGAGGCGTAGTGCAGGCCGGCCGGGTGGGCGACAACGGCATCCCATGCCTGCGCGACGCTGTCGACGAAGGACGGGAAATCATCCTGCGTCAGCGTGCCGCCGTCATCGTTGACGACCGTCTTCAGCAATTGCAGCGTCGGTGCGATGTCGTCGTTGGTGATGGTGCAGACATAGGCATTGCCGACCGTCATCGTGACCGAACCGTCAGCGGCGCAATCGCCACCCCAGGCCGTCGGCGTGTAACCGAACTGTGGTGTCTCGGAGGCGTAGTGCAGGCCGGCCGGGTGGGCGACAACGGCATCCCATGC
>JBJYXA010000255.1:0-2680 GCA_046259705.1 Caldilineaceae bacterium
CAGAGCCTGGCGCTATCTGTCGAGGTGATCAACGAGAAGAACGAAGTGATCCAGTTCGGCAAGGAAGAGACGGAAGAACATCTGCCGCGACTCGGTTTCAGCTTGAACGTTCCGAGCCCGATGAGTCGTAATAAGGAATAACCGGCCCAGGCAGCGTTGAGAAATTCAGGAGGGCGCACGATTGTGCGCCCCAACCGTGAACCCGGTTCGCGCACGGATGGAGATAAAGAGACACTATGGAAGTCAAGAATTTTGACGCAATTCGAATCTCGCTGGCTTCGCCGGAGGAAATCCGCGAATGGAGCTATGGCGAGGTTACTAAGCCGGAGACGATCAACTACAGAACCTTGCGGCCGGAACGTGATGGCCTGTTCTGTGAACGTATTTTTGGCCCGACCAAAGACTGGGAATGCGCATGCGGCAAGTACAAGCGAGTGCGCTACAAGGGCATTGTCTGTGACAAGTGTGGTGTAGAAGTGGCCCCTAGCCGTGTACGTCGCGAGCGAATGGGGCATATTGAGCTGGCGTCGCCCGTCAGCCACATCTGGTATGTAAAGGGTGTTCCGAGCCGGTTGGGCTTGCTGCTTAACATCAGCCCGCGCCACCTGGAGCGAGTGCTCTATTTTGCTCAATACATCATCACCAACGTGAACGAGGACGCGCGCAGCCGCGCCATCCAGCGTCACGAACGCGAGCTGGAGATGCGCCTGGCGCGTATCGACGGCGAGATTGCCGATCAGGTGGATGCGCTCGAAACCGAGATGGAAACCCGTCTCGCCGCCCTGGACGAAGAAGAGCAGAGTTCGCTCAAGGAATTGGACGACCGCATCAACGATTCGTCGTCCAAGGCCATTCAGGAGGCGCAAACGCTGCAAACCTGGCTGAAGGAGCGGATCGGCAAGAAGGCGACCGAAGCAAAAACGCTGTCCTGGTCTGATGAACCTGTAGTCGGAGCCAAAGAGACTATCTCGGCCGATCACGAGATCGCGATCAACGATCTTGTACAGGAGAAGCTGGACCAGTTGCAGCAGGAGTCCGACGCCGAAAAGGAAGACATCTCAGCGTTGGTTTCCGCAAAGCGCGATCATGTCCGTCGCGAGTTGGGCGCACAACTGGACGAGCTGCGCGAAGGCATCGAAGAGCGCAAAGAGCGCCTTCGCGCCCAGATGGATCGTGATCTCGAGGACCTGAAGGGCCTCGAAGAAAAGACGCTGCTAACCGAGACCCGGTATCGTGAGCTGTCCGAGACGCTCGGCAACGTCTTCACGGCAGGCATGGGCGCCGAGGCAATTCGCGATATTGTCACGAAAATCGACTTGGACAAGATGGCCAAGGAGCTGCGCCGCGAGATCCGGACTACCCGCAGCAAGCAGCGGCGCAAGAAGGCCGCCAAACGACTTCGTGTGGTCGAGAACTTCCGCAAGAGCCAGAATCGTCCGGAGTGGATGATTCTGACGGCATTGCCAGTGATTCCGCCCGATCTGCGGCCCATGGTGCAGCTCGACGGCGGCCGCTTTGCAACGTCCGACCTAAACGATCTCTACCGTCGTGTCATCAATCGCAATAACCGCCTGCGCCGCCTGATGGAACTGGGCGCGCCGGACGTCATCGTGCGCAATGAAAAGCGCATGCTGCAGGAGGCCGTGGACAGCCTCATTGACAACGGGCGGCGAGGCCGCGCAGTTAGCCGCAGTGGCAAGCGCAAGCTCAAGAGCCTCAGCGACATGCTCAAGGGCAAGCAAGGGCGCTTCCGCCGCAATCTTTTGGGTAAGCGTGTGGACTATTCCGGACGTTCCGTCATTGTGATCGGTCCGACGCTGAAGCTGCATCAGTGCGGCATTCCCAAGAAGATGGCGCTGGAACTCTTCAAGCCCTTCGTTATGCGTCGACTTGTCGAGTACAACTATGCGCACAATATCAAGAGCGCCAAGCGCACTGTGGACCGCTCCAGTCCCGAAGTTTGGGATGTGCTGGAAGAGATCTGCAAGGAGCGCCCGGTGCTGCTGAACCGCGCACCCACGCTGCACCGTCTGGGTATCCAAGCGTTCGAGGTAACGCTGGTGGAAGGCAGCGCCATTCAGCTACATCCGCTGGCTTGTAGCGCTTTCAACGCTGACTTCGACGGCGACCAGATGGCCGTGCACGTGCCGCTCAGCGAGCAAGCAGTAAAAGAAGCGCGCGAACTGATGCTGGCTACGCAGAACCTGTTGAAGCCGAGCAGTGGCGAGCCGATCGTCGGTCCTTCTAAGGACATGGTCATGGGCGTCTATTACCTTACCGTAATGGACGATCGTCTCCGCCGCGAGCGATCGCTCAATGGCAATAGCGCCGATGTGCTCAAGAACGGCGACCGGGACCGGCTGTTGCCCACGTACGCGACCATGGAAGACGCCGAATACGCCTACGAGATGGGCGCGCTGAAGCTGCGCGAGCCCATTCAGATCTGGTTCACCAGTAAATATGATTCCGTGCCCCTCACGGATTTGGCTATCGGTTCGGAGACCATGTTGCCATTCGGTGAAGAGGCAGGTCTCAGCGAACGGGTACTCGATGCACTGACGGAGCACGGCATCGAAACGATCGGGCAATTGATGGACGCCTATGTCCACGGCGAATCGCGCATGGTCAAGGAGATCGCCGGATTCGGCGCCGCGGCCATGGACGAGACCCGCGAGACCTT
>JBJYXA010000256.1:0-31993 GCA_046259705.1 Caldilineaceae bacterium
CCAATCCTTGCCGAGACATACGGCATCATCGTGTACCAGGAGCAGATCATCCAGATTCTCAGCCAGCTTGCGGGCTACTCACCCGGTGACGCCGATCTCGTGCGGCGTGCAGTAGGCAAGAAGAAGGCGAGCGATATTGAGAAGCACAAGAAGACCTTTGTGCAAGGCTGCCAGGACAACGGCATAGAAAAAAAGATCGCCGAGGACATTTACGGCGATATCGAGTTCTTCGCCCGCTACGGATTCAACAAGAGTCACGCTGCCGACTACGCGGTGATCACGGTGCAGACCGCGTACCTAAAAGCCCATTATCCGGTGGAGTACATGGCGGCGCTGCTTCTAGTCGAACGGAACAAGACCGAAAAGGTCGTGAACTTCATCCAGGAAGCGCGCCGCATGGGTATCGATGTCCTGCCGCCAGACGTGAACTACAGCGGCATGGATTTTGAGATCCAGGAACTGCCCAAAGAACAAGAAAGCGCGGCGAGACGCGATGACTCGCTCGCCTTCGACTTCCCGGTGCCTGAGGCCAGCGCAATTCGCTTTGGTATGGCGGCGGTCAAGAATGTTGGCGAAGGACCCGTTCAGACCATCATCGACGCGCGCAACGAAGGTGGGCCGTTCGCGAGTTTGGAGGATTTCTGCGATCGAGTGGATTTGCGCCAGGTCAACAAGCGGGCGCTGGAGTGTTTGGTGAAAGTGGGAGCGCTGGACCGATTTGGTCATCGAAGCCAATTGCTTGGTGCGCTCGACGCAATTGTGGGCCAGTCCGCTTCCGTCTTTAATGCGCGTGAGAGCGGCCAGCTCTCCATGTTTGAACTCATGGGCGATATGGACAGCGGCCACGTTGCCTCCATTCAGTTACCCGCCGTGGAACCCGAATCGGGAAGAGACAGACTGAGCTGGGAGAAGGAACTGCTTGGTGTCTACGCCATGAGCCATCCCATGCAACACATCAGCGTCGATATTCGCAATATCGTATCCTGCCAATGCAACGAGTTGGACGCAAGGTTCGATGGCAAGAACGTTACCATTGTGGGCATGATCACTGGCGTGCGGCCGATCAATACTAAGAAAGGCGAACGCATGGCCTTTGTCCAGATCGAGGACATGCAGGGCCAGTGCGAGGTTGTCGTGTTTCCCCGGACCTACGACGGCTGTCAAGATAGGCTAGTCGAGGATTCGATCGTTGTCGTCAAAGGAAAGGCGCAAACGCGAGAGGGTCAAACAAGTCTGTTGGCAGATCAGATCCTCAACTACGTCGAGTATACAACTGCGGCAGACAAGAATGACATCGAATATCAGAAACCACTGATTGAGGCGGCGCCGACGATCAATGGGGCGCGTGTAGAGGAAGAATACGACGACGGTAGCTACGGACTGGTAGACAATGAGTACGATGACGTGGAAATACCGCCCATGGAAACGAGTCCGTTCCGCGACGAGCCGCCCACATGGGGAGAAGAAATGGTGAATGGTGGAGCTGGCCCTGTCCGACATACCTCTGTAACGGCCGGGAACAAGCAGACTGACAATGTGATCGTCGAGTCAAATTCAGATGTGTCACTGGAGGGGCCCGGTAGGATTGACCGCAAAAAGAAAACCATGGACAGGCCGGTGCATGGCGATAATGTGCGTGGCGACGCAGAGCCTGCGGAGGGTGCCGAAGCAGATATTCCTGGCGGACAGCGGGCGGAAGTTTCGACGGTCACACCGACGGACGACTCTGCAGACGTCAATGGAAAGCAGCAAATGACCAACGGGTCGGCAGCGCGACGCAATGGGCCACGCACCCTTGTCATCACCTTCAGGCCTACGGGAAATTTGGAACGCGATAAATATCGATTGAAGGAGATCTACGAGAGCGTGCGCGACCCACGCGGCCGGGACGTTTTCGAACTGATGCTCCAAGTGGGTGCCCAGTCGATCAGGCTTGCATTTCCCAATGACCAATGCACAATCAGCGAGCGAACAATGACTGAGCTAGACAAGCGTTTCCGAGTCGAAGCAGAGATTGTGTAGTGGTTGTGCCCTAGCGGCGATAATCTTTTCGAATATACTTCACTGGCGGCGAACTGAGCATGCTGGAATGTCGATGAAAGCTTGGGTGGCTGCTCGGCTGCAAGAGGCAAGCTCAGTCCCGCCTAGTCAGCCGAATTGAATTCAACCAGCTCAAACAATCCACTGTTGGCGCCATCCACGTACTTCACCAACGGGAAAGGCTTCTCCTTAGAAATCCATGCGCGTGACTGGCGATCTCCCTCATCGAGCACTGTAAGCCAAGCATCGAAAGTACCTGCCGGGGTCTCCACTGTCTCGTCGCCCAGGACGGTAACTGTTGTACGCGCCATTCGCGCTGCGACAGGCAAGAAGGTGTTCACTCTCGTGCTAAAGCCCGTAGTCAGCGGCAGAGTGCGTACCAGCATGAACATAGTCCGTGCATCGCGTGAATCGCTTGGGATGCTGACCACTTCTGTCGTCGTCGCGTCGCCCTTGGTAGTCAGAGCGAGGTGCACCTGACCGTGATCGTATGTAGCCTCGACCCTTTCAATTGTACCGCCACTTGAGCGCTCCAGTATGGAGGCACGGGGACGAAAACCCTGTGCCTCCATGTCTACGGTCAGAAGCTCTTCATCACCCTGTGTCTGCGTCACGCGCTCCATGCGCCAGCCGTCCCCGTCTGATTGCTGCATGACGACTCGCACAGTTCCGGCTGGCTCTCCGTTAAGGTCGGTAGCTCGATAGAGACTCGTCTCGCCCGGTCGCCATACCGCGTCGCCAAAATGCAAGGGCTGTGGTTCGGGATTGCCGCACGCGGCCATCCCCAGCGCAACGGCGGTTAAAAGTACAATGGAAAACGCGCGGCAATGCAGCACCTGGCGCAGACGGCTCACTATCAGACCTCGCTCCTGCTCACCTTACTGGTGGGTCTCCATCCACTTGATAGCGGCAGCGGCAAGCGATGCGGCGCCAACCGGGAGCGCATCTTCGTCGATACGGAAATCCGCCCGATGGACCATGTAGCGCCGGTCCCAAGAAGGGTTATGCGTACCCAAGCGCAGGAAACATCCGGGCGCCTCCTGCGCCATATAGCTGAAGTCTTCCGCACCCATACTAAGGTCGGCAACCTCCACGTTTTCCTCACCGAACAGCTCGCGCGTCGCAGCTTGCATGACCTCGGTTGCTTCGACAGAATTGACCGTAGGCGGGTACCCTTCGCGAATAGTCAACTCATACGAACCGCCCAGCGCTGCGATCACACCACATGCGCGCTCCAGCTCCTTTCGCAGCAAGATGCGCGTCTCCGGCGTAAAGGAGCGCAATGTACCTACCATTTCGACTGTGTCCGGAATGACGTTCTCTGCCGTCCCGCCATGTATCATGCCTATGGTGACAACGCCGGCCTGCAGTGCATCCAGACGCCGACTGACAATCTGCTGGATGGCCATAATCGCCTGTGCCGACAAAACAATCGGATCGATTGCCACTTGCGGCCGTGCGGCATGTCCGCCAACACCGATCACCTTCACCCTGAATTCATCTGCCGCAGCCGTGATCGGGCCGGAGCGGGTGGCAACCTTGCCTACATCTGTGACCGGGCTAACGTGCAGGCCAAAGACGGCATCGAGCCCGGAAAGAGCACCCTCATCAACCATGAGCATGCCACCGGAATTGCCGTCTTCGTCGGCTGCCTCTTCACTGGGCTGGAAGAGCAGGCGTATGCTGCCGGGCAGTCTTCCTTCGTCGGCAAGCGCCTTCAGAATGGTGGCGGCGCCGAGCAGGATGGCCGTGTGTGCATCATGTCCACAGGCGTGCATGATGCCCGGTCGAGTACTGTCAAAATCGGTGCCGTTGATCTCCTGAATTGGGAGAGCATCCATATCCGCACGGAGTCCGATTATGGGACCGTCGGCGCCGCGTATATGGCCCACCACACCGGTCTTGGCAACCTCCGTCTCGACGTCGATGCCCATACTCGCCAGCGTCGACGCCACAAGGCCTGCCGTACGGTTCTCGGTGAATGTTAGCTCCGGATAGCGATGAATCTCGCGACGCCAAGCGCGGATCTGCTCGTGGATCTCATTTGCCCTGTCAAGCAATTCAGAGCTGGAAACTATCTTTGTTTGGTCCATGGGTGCGATGATTTCCCTGCTATGTGTTTGGATAAGTGTCGTGAACTAACCAGGCATGCCGGTGTAGATTCCGGTCTCCCTACGACAATCGCCGGCTTCCGACGTCATTCGTTGCCAGGATCCCAGAGCATGTGACCATCGGTGAGTTCCGTGGAGAGTGTGCGGCCGTCCACGGTGGCACCGACGGCAAGAGGTTTCGAACCGGACTGTTTGCGGATTGCGAGGCGATAATTATCCGCGGAAATGTCTGGTGGTAGTCGATAAGTAAAGCGCACTTCGTGTTCGGTGCCGGGAAGCATTTCAAAGAAACCGGAGAGCACCGTGGTGCCATTTTCGCCCATAGACGCTTCGACGGAATCCGGCTCAACGCCCTCGGCACTAACCAGTTCGCTGCCGCCGGGAACGTACAGCCGTACGTAGTCAAAATAGCAGCGCTCGATCATGGCGTCGTAATTGTCCCCATAGCGTGGCGTCTGGTCACACACGTGACCGGGCACTTCGATGGGATGGCGGTAGGTGATGATCGTCTCTGCCACGGCCGGACTGCCAACACCGTCGGGCCACGATACGGAGTGATCGAGCGAGCGTTGAAGCACTGCGTCCACCTTGTTGTAGCCCATGTTGGTGTCAACCAAAGCGACCAGATCGGCTCCCTCTACAGGATTCAGTGCACCGTCCCAGTCGTGCGCGGCAAAGATTTCATCGATATCAGGTTCCGCGATCCAGACTTGGATCGCCCTTTCGTCGAGTGCGGTCTCAATAGCACCGGCAACGTCGAGCGGATTGAAATTGCCGCTGCTGATTCGGTTGAGGGCGGCCTGCGCTAGCGCCGGCATGAAGTCTTTCCGCTGCTTCCACCACTCTGCTTGGCCCGCTGTTTCCTTCGAATCGCCGGTTGCTATGGGTTTGTCCCAAAACTTCTTGATCTGTTCTACAAGATTCTCGCCGGTCACACGCTGCTTGCTGCCCTCCACCTTGAGCGGGCCCAGCGCGCCTACCAGCAGTTCAACCGCTCGCAGATCGACCGTAATCACGCCATCAACGACCTCGCCTGCGTCCTGACTATACAGGGCACGCGCCAGTCGACCGGTCGTAGGCAAATCCGGCGACCAGTTGGCGTCGCGCAGAAACACAAGTTCAATGCCCATGTAGTTGCGCATTGGTTCCGGAGCCCACGGATGATCTACATCATCCCTCTGTACATTGTAGCTGTCGGTTAGGTCGAGCTTTCCCAGCTTACCGTTATCGGCAGTAACAAGCCCGAGGGCGCTGATAAATCCGCCAGTTGCGCGCAGCTCGTGATTGTTCTGTACTAAAACCAGGTAGCGGCGCGGCCCATCGAAGCCCATCATCTTCGGCGCATATGGCGCGAGCGATAGTCCCGCATCGGCCAATACGGCAAGTGATTGTAACTTGGCGATCGGTTCGGCGATTTGCGGCAGCAACACAGAGGAGTCGATGGTGTCCAACGACTGGCGTGCGAGTGATGCACGCTCAGCGAATATGGCAAACGCCTCCGGATTATCGACCACGGTCTGCATTAGTACCTGCGACATGGGAGCGTTTGGTAACCCAGCCTGCTCATCACCTGCCAAACGAAGCCCTTCGCTAGCAATAAACGTATATTCGCGTCCCGCACTTAACAGGCTGGGAACAGCGGCAATGCTTGGGCCCGCTCCAGGCAACACATGAGCAGCACGGAAAGCAGGCGCAAACAAGCGCATTTCTCGTTCGAGAGCGGCGGTGGAACGCGCCGTCTGATCAACCGCAGGCTGAATTCTCGCCAGCGCATTTGCGTTCATGTCCCGACCGACTGCCGACCGCAGTTCCGAGAGACTGTTGTACAGGGCTACGCCGTGCAGTCCGATGCGCACAAACTTGTACGTCAGCACCACCAAGAGGACAAGGATGACCACGCGCAACAGGAAACTCCATTGCTGGCGTCCTGACGCAGCCTTTTCCGGTTCACTCCCTTGTTCCAGCACTGGGACAGAGGTCGATGATGGCTTGATGTGATTCATGGCGTGTGACTTGTACTAACGCAAGTATCTCTCGTTGTACCCGGCGGAAAGGCGAACAAATTGGCTAACCGTATTCGCCGCTCCGAATTGCCTTGACATCATGGTAGCATATCATACCGTATCCGTGACTCGACAACCGTATAGCCCAGAAAGCGATCGGCTGCGGAGAACACATCGGACATCGCAGTGGAATCATGGTAGGTAACGCCAAATGCCACCGGCAGGCTCCTGGTTCTCCTTAGGCACTGAATCCAGGAATTCGGCGAAGTATATAGGACGCACACGGGCATTCTGTGCGAGTAATTCGGAAAAGCTGTCATCAATTCCGGCGACATGGGGATAGAGGTCCCCTAGCAACCTGCGGTACCATTCGAACTGGTAGAGGGCATCGTTGACCAAGACGAGCCCTGGTGTTTGTCGCAGGAGATCACCTGACGCCCAAGCGCTGTACCAAAGCGCAAAGGTATAGCGGTCGCCGCTGCTCACCAGGATACTCCCCGGCTCGATAACCTCCGCAACCGTGTCCAGATAGTGAAGCGCCTCCTCATCGTGGCGAAGTGATAACTTCGGCGCCCCAGTTGCAGCCAGCGTCACAGCGCCCGCCAGCATCAGCAGGGCTCCAGCCCACAACGCTCGATCGCGCCTAATGCCTAACCTGTTCGCCGCCAGCTGGCCGGCCGCGAACATACCCGCGCCGATCATGACTGCCATCAGCCAGACTGCGGGCAACAAATACACCTCGCTATCCACCGTAGAATAGACGATCGTATAGAGACCCACGGGCACGAGCAAGAAGATGGCAAAAGTTCGCATGGAAGGTTGAACGCGATCCCAGTATGCCAGCCCGGCAGCCGCGGCCAGAAAGCCAAGCGGTGTATATTGGGCAACCACAATTTGCACAGAGTCGACAAACCGCTGTCCAAGCTCACGCCACGTGCTGTCGCCTAAATAGGCGCGATACGCTTCCCCGCCCACCAGCCATAGGAAGCCGCGCCAATTGTCAGCGTAGCCCCAATTGACCGGCGGAACCGTATTGGCCCGTGCTGCCAGCGGAATGCGCAGATATAGCAATCCCGCAACTGCTAAGGCTGCGGCGATTGCCCAGAGTGACCGCCAAGCGAAAAGCTCGCGTCCCCGGGCGGTAACTAACACGTAGATTATTGCGGGCAATACAAGAATGTAAGTGACGTGATTGGCGATGCCTAGCCCGATCAGGATACCTATCAGAATCGGACGGTTTGGAACGCGAATCATCGCCCACACCACAGCCACGACGAGCAAGACGTGGAGTGTGTAGACCTCCGTGATCAAGGCCTGACTCAAAAGCAGCGGGCTAACAGCCCACAACAGCCCGGTTGCACCGGCCAGCCACCACTTGGCCCGGCCGGCGTCGACCAACAGCCCTACGACGAGGACGGTACATGCGACGCTGGCTGAGGCCAGTATCGCGCTCAGCAGATTGCCCATTCTGGCGGGAGACGCTGTCGGGGCCAACATCTTCCCTACCCAGAGCCATGCCTGCAGGAGCAGCACATACAACGGGTAGCCAGTTGGATGCGGTACGCCACCCGAAACCGCGGCCGCTAACAAGTCGCCGCCGTCCGCGCCCTGATGCTGCCACGTCAGGTCAGGGGCCGCCAAAAACCAGTACAGCACAAACGAAATCCCTGCGGACACACACGCGACTAAAGCGCCGGTCCACAGGGAATCGGATGTAAACGTGATCAGTTGACGGCTATGCGATGCGGAGCTACCCGCCATCATCCACAGCCGGCCCGAGCCGCACGCTCATCCTGGGCAATCAGCGACATCAGGCCCATCTTGGTTGGCGCTGTACCGGCCTCCTATTGGAAATCCGGCAGCATTGACGGCGGCATTCCGATCGTTATCGCCCCCGATGCGTAGGAGGAGTTCGAACCTGTCACCGAGGCGAGATTATCAAATACACTCCCATCGGCTACATCATCGATGACTCGCACCTCGATCGTAAGCTCTACCTCGGCACCGGCCGGAACAGTATTCCATCGTGCCAACACAATCGGCAAACCATCACCGGATTTCTGCTCAACAACCGTACCTCGGCTAGAAGCTGTGACATCTACCAGTTCGAGCTGCGATGGGAGTTGGTCACTCACTTCGATTTTCAGAAGGTCATCGGCGTTCGGATTGACCAACTTCACCAAAATGGTTGCATCCTGACCTTGGATTGGCAGTTCGGGTGAGATTGACATCTCAAATGTGACTGGTAGTTTTGCGCCGGTGGCTGATGCGGCCTCCACGTTAGCGGCAGCTGTAACCGTGGGTCCATCATCCGCCCCGAGCACAGGAATCAGCTCAGCTGAGGCTACCAGGTCGAAATCGAGACGCAATAGTCGGGCGCTCGCCCAGCCTTGTATCGTGGTACCGGGGATACAGCAAACATACAGCCAAGCATTATCTACGGTGCGCCCGAGAACGTTGACGACGTCGTCTTGTGACAGCGTGCCAACGACGGCGTAGGTGATGCCCGGTCCCTCGCGTACGTTGAGTGTCGCCGACGTGACAGATGCTGTGAAATCGCCAACCGCGTCCGTTTCGCCGATCACATACACGGGAACCTCGCGTTCGGTTTGATCCATGGGGCCGGATAAATCATCCCCACTCGTGTCTTCATTGTCATCGTCATCGGGTCTCGGCGTTGCCGTTGCTACTGCATCGCCTTCCGACGTCGGCGTCGGCCTGGGTACGGTCTGGTATTTGGCGGACGGGTGTGGTGCGGCCCATGCAGGCGAGGAGACACCGAATGCCACTACCAGCAACGCAACGGCAGTGACTAGCACCCAATATCGACGTACATGCTCAAGCGCTTGATGAATCATATTAGTCCTCACTCTTTCGATTTCTTGTAGATGGCTCCCCGCTGCCAAACCGCAGCGTCCCAACCAGATAGCCGCAGCCCAAGGCCAACGCCCGAATAATAAGCAGGATGGGCGCTACAACCCCGATCACGGGGGAACGGCGAAATAGTTTGATCTGAAATGGCACGATGAGTGCCAGGAACAATGCGACTACAGCGGCCAACAGTTTCCATGCCCACCGCAGGCGCCCAACCGAGACTGCCGCCAGCGACAACAAGCCAAGTGGAGCCATAGTGGCGACGGCACCTATCTGCGCCTTCAATACCTGCGGCGTGTGGCTATCACTCACGATCCGCTGCGGATAGCGCTTCGTTACGAGCGCCTTCCAGTAACCGATGTAATACTTACGCCTGGCGTAATCGCACACAGTCTCATCGTGCAAATGTCGGACACGCGCATCCGGGGCAAAGACCAGCCTGTATCCTTTACCGGCCAGGCGAAAACTGAATTCCTGATCTTCCACGCTGGCCGTTGGAAATATAGGATCGAAGCCTCCGTTTTCCAGGAAGAGTTGGCGCCGATAACCCGCAGAATACGTATCGACAAAGTCTATGCTGCTCCGTCCCCGCATACGATCGTAGCGATCCTCGTACTCTGCTTGCACAAAACGTGGCACGCGACCAGTTTGATCGGTCAAGTAAGCGCCCTTGACGCCCGCGACATCATCTTGTGCAAATGCCGCAGTCATTCTCTCCAGCCAGTCGGATTCGGGTACACAATCAGCATCCGTAAACAGAAGTATCGGCGCGTTTGCCTCTGCCGCGCCACGGTTGCGCGCCGCCGCGGGGCCGGCATTTTGCTGCGAAATAACCAAAAGCTGCACATCCGGGTTGTCGTCATGCCAATTGCCTATGGCCTTCAGCGTGTCATCCGTGGATCCATCATTGACGACCACCACTTCGTAGTCTGAGGCCGGCCAGGTCTGTGTTGCCAGCGCGTCTAGACAATGCAGCACCGTGCTGGCGCCGTTGTATACCGGAACCACGATCGAAGCGCGCATCACGCGTACCCCACCGTAACCGCAGATGTCGCGACCAATCTTCGCACGCCGACTAGCATGGATGCCGTACCTAGTCGCCGCTTATTCGGATCTGTCCACCAAGTCGGCGACTGCGAATATCCGATGGGTAGTCGTGAATTCGGGCCATCCTGAAATCAACGTCAGCTCTGCCTCGTCTGTCGGTGCGACATATTCCAGAGCCAGTGCCTCCTCTTCTTCCGTCGCCCCCGAAACGGGAATAGGCTCTGAGACTTCACGGATACGATACGTAAACTCTGCACCGTTCTCATCGGTAAGGATTACATCCTGACCAGGCTTGATACTGCCGAGGGCTAGCGGTTCGAGGAGCGCATCCCCGTCCGCTTGTCGGCCGGACAGCAGCACGTTACCTTTGGCACCAGCGCCAGCACTGTTCGTGTGCCAACCGAGGGAGTCAAGCGGCACATCCCATGCCGTTGTACGCGTGCCGCCGACAGTTATCACGTGCCACTCCATGGGCGTGACGGGGACGTCCATTTCGATATCGGGAATCTGCAAACGGACGGGTGCGGCCGCCTTATCCGCGGCTACCGCTTGAACCTGGTTTTGCTCCGTCGTTCCTTGTTCATCTGCGCCGGCCCCGGCTACAGCGGATTCCTCAGGAACTCCCTGCTGGCATGCTGCGAGCAATAGGAACGCTACCATTACGACAGCACCGCCACGCGTTCGGAATCTCGCCAGCGTTTGATGGAGTCGCAGTATAGATGCTACGTAAGTCATGGTGCCATCCCATGGTTCTTGATGTTGGTGCGTCAACCGCGATTGGCTCTCAAAGTTATCCGGCTGACATTGTAATAGATGGCTGACATTCTAGACGTGGGCAATGCTTCATGCAAACATTTCCGGTGCAATACCTCCTCTGTACATCCTGAGCTTGCCGATGTTGTCGAATGTCGCCACACATTCTAGCAATTGCAGTGGGGTATATGCGCAGGCTAATGCGCTCAACATATCGGATACGATAGAACTTGGGCCTGAGTTACGGCTCGCGACCGAAGTGATTGCCCGGCAAGAAAACCCGCCGCACCTTGCTGCTGCTATGCGGCATCCTGTACAATGTCGCCGGGAGGGCATGTGTCCCGGTGGGCGCCCTGGTCTTCAAAATCAGTGGCAGGCGGCGCAGAGCCGGCTGCGGTGGGTTCGACTCCCATGCCTTCCCGCCTGCCATATAGTACACAGTGTTGAGGCTGTGGTTCCAGCGCCTCTACACCGCATGTTTCCATCAGCCGCTGAGACAATGCCTATGGAAATTCCGCTATTCGAGGAAGACGAAAGCCTGCAAATTGAAAGAATCGTGCTGTATCCCTATCCGGATCTGCGACGGATCTGGACGAGGTGTTGGGTGACGGCTGTCCAGGACGCTCGTCCGAATCTGGAGATTAGCGTACTGGCGCCCAACGGCGTGGAGGATAACAGTACTTTTCTGATGGCGCTGGATACCCAGAAAGTAGAGACCACCCTGCACATGCGCCAGCCGGTTCCTGGTGTGACATACCGAGTCATTGCGGAACTCACTGAAGGGTTGAGCACTGAAGCGCGAGTTCTCGACCGGCATGAATTCGACATGGTCCTCGAATTCCGCGATGCGGAGCACCACGAACCTGGCTTCGGTTTCGGCGTCGACTGGGACGAATCACAAAGTGCCGATCGTGCGCAGTAAGTGTTGGAGCGCGTGAATATGTGCGCGCAAACCTGCGACATATTGACGTATTCGCTCTATAGCGGAGACGCGACGAGCCAACATACCTTTGAATTGGCGCGGGTCCTTGCATTCACGGGTCTCAAACCCACTATCTACAGCAATTATTCAACGCGCAACCTACCCACTGACATACGCCCGGTAGCGCATAGCGCTACCTACGCTTCGTACGTTCCGCAGGCTGGCCTGACAGTTCTACAATATCCGCTCTGGTTTCCCTTGGCGGAGCGCTTCCGCACCGCGCCTGGCGCGCGACTGTTCTGGTACCACGGCGTTACTCCGCCGGAGCACTGGCCGCTCCCAGGTGAGCGTGACCTGCTGCGCACCTCGCAGATTCGCACCGAATTGGCGAGCTTCGCACATTTGGCTGTGGCGGCCAGTCCATTCACAGCCCGTGAGCTCAGCGCCCATTCAGGCTATCCCATTGAGCGCATACGCGTCGTGCCGCTTGGCGTAGATACCGCAGCATTTGCCACCAGACCGCCGAGATCACTTATCGACCAGTTACGAGATCGGTGGAGAGTGAATCACAAACGCGTGGTGCTCTATGTGGGCCGCATCGCCGGCAACAAGCGTATCGACGTCCTCATCGACGCGCTGGCGGGCCTGCACCAGGAGTTTCCTGACCTACACTTGCTGGTTGTCGGGGACGAACGTAGCGGGATTGCGACCCAGGTCCTTGCCGAACAGTTGCGCCGGCGCGCCCAGGATCACGGTATATCCGAACGTGTTACATTTACCGGTCGCGTACCCGATATTGCGCCGTATTACCACTTGGCCGATGTGTTCGTGCTTCCCAGCGAGCATGAGGGTTTTGGCGTTCCCCTCGTGGAGGCGATGGCGGCTGGAGTACCCGTAATCGCAAGTGCTAGCGGCGCCATACCGTGGCTGTTCAACGCTCGCGACGAGGATGTGGGCGTCGTGGAACCGGGTGCCGCCGGACTGCTATTTACCTCCGCCAATGTTGCTCAATTGCGCGAATTGCTTGCCGAGGTGCTGTCGCGTCCGGATTTGCGCGCTAGTATGGTAGCGGGCGGTAGACGACGGGCACAGGAGTTTGACCTCCAGAACTTCCGCACACGCGCTGCACTCACCATGTTCGAAGCGATTGAGATGCAACAAGCAAATATCCAGACTCCCTCCGCCCGGCAGAGGCAATCGACACTGTACAATAGTGCGGATATCGTACAGCGCGATTTTACCGTTACGTCGCGATTACCGATTCTGGGCAAATACATCGCCCAAGCCCGCGCTTCCGCAACCCTACACATGAAGGAAGCGTATTTTGATCGCATCATGGAACAGCAGGTTACTTTCAATCGCGCCCTTGCCGGCGCGGCGGAGACGATGGCAGAGAAGCTAGGTTCATCTCGCGCTTCCGGTACAGACAGAGAACCGCGATGAGAATCGGCATTTATAACCGCTGGTTGTCAACGCTAGGAGGCGGCGAACGTCACAGCCTCGCCATCGCAGCCCACCTGGCGCGTGAGCATTGTGTGGAGTACATCAGCCATACTCCGGTAACGCCATCGCAGGTCACATCTAGAAGCGGCTTTGACCTAGGTCAAGTCGACTTCCGAGCGATCCCGTTGCATCGGCCGGAGGAGTTGGGACCGATTGCGGCCGGTTATGACCTGTTCATCAACGCATCGAATAATGATTTCGTCCCGCCAATGGCGGTTCGGAACGCCATGCTCGTCTTCTTCCCAATGCGTCCGCAATCCCGTCTGTCTTGGCGCGCACGCCGCACCATTGCAGGACTGGTTCGCCAGTTCGGCATGCAAGTCCGCGCTGTGGATGGCGTATATGGTCTGGAAGAGCATGCTGGGGCCGAAGCTTTTGGCTTGGCGGACCAAGCACTGTTTGTCCTGCCGGCATCGCCGTTCCGACCGCTGCACGTGTATTTTTCGTTGGCGCCCGGCCAGCCCGGGATCACAGGCGTCCGGATCGAACTGGACGGAGAAAAGCTTACTTCGGTCGATATGCGGCGGACCAACAGCTATATCCCCGTATCACTGTCGGTGCCACCCGGTGGAGAGCGCATAATCTCGATTCAAGCTGTCGGCGAAGTTCGGCGACAAGGCATCTTGCTTCACATGAGGCCGATGCGTGTCCAGTCCTTGAGGGCATCGCTGTATGATTACGTTTTCAATCGCCGCTGGCCGGATGCCGGCGTCCGAGTACAGAACCTTCCACCCGGCGCGTTCACAAAGATCGCGGGCAGCTATGATCTGGTGTGGGCGAACTCCGTGTACACGCAGCGCTGGATTCACGCATACTGGGGTCTGCCGAGCACGGTGCTCTATCCGCCAGTTGCCGTGGAACAATTTGCACCCGGCAGCAAGCGCCCGCGAATACTGAGTGTGGGCCGCTTTTTTGCGGGCAATCACAACAAGAAACACCTGGAAATGATCGACGCTTTTCGTGGCCTCCTGGAGGATGGCCTGGTGGGTTGGGAACTGCATCTCGCCGGCGGCCTGACGCCCGGCCGACAGCACCTCGAGTACCTAGAGAAGGTGCGTCAGGCCGCGCAGGGCATGCCTGTATATATCCACACGGATCTGCCGCAACGGAGCCTACTCGACCTATATGCGACGGGCAGCATCTATTGGCACGCGGCTGGCTTCGACGAATCGCCCACAAGACGACCCGAGAAATTCGAGCATTTTGGCATCTCGGTCGTCGAAGCCATGGCAGCAGGATGTGCTCCCATCGTCATGGGGCAGGGCGGTGTAACGGAACTCATTCACCACGGACGAGATGGATTTCTGTGGTACACTACCGGCGACCTGCGCACCTTAACCAGACGCCTGGCCCGAGACGCAGAGTTGCGTAGCACCGTCGCGCAGGCGGCCATTGTCAGTAGCCGGCGTTTCTCCGAGGCCAGTTTCGATTCGTGCCTGAGAGACTCGCTGGATTCACTACTAGCCCAGTGATTTTGAGTAACCCGTGAATACTTCAGCGCCAGTGGTCAGCATCGTAACCGCGAACTACAACGGCGCAGAACACTTGCCGGCGCTGCTCAGTTGCCTGCAAGGGCAAACCCTGCAAGAGTTTGAACTAATCGTGGTGGATAACCGTTCCACAGACAGTTCACTTTCGATCCTGTCAGACTTAGGGCAACACAGTGCTTTCCCTTTGCTCGTAATCCGCAACTTGCGCAATCTTGGGTTCGGACCGGCCACGAACCAGGGCATTCGGCGGAGCGCCGCCCCTTGGATAGCTACCCTGAACAACGACACGCGTCCCGAGTCGACTTGGTTGGAACACCTGATAGACATCGCGCACGGGTCAGGGAGCCTCGGCTCCGGCATCGGTATGGTGGGTTCCAAAATGCTACGGGCCAAGGACCCGACACTGATAGACTCGACTGGGATTGCGGTAGATTGGAGCGGCATTGCCTGGGATCTGCGCGGTGGTGAACGGGACGACTCCAACGAAGTGACGCCTAAACCTATCTTCGGCCCATGCGCGGGTGCAGCGCTCTATTCTCGCGCCATGCTGGAAGAGATCGGTATGTTCGACGAGGATTTCTTTGCCTATTTGGAGGATGTCGACATCGCATGGCGCGCCAGGCTGGCCGGCTGGGAAGCTGTACTGGAACCGAGTTCACGGGTTCTTCATGCCCATTCGGCCACGCTGGGAGACGCCTCACCACGAAAGCGTTTTCTCCTTGCCCGCAACAAGATCTGGTTACTCGTGAAGAACTATCCAGGACTCGACCTGGACCGCTACCTTGCCTTCATTCTGGCCTACGACGCCATGGCGGCCGCATATGGCGTTGCCACGCGGGCGGATTTTGCCGCGTTGCGCGGACGGGCAGCGGCCATGCGCATGCTGCCCAAATTCCTGACCAAACGACGCGAGATTCAGGAGCGCTGGCAGGATGTAGCGAACTGGCGCAAGGTCGTTTCGCCCTTAGTGCCGCCCTGGTCGGTATCCAGACGTTACGCCCATCTTTCCACGTAAATGAATCAGAGCAACCACGAACTCGCTTGTAGCTAATGACCAACTATCCTGTCCAACACTCGTACGGCCTGATCGCCGTCGTCAGCTCCGTTGTGGCGGGGCTGTTCGGATGGAATCTTCTACACACCGCAGAGATGCCCTCGTTTCTGTTCCTGGCCACCAGTCTCGGCGTTCTCGGCTGGTCGGTTCGCATGGCGTTGACATCCGTAGCGTTGACGCCGAGCCAGCTAATTGTACGCGCACCGTTTGCGCGGACCCACAATGTCGAGTTCGGCCAGATATTGAGCGTGACCGAGGAAGGACGGATAGGTAAATCGATCGTCGTCGCGTATCATCCGCGCACGGGCGACGGGTTGCTGGATCTCGACACTGCACGCGCGGTCGTGCTTCCCGCCGTGAGAGATCAGGATTCACTCTTCGAACAATTGACGGAGCGAACGCCCGCGTGATACCGATCCAGCCAGCGCTTTCGACGCGGCCACTGAGACAGGTTGACCACGAAACGGCCGCACGCCTCGTCTCACAGCAGATGATTCGGGCTCCGTATAGCCAGCAACTGACGCTGCCAGGCTTCGAACGGGAGGTGACGTCGCCCGAGCCACCGACCGTCCACAGCGTACGCTGGCAACGCCATCTCCAGATCGGCGCCTGGCGCGCCGGAGAATTGGTAGGTTTCATCGACTTGGCGGCCGGACTGGACAGCGACAGCCACGACGTGCCGGATTACCAACCCATCGGGCTAATCAGATTCCTTGTACTTCCCGAACGCCAGGACCTTGTAAATGAGGTGAGCGCTCTCCTATTCGACCGCGCCAGCCAGTTCTGGAAAGCCGCCGGTGTCGGCTATGTCAAAGCGTTTCATATTAGTACTGGATATCCCTCGTTCCAGGCTGGATCGGGCGTACTTCCGGGAGATTGGGACGATCACGTGAGAGTGCTGACGACGACAGGTTTTCGTTTTCAGAGCCGCCACTACTGCCTAAGAAGGCGGCTAGATGCGCCCCTAGAGGAATCCGTACCAAGCGCGGACTTGAGCGTCGCCTTTCGCGGCACGCGCCTCGATCGTATGTATGAGATCTACTTTCGGCGCACAGCATGGGTCGGCCGGGCCCGCAGCCGAGTTGTAGTTCCCAATGACGGCGGTGGGGAACCTTTTGCGACACTTACGCAAATCGAGATCGACAGGCACTGGCGAAGACAGAACATCGGCAGATGGCTGCTACGCCGCGTGATCAACGACGCAACCGCGCAAGGAATGCCCGAAATCATCATCCATGTCTCGCATGAATACGGTGCCGCTCTCAACCTCTTCGCCGAGCATGGATTCGAGGAACTGGATTACCGCGGGTACAGCTTGGACCAAACGCTTAGTGAATGATACGCCCACGAACCGGCATATCCTCTTCATTACCGGTGAATATCCTCCATTGACCGGCGGCGTCGGCGCGTACACCGAGCGATTGGCAGGCGCGTTGGTGGATCTGGGTTGGAATGCAAGCGTATTAACCACGGCTAGGCTGGACGGCAAGAGCGATCCCTCTCCGATCGAAGTCTATCCGCGCGTAGCGCGCTGGGACTGGCGCATCTGGCGAATCGTGCCCGAGCTTGCAAGGCAGATACGCGCAGACTGGCTACATGTACAGTATCAAACGGCAGCATTCGGCATGAATCCATCAATCAACCTCGCGGTGGAACGCTGGCGAAAGCATGGCTTCCACGTAGCATGGACGTATCACGACCTGCTCGTACCGTACCTGTTTCCCAAAGCGGGAAGACGGTTGCGAAGCGTCGTTACGCGACGGCCGGCTCACTTCGCCGATCTGACAATCGTCACCAACGAAGGTGACCGCCGCGAACTGGAGTCGAGCGCGCCGAAGCTTTTCCGTGTTCCTATCGGAAGCAATATACCCGCCCGAGACGTTTCGCAAACAAGACGCGCCAAGTTTCGCCAAGAACTCGGCTATGCATCCGGCGATTTCGTCATTGCCTATTTCGGATTTCTCAATCGAAGCAAAGGCGGCCTTACCTTAGTACGCACGCTCGACCTTGTGCGGCGCCAGCTACCACAGGCTCGGCTTCTCATGGTTGGTGAGCGCGTCGGCGCCAGCGACCCCACCAACTTCGCATACCTACAGGAGGTCGAATCTCTCATTCGGGATCGTGGATTAGAGGAGGCCGTGCAGTGGACAGGTCGCCTGGAGGACGAACAGGTGAGCCTTGCGCTTGCCGCGGCGGATGTATTGTTCATGCCTTACGAGGACGGCGCCAGCCTGCGCCGGGGCACGCTTATGGCGGGCCTTGCAAATGGCTGCGCCGTCGTGACGACGGAACCCCGTACATCCATCCCGGAATTGGTGGACGGCAACGATCTGCTGTTTGTGCCGCCCGGAGACGTCCAGTCCTCTGCGACAGCATTGCTACGAGTCGCTACCGATGAACGCCTTTGCGCCCAGTTACGCGCAGGCGCGTTCGCTGCCAGCCGCCAGTTCGCTTGGACGGAGATAGCCAAGATCCATGCGGGTCTTTATGAATCCGTCAACCGCTGAACCGCCAACGATGACTTTGCCTCGTCATTCTGAGGCAGTGCGGTGGACACTGATCATCATCGTGCTGATTGCTTTTTTGCTGCGCGCCTTCCATTTGGATTATCAGAGCCTGTGGAGTGATGAGGGAATCAGCATTCTGCGTTCGTCACGCTCACTCGTCGAGCTTTGGCGCAGCATGCCTGTAGAGCATGTGCCCGGCTATTTCGCGCTTCTACATCTCTGGATGTCTGTTACCGGAGACGCCGATTTTGCACTGCGCTACCTGTCGCTGCTACCAAGCGTCTTTGCGGTGGCGCTGATGATGCGTATGGGGCGCGACCTCGGCAATGCGCGCATCGGCGTCATCGCCGGCGCTCTCTTTGCCACAAGCGCATTTCAGGTATGGTACGCCCAGGAAGTGCGCATGTACAGTTGGCTGCTGGGCGCGGGGCTTTTCTCCACATGGTGCCTGTGGCTGCTGCTGACCCGTAGCGAAACATGGGTCACTTGGCTAGGTTACGTGGCAGGCACCACGGCCTCGGTCTACCTGCATTACTTCGGTTTTCTCGTCCCCATGGTGCAGGCAGTGGTTGTCGTGATTTGGTTAATCGTGGTGCGGGACGGCCGGTCTTTCCTACGTTGGGCAGCAGCCGGCTTTGTCGTACTTCTACTCTACCTTCCTTGGGCCTCACGCGCGCTGGGCCTGCTTGGATTCCAGGGGTGGCGGGCCCCCGTGGACCCCAATCGCATCCCGTGGCTGCTTCTACGCGCTTACACTGCCGGCGAGACGATGCCCGAGGCATGGTCCGGTTGGGTGGCCATGGTCTACCTCGTGCTTGTGGCGTTGGGCGTCGCGGTTTGGTTTCGTGAAGGACGCGACGCAGGACTCTTTCTCTCCTCGACAGCCGGTGCCGCAGTACTGCTTACGTGGCTGCTGGTCATTCGCCAGCCGGACTTCCATGTTCGCTACACGATCTTTGTGAGCGCGCCGTTGACGCTGTTGGCAGCGGCTGGTGTTGCCGGTCTGGGCCCCGGCGTTTGGCGTTCGATTCCGAGCGATGTCGGTCAACCTGGCGGATCGACCTCCCGGCGCTTGCTCGACATCTTACCCTGGTTGGCGCTAGCTGGATTGACCGCGTTGAACGCAGTGGCGCTGAACAGGCTGTATTTCGATGCGAACGTGCAGAAGCCGGACTATCGCGCTGCAGCGGCCCGGATTGAGGCCAACCTCCAGGAGGGCGATGTTGTGCTGGTGGACGGACCGAACCCCAAGCTAGTATTTGAACACTATTTCAAGGCTGATGTTCCCATCCTCGATCTGCGCATGCTGGAGGGCAAGTCTGACGCTGAGGTGGACGAGGCACTCGAGAAGCTTCTTAAAAATGCCGACCGTGTATGGGAGCTTCTCTACTTCAAACCGCCCGGCCCTGTGCAGGTGTGGCTGGCGACACGTGGCTGGACGAGCACACCAACGTTTCACAACAACATCCGCGTCCAGCTGGTCGGACTGGACCGTACTGCTCAGGAACAACGTTCCATTGAAGTAAAATTCGGCGATGCACTCGAACTGCTAAGCTCAGAGTTCGATCCTGGACCGCACAGTGCCGGAGACCTGGTCCGCCTCTCTACGAATTGGTACGTTCATGAACAGGCGCCGGAATACAAATTCAGCTTGCGGCTCGTCGACAAGAGCGGCAATGAGGCGGCGGCCGTGGACTATGTACCTCAGAACTGGTTCGCACCCACCAACGTCTGGTTTGTCGGGCAGCCCGCAACGGACCAGCACGGTCTGCTTCTTCCGGACGATTTGGCGCCCGGCATCTATCACGTTACGCTACGCCTGTATGATCCAAATACAGGTGTACCCGTCGAGACTGCACTGGGCGTCGACGTTCCTATCGCAGAGTTCGTGGTTGAGTAAGTGATCACTCGTGGCCAGTTGAGCACCCCATGTCAGCAGTAGCTTCGACCTCGCGAAGCTCGGCTTCGCTTTGGGCAAGGGCAGCACTCCTGCTGCTGATACTGATTGCATTCACGCGTGTTGCTTGGCAATTGGGTGGAGAGGATCTTTGGTGGGATGAGAGCCTGACGCTGCAGCGAGCCGAATCCGGCTTGATTCCATTGCTCAAGAACGAAATCGTGCTCGCTGACGGTGTGTCGCAGATGGTCAGCACTGACCAGCACCCCTTCTTCTATTTTCTCCTGGAAGCGATACTTATTCGGCTCGCGGGGAACGAAGAATACGTGTTGCGCTTTGTGTCGGCGGCCGCTTCTACGCTCATGGTACCGGTGGCGCTAGTATTCGCGGCGCTCTATGTTCGCCGCGGCGTCATTGCCCGTACCGGTCCCGCGTGGGCGGCCCTACTGGCCGCCATAAGTCCATTCTTGTTATGGTTCGGTCAGGAAGCCCGCCCCTATGCGCTATGGGCGCTGCTGGCGCTTTTCAATACGTATTTACTCCTGCGGGCTGCGGAGGCATCCCGGCGTAATGAGAGAAGTTGGCCATGGATTGTCGGGTACGCGGGTACGCTGGTCACGCTGCTGGCTACACATTATTACGCCGTATTCCTGCTACCCATCCAGGCCGTCCTCGTCTATCGTGCCTTCCACGAGCGCAACCGCGTGTTGGGCGCAATCGTCGGCAGCGCGATGTTGCTCGGGGGGCTTCTTGTCGCTGCCCTCGCCTTCTGGTTCGTCGTTGTGCGACAGAATGCCGGCGGGAACTTTAGCCATATTTCGTGGAAAATCCTGCTGCCGGATCTATTGAACGCTTTTAGCCTTGGATTATCCGTCGACATTCGTCGAGTCTTGCTTGTGGACCTGCTATTCGGTCTGCTTGGGCTGGCCGCCGCGATTTGGGCCCTGCGCTCACGCAGAACTTGGCACGAAGATGGCTGGGTCCCTGTCGCCATGGTGGCGGTCCCCGTGGCTGCCATATTGGTGGGCGATCAGTTTCATCCCATCTACATGACGGCGCGGCACCTGAGCCTCATCGCCGGCCCATTTATTGTGCTCGTGGGCGGAGGGCTGGCGCTGACATGGTGGCTGCGCCCGTCGCTTGCCATAGCCGGTGCACTGATCATACTGGTATTCAGCGGATTCAGTACCTATACGTACTTTACCGACGAGACCTATGCCCAGCAGGACATATCACGTCTTGCATCTGATCTGGGGGATCGGCTGGCGCCGGGCGACCTAGTGCTGATCAAATCGCCGTTCGCGTGGCGAATGTTTTCCTATTACCAGCCCAAGGTCACGATTCAAGGAATGTCGCCCGGCGATTCTGGGTACGAAGATGAACTGGACGTATACGGTATTCCGCTGCTCAACCGACCCTGGGATGAGCAATTCGAGTTCCTCGACAAGATTACGCGCGGTCACCGGCGCGTCTGGTTGCTTGTCTCGGGAACGCAAGCCCGTATGGACCTGGATGAACGTGTCGAGAAGTGGCTTTCCGAGCATATGTTCGAGGTACAAGAGACCACCTATTTCAGCCAGTCATCTCTCAAGACACACCTCTATTTGCCGGAGGTTCCCGTATACGAAAACCTCCCTGCCTCGGTGCAAAACACGACACAGGTGGAATTTGGGAATCGGATCCGGTTCGACGGCTACGATGTGGGCTATCCGCCTCACACTGACCTTGCTATGCCACTTACGCTCTACTGGGAAGCGCTCCAGCCTATGGACCGTCGATACAAGTATCGTATTGAACTTGCAGGGATAGGCGATGACAGGTCGCAGCGGACGATCTCCCGGTTGGAACAGGAACCGTATAGAGGCGCCATCCCGACTGTCTATTGGGATCCCGGGAAAATCATCGTTGAGTATGCGGAGCTTCCCGCAGGTGAATGGCCGAGAATCGCCGACGAAAGCGAGGCGGAGCACTATCGGCTGACATTGGAAGTGTATGACGCGGAGACGCTCGAAAAGCTGCCTGTGACCAATTCCGGTGGTTCTTCTGTCGCTGAAGACGGAACTACGATCGTTCTGCCCTATCGTCCCCAGTAGTCTCAGAAATGCCGGCTTCCACTTCTCCGACCCAAACAAAGCAATCTGACCAACCATCGGATGTGGCACCGAAGGTGAATAAGCGAACGGCGCTTTGGGCAGTGCTCGGCATCTATCTTGTATTGGGCATCTGGTACAGCTTTGCATCTCCGGCATTTGAGACACCGGACGAGATCTATCACTACGCATTCGCGCGCCACATTGCGCAGGGAAACTGGCTTCCCGAACAGAGCGAAGTGTCCACCGGGCCTTGGGAGCAGGAAGGAAGCCAAGCACCACTCTATTACATGCTCACCGGGTTGTTGACGTCAGGCATCGACCAGGGCGACTTCGACACCCTCGCGGTCTTTAATCCGCGCGCAAACATGGGCGATCCGCTGTACGCCGGCAACAAGAACCGCATGCTCTATAGCAGTGCGCCGCGCCCTCTGAGCGGCACGAACCTGGCACTACATATGGGCCGCTGGTTCTCGTTGGCGTTAGGTGCAATCACCGTCTGGCTTGTCTATCTCTCGGGAACTCTCGCTTTTGGAAACCGCTCGCTGCTGCCGCTTGTGGCTGCTCTACTCGTCGCAGTCACCCCTCAGTTTCTGTTCATCAGCGCTTCGTTCAGCAATGACAGCATGGTGATTGCTGCCTCTGCCGCTGCACTGTACTGGCTTGCTCACATTCTGGTGGCCAGCCACGGTCGCAGCGTCCGGTTTGGGGACTGGGCTCTGCTCGGCGTACTGTTGGGTATTGCAGCGCTGAGCAAGCTACAAGGCCTCGGCCTGTGCGTACTCGCCGCGTGTGTAGGGGTCGTAGTGGCATGGCAGCGCAGAAGCTGGCGTGCGTTACTCGCCGCTGCGCTAGGCAGCGCCGTTCCCGTCCTACTGATAGCGGGCTGGTGGTATTGGCGAAATCAAATGTTGTATGGGGACTGGAGCGGGGTCGCTCACCTGACAGCCATCAACGGATTGCGCCAGAAACCTCTCGACTTCGGCGATTTCTGGCTCGAGTTCCGCGGGCTGCGCTACTCCTTCTGGGGCCTATTCGGATGGTTCAACATCCTCCTGCCATCGTGGTTTTATGGAATCATAGACCTGCTGTCGGTCGTTGCCGTAGCCGGAGCGCTGACCGCATGTGTGTTCTCCTGGAGAACCAGCGGCGTGAAATTGCTGCGACGTGCCACAGTCCAGGTGAAGCTATTGTACCTGGGATGGATAGCTTTGTCGGCCGCGCTATTGCTCTATTGGATGATGCGCGCGACGGGCAGCCAAGGCCGTCTCATCTTCCCGGCTCTCGGCGCGATCGCCATTTGGTTCGTCTTCGGCATCGATTTCTCGGCCCAACGTATGCGCCAGCCATGGCGTGGAATAGCTTGGCTCATCACGCCGGCGCTTCTATTCAGCATGTCGGTATTCGGCGTTGCGGTGGCGATTCCGGCTGCATACGCGGCCCCATCCACTGTTTCGACCGTCCCCACCGGAGCGACGGCTGTGCACATCACCTACGGCGATGACGAATTCATCGAGCTGCTGGCCGTCGATACGCCTTCACAACGCTATCGCGCCGGAGACTCCGTGCCGGTAACGCTCTATCTGACCGCCCCCTCCGAACTCAGCGATGACTACGAATTATTTATCCAGTTGTTGGATGCGAACGGAGAGGTTCTGGGCAACGTCACGAGCCACCCGGGATGGGGAAACAATCCGACGTCGCTTTGGCGGCCTGGCGCCATCTACGCGGACGAATACCAAGTGCCTATCAGTGGGCCGATCGACCGACGCTCGCCGGTGCTGGCGCGCCTGTACGCCGGATTCATCGATCCGGACTCTCAACCGGATCTCAATCACCCCGTGACGGCGCGTGACGAAGCCGGAAATGAAATCACACCCATCCTCGCCGAGATCGCCATTTCGCCCGGCGAAGTTCCGACCGCCGCGGACCTGGAGCTGACGCCCACCGATATTGTATTCGGCGGTGCGCTCGAGATCAGCGGTGTGGAAATGCCAGACGCGATCGCCGCCGGAAACGCGTTCACAACAACACTGTTGTGGTCAGCGCAAGCCACACCGGTGGCGGACTACACAGCTTTTCTGCACCTGCTTGACGAAAACGGGAAATTTGTGGCCGGATCTGATCAAGCACCCGCGCCCGGGTATTTCCCGACCAGTCACTGGATGGAAGGAGACCGCGTGGTGAGCCAAATTCCACTGGACACCGATGGGGCGTCTCCAGGAATATACGGGCTGTGGCTGGGCCTCTATGAGTCTGAAAGCGGTGGACAGACCAGGCTGGCCGTTACGCAAAACGACGCCCACGATGTACAGAACGATATGGTGCTGATAGGCACATTCACCGTGGAATAGACAACGCGGGGCCTAGGGCACCAAAATCGCGGGTCCGCCATGTTGCGACAGCAAATCGGCATTCTCACGCGCTACCACAAGTGTACCTCGCTCCTGGCTCACGATCGTGTTCAGATTGCCACCTACGGCAGAGATGATCAGAGCGTCCACAGCGACTTCGCGCGCAAGCGAAGCAGCACGCCTGCGCAGTTCATCCAGGCGCTGACCGTTGTCTTGGCTCCACACCAGGATGCGGATTCCGTTGTGCATGCGCCGATTGCCGATAGTGAGTGCAAATTGCAGAGTCCGCTCGGATGCCTGTGTACCTGTGAAGACAACTGTCAGGGGCAAGCGAAGCTCCGCTCCCTGCCCGGTGATCAGCACCGGACGGGATGATTCGCGAACGATGGACCGCGCCGTCGAACCGAGATTGGTGCGCCGGCCGCGACTGGTGCGGCCAACACTTACCACAACGGCTGACTGCGAAGCAGCCAGCAATTCGGTCACGACCGGTCCGCGCAGTACGGAGAACTCCCAACGTATGGGATGGCGTCCGGCTTCGCGGGCCATGACCTGACGCATGGAAGCGGCCAGCGCTCGCAGTTGTCTCTGCAGAGCCCTGTTGTCCAGTCTCCGCACCGTGCCGGTATATGATCCTACTTCGTACTGATTGGGCAGCTCACCCAGCCTCGTGAGGTTGATGTCCTCGACGAATAGGCCCTCCACCTCCACCCCGAGCCAGGATGCCAATTCCACAGCGGCGCGCAAAGCGGCCACGCTGTTGGGTGACGCGTCCAGCGCGACCACGACACGACCGGCGACTCCGCGTTCGGGCGCTCCTGCGATTCTCTCTCCGTTGCTCATCTGCTTTGCCATCTTGCGCTCCTTGCCGATCGCATTCACCAGTCGCATTCGTTCATCAAGGTGCGTGCCGCCGGCCCGGCTACACGCCTTCTGCATCCGACGATTCGTCTTCGGTCTTGCCAAACTCCTTGCGCTTCTTCGCAAACTCTGCCAACTGTTCCTCTACCAAGCGATTGATCGAGCCTTCCGGATACTCACCGTCATCACCGCGCTCACCGGCAGGAACTCCGGTTAGAATCTCGATGCCCTGATCGATTGTGTCCACGGAGAAGATACGAAACTTACCTTCTTGAGCAGCCTCGACTACATCACGGCGCAACATGAGGTGTTTCACATTGGCTGACGGAATAAGGACGCCTTGTTCACCGGTAAGCCCGCGCGCTTTGCAGAGCTCGAAGAACCCTTCTATTTTCTCGTTGACGCCGCCGATGGCCTGCACATGCCCGTTCTGATTTACCGAGCCGGTCACTGCGAACGACTGTTTGATGGGAACGGAAGATATAGCCGATAGCAGGGCATACAACTCCGTTGAAGAGGCGCTGTCCCCGTCCACACCGCCATAGGATTGTTCAAAGACCAGGCTTGCGCTCAGCGATAGCGGTTCGTCGCGCGTGTAGCGCGCCATGAGGAAGCTGGATAAGATCAGTACCCCCTTGGAGTGTAGCGGCCCGCTAAGTTCGACTTCACGCTCTATGTCCACCACCTCACCGCGCCCCATGCGGACGGTGGCCGTTATCCTCGTCGGCTTGCCAAAAGCTACGTTTCCCAACTGGAATACGGAAAGACCATTGATTTGGCCGACCGCGCTACCTTTCGTATCGACGAGAATGGTTTCACGCACCATGCTTTCTAACATTCGCTGGCTGACGCGATCTGACCGGTACACCTGCGCCTCGAGCGCCTGCTCCACATGCGTCTGGGTAACCCGATCGGCGTTCTCCGTACGCGCCCAGTAGTCGGCTTCCTTCAGTAAGTCGGCGACGGTCTGCATGCGGGCAGTCACTCGCTCGGCGTCCGCGACCTCTCGAGCCGCGAATTCAATAACTCGACAGACTGCGCGGCGCTCAAAGGGCAAAAGATCTTCTTCGCGCACCATTGAGGCAATCAGATGTGCGTACTTCGACGTGGTTTCCTCATCACGCACGAACTGATCGTCAAAATCCGCTGCAACCTTGAACAGATCGTTGAACTCCGGATCGGCCTGGGCAAGCAGGTAATAAAGCTGACGGTCGCCCATGAGAATCACCTTAGTGTCCAGCTCAATGGGTTCCGGTTCCAGCGATACCGTGCTCGTTAGGCTCATCATCTGCAGCGGAGATTCGATGCGTATCTCGCGGTAACGCAAAGCGCGCTTCAGTCCTTCCCAAGCACCGGGATTGCTAAGCAATTTGAGCGCATCGAGCAACAGGTATCCGCCGTTGGCACGGTGCAAAGCGCCGGGTTTGATGAGCGTGAAATCCGTTAGCAGCGCGCCCATCATCGCCATCTGCTCGACGCGTCCCACCAAATTGAAGTAGGAAGGGTTATTCTCGTAGACGACCGGGGCGCCGTCCGTACCTGACGCGTCCACCAGCACATTCACCTGATAGCGACGCAGCGCCGGTGACGCGCCTCGCGATCGTCGCGCTAAAGCAGACTCGGGCCCGTCTGAACTTTGGTCGCTCGACTGCAGCAAGTCTTCCAGGTTTTCGCTGACATCTCGCTCTACGGCATGTAGATATTCCGCGACCTGCTCGAGTGCTTCGTATTTCTGGTAAAGCTCCTCCATGAGGTCGGTGAGGACGAAGCCGGCTACCTCCTGCTGCAATGCAGTCAGACGCGAACGGAATTCGCGCTCCCAGCGCGGCACTTGCTGCAGCGCCTGCTGTAGTTCCTTCTGTAACGCCTCGACTTGCTGTTGTATCCGTTCCTGCTCATCTTGCGGAAGCTTCTGGAACTCCTCCGGCTGTAGCACCTCATCATCGCGCAGCGGTGCAAAGGCCAGCCCGCTCGGTGTCCTCAACAAAGCGAAGCCCTGCTCTTTGGCCTTGTCCTGGAGCTCCTTTAGGCTTTCCTGCTGTCGCTCCTGGAACTCTTCCTCCATCGAGCGCTGGCGCGTCTGATACTCTTCACTTTCGAAGGCAGATGCCAGTGAAGTGCGCAGATCTTCGATGAGGCGCTCCATGTCGGCCTTGAGTTGCGCACCGGTTCCCGGTGGTAGGACCAGGGCGCGCGGGTTGGATGGCTTGACGAAGTTGTTGACGTAGCATATATCCGATGGTGGGGATTCCGTGCCCGCCTTCTCTTCGATCAATCTGCGGACCAGTGTATGCTTGCCCGTTCCTGTGGGGCCAAGCGCAAAGATGTTGTAGCCCAGTCGGCGTATGTTCACACCCAGCTCTATGGCGCTGACGGCCCGCTCTTGGCCGAGAAAACCGTCCAAGTCAGAGAGATCGTCCGTAGTCTCGAAATCGAGTTGCTCAAGAGAGCAAGTTGTATATAGCATTTCCGGCGCAAGCGGTTCAGAACACACAGTGTGTCTTCCTTTCAATGTGCTGAGCGTCAGTGAGCGTCGGCCCATTGCCGCCCGAGGAGAATCCTACCTCTGACACTATTATACTCCTCACCGGCCCGGGCTCCATGGCATGGTCTCATGGGTGTATCTCACATTCGGGAAAGATTGTCATGCTGAACGCAGTGACGCATCTCGCAGACCGGGCGCCCAGAACCTTCATTGCGCTCAGGGTGACTCGTCGCCCCCAGATTGAGTTGCAACCGTCTCATGGCGCAGCCCCAAACCAGGTATCCTCTAACTCTTCCATTTGGCCGGTGTCGCTGATTGTCGCCAGCGCCTGCTCAACGTGCTCCTTCAGGGAGGTCGCCGTCAGCGGCAAGACAATGACATACGGATTGCTCTCGAGCGCAGGTCCGACTGCCTTGATCGCCGCGCCGGCGCCCTGCTCTTGCCGCAGCGTTACGTTGTCAACCAACAATGCATTGACAGAAGGATCGTCCAAAAGGGCAGCCACTGCCTCGTCCGGCCCGGCATAGGGAGCCAATTCGAGGTCGATATCCTCGCGCTGCAGACGCCTACCGACCATATCGCCCATACTGCCCCATTCTACGGCAACGACGCGCCCTGCCAGATCCTCTACGCCGCCAATAGGCGAGTCCTCGCGAACCGCAAGCCGCACGCCGGCCTCAAAATAGGGCGAGGAATACGCGTAATCGCGCGTAGCACGCGGGTCGTACGGCATGGCAGAGACGACACTATCGACCTTACCCGCAACCACCGCATCGAGCAAGCTGTCAAATCCGAGCGCAACTACCTCGACGTCCATCCCCCATGTGGATGCCATGGCGCGCGCCAGGTCTACATCGAAACCAATCACCTTTCCCTCCTCGTCCAGCATCTCAAATGGAGGAAAGCTCGGATCGAGACCGACGCGCCAGACGCCACGCGCCTCCATATCGGTCCAGGTATGATCACGTCCGGGCAGGAGACGAGTGATCAGATCGTCGGAAGAGAATATCGTCGCTGCGAGCGCGAGTACGGTGACGAGCAATATGGCCAGCAGCAAGAACCTGCGGTGACGCGACAGACGTGTGATCATTGTAGCAGCCCCCGGATCTCCTCGCCTCGACTGTAACGCTGCAGCTCCTCGTAAATTGGTTTCGGCTCAAAGTCGGTGCGCACGAAGGTGAAATAGTCCTGGTAGCTCTTGGCATCCCAGGGAAAGCGGAAGGCCCAGATGACGACAGCCTGCATCCATGGCCACTCTTCCTGCGCGATTTCATAGGCGCGGATGGTGTAGGCGATCCGCTGACCGGGACGCACCGCCCGCGTCCAGCGGGGATGGTCGTTCCAGCCGCCCTCTGTGATTAGCGCAGGCTTGTCCGCGTCTCCATTGCGGACCATGATTTCGCGCAGCAGTTCTGAGCGGCGAAAGTTCACCGCCTCGAGATCAGCCGGTTCATCCGGGTCCGAGTGCCATCCGTAGGCGTGGATGGCGAGTGCATCGAAGTAATCGCCTGCGCCTGCATCATACATGGCCTGCAGGTAATCAAGGTCGTTCATACCCCATTCGCTGCCGGGCTCTGCTAGCGTAGGCGCCAGGGCGCCGGCCAATACCTGCACGTCCGGGTTGGCGGCTTTGATCCGGGGATAGACCACCTTGAGCATCTCCACATAACGCTCCGGATCGACTTCTTCGTATCCCCATTCCAGGGCCAGATTGGGTTCATTCCAGATCTGCACGTAGTCGACCTCGCCTGCGTAGCGTTCCACGAATTTCGCGGCAAACTCGCCGAAATCGACAAATCGTTCATCCCCTAGATAAAGCGGTGTCGACTCCTTGGGCCGCGCCCATTCTGGCACATAACCCAGGCGAGCGATCACAGTCAGCCCCTGGCGGTTGGCATGCTGAACCACGAGGTCCGTATGATTCCAGTTGTAGACGCCTTTGCGCGGCTCGAGGTATGCCCACGGGAAATATTCCACGATCCAAGGAGCACCCATCTCACGAACCATTTCCAACGTACGCTTGATCTTCCAGGGCTCCACTTCATCGGTCAGACGCGTGTGCACACCCATCTTGGGATTGATAGTTTCGACCTCGCGCTGTGGTCCCAACGGCACGTAGTCGTGCCAGCGCCGATATGACCAGAATCCGGCGACGATGACCAGAACGACAATCAAGATTGATACAAATATTACAATTTTCTGTGTATTTTGCTTATCGATAGACATGAAGAGTGATGCCCAGATCGTCGGACCGTTGTGCCATCGGTACGGCGGACTCTACGTAACAACAAACCGTGCGCCAGCAATCGTACATAAATAGCGATCCAATTCTACCCTAGGGGAATACAGACTGTGTCAATTCCTTCCTTGCCTGAACTGTATGTCCTTCCATGCCTGAACTGTATGCGAACTTCTGGAAGCCATCTGACCGCATGCTATAATGGGTTGACTTACGGAATAATGCGTAGCACGAAGTTCGGGCAACGTACTTAACCATATGCGCCGATTCCGGCGCGAAAGGAACGGCTGTTTCATGGGAAGCAGTTCCCTACTGCAACGTTGGAATACTCTGACGACATTTCAGAAGCTAATGATAGGCGGCCTTGTGCTGCTTGTCTTGTACGGCGTTGTCTCCGCAGGCCTCGGAGGCAGCAGCCTGTTGAGCCCTGCGCGCATCGCAGCAGTGGCGGCCATCATCTTTATCGCGCTGCCCGTTCACGAGTTTGCTCACGCCGCGATGGCGGTAGCGCTCGGTGATGACACGCCGAAGTGGCAGGGCCGTTACACGCTCAACCCGCTAGTTCACATTGACCCGCTGGGTGCGCTGCTAATCTTCATGGTTGGATTCGGGTGGGCAAAGCCGGTTCAGTGGAACCCCAACAATATCACTATCGACAAACGCCTTGGCTCGATACTGGTGGCGATCGTAGGCCCACTTAGCAATCTGGTTATGGCCGTAGCGGCGGTACTGATACTTTCGCTCATGAATATAAACAGCAGCTTCGTTACGGGCCTGATGTACTTCTTTGTCCAGATCAATGTGCTTCTGTTTGTGTTCAATATCCTCCCCATTCCGCCGCTCGATGGATCGCACATACTTTTTGCGCTGCTGCCGGGCAACCACTATCGCCTGCAGATGCAGTTGAGCCAGTATGGATTCTTGATTCTGGTCGCCATTATCTTTGTCATGCCCGAGCTTATCAGCGGGCCTACTTACCTGATAGTAAACACGCTCTTCAACCTTGTCTAGCGTTACACCGTTGCAGGTGAACAACAGGGTACGACAGCCATTCATTTATCGCGCTCGCTATCGCATAAGCCAGTTCTGGCGAGGGCTCATTGCTCGCGTGGCGCCGGAAGAGCGGTTGCTTGCCGTGCAGGTGCTACCGCCAAGGGCAGTAGCCCTGTTTGACCGAATGCCCATCGACGCACAACGTCACAGCCTGAATGTGCTACAGGCAGTGCGCGGCATGGGCATCAAGGATTCCGACTTGGACGCAGCCGCGCTCCTCCATGACGTGGGCAAGCTGTCATCGACATGCAACGGCCCGCGCGTGGGCCTCTGGCTTCGTGGCCCGCTCGTGGTTCTCGAAGCGACTGCGCCGGCTTTGCTGACCTCCGTGGCCAAGCCGGAACCGGAGTCCGGCTGGCGATACGTGGTGTACGCACACAGAGAACATCCAAGCATCGGCGCAAAATGGGCCGCTAGCGCAGGTTGTAGTGCTTTGACTTGCTGGCTTATCCGCCACCACCAAGACGAACGGAGCCGGCTCGAGTCTTCAGGCGTTCGTGAATATGAGCTGCGCCTCCTGGCCGCCCTGCAGGAGGCCGACAACAGAAGCTAACGAGTTTATTGAAAGACCCCAAGTCCGCAACTCCCGATTGCGCATCTGCTGAAGTATAATCTGCCCCAGGTATTGATGGCGCGAAGCAACAAGTCAAGGATGGAACGATGGCCAAACCCAAGATCACCATCATCGGATTAGGCGTCACCGGCGCGAG
>JBJYXA010000257.1:0-2615 GCA_046259705.1 Caldilineaceae bacterium
CGACCAATTGCGAATGTAGTCTAGATCAAAATCTATGCGCCTCCCCATTTTGTCTAAGCAGTCGGTCTCCCCGCGCCAACCATGAACTTGCGCCCAGCCTGTGATACCCGGCTTCACCTTGTGGCGTAACATGTAACCGCCGATCAGCCCGCGATAATACTCGTTGTGAGATACGGCATGGGGCCGTGGGCCAACGACAGACATAGATCCTCGAAACACATTCATGAACTGGGGTAACTCGTCCAACGATGTCCGGCGTAGAAAGCCACCAAAAGACGTCACTCGCGGATCGTCCTGCTTTGCTTGGGTAACCCTACCCGCGTCCTCGCAGACCGACATGGTGCGGAATTTCCACACTACGATCGGCTTTCCGTCGAGTCCATAACGGCGCTGCTTGAAGATGATCGGCCCAGGGCTGGACAACTTGACGCCAAGCGCGATGACTAACATGGGGATAGCCAATAACGAGAGCGCCACACTACTCACTGCAATATCTTCAATCCGTTTAACAAAGCCTTCCGCCCCCAAAAAAGGAGTTTCGTAAACGCTGATTGCCTTGATGCCCCCCATGTCTACCAGTCGGCGGTGCAAAACATCGATTCGCCAGCGGTCAGGTAGGGTCTCCAGGGAATCCTGTTGCCTGGCGCCATCCCTCGTGCGCCGGTCCGGCATCAGGTAGACAGATGCGGTACTGTCGCTTAGTTTGCGAATCAATAAGTCGATCTGCGATGCATCTGTAGCACCAGAAAGTGCGATGAAGATGGCATCAACCTCTCCACGCCGCGCCAACTCGCTCAAATCCTCTAGGCTTCCTCGCGCTCTGGATTTTCCCCGGCGCGCGCCGCTCTCTTCGACGTCCCCGAAGAGCCCAACGATGTAGAAGCCCATCCAGCCATTCTCTTCAATAGTCGATGCAACGTGCTGCGCAAGTTCCCCAGTGCCCGCAATGGCGAGCCTTCGGGTGTTATAGCCGCGCGCTCGCGCCCACTGCAGCGATTGCCGGAAGGCCGCTCGCCACGCCGCGAGACTTAGTGAAGTTTGCAGAAACCAAAGCAACATGGTTTCGGGTGAATAGCCGTGATCCTGACGCACATAGACCACGATCATCGACACTCCGGACACTCCAAGCCACAGCTCGAGCGTGGACCATATTTCGCTTCTTAGCGTTTCCGTACGATACGACCGATAGTGACCCTTGAGCGAAGCAAGAAAATAATACGCGCAGACTCCGATGATTCCGGCACCCGCTAAGTCCTTGGAGAATGGTACTCCCGTGAGCACGCAAGCCAGCGCCAACGTCGTAAGTATGACTACACCATCTCCCACTGCATAAACAAGGGAGGTCCCGTCTCGATACCTCTGCACCGTCGGTGCTTGGCGTTCTCGACCGGAGAGTACATCGATGCTGTCGTCGCTGGGCGTAAACATAAGCTAAACCAATCGGCTTATCGGGGGAATAGATACTGTGGGAGGGTTCAATTCAATTTTCACTGGAAAGCAGTCCGGGAGGTCCATTAGTAGAAGACGCTTCTGCAATACCAGGCTCCTGAAGCCGTAAGACTAACAGCGCGGGAAGTCACGGCCGACCCACGGTTGAACTTACATCGTTGAGGACCGGGAAAGGGGGCTCCGACGCCACCGCGCTGGGCAACAGGGCCTTCGCCTCGTCAGTCCGACCAAGTTTGAGATAGGCCATCCCAAGGTGGTACTGACGCTCCGGGTCGCTTCTATCCAGGGCGACTGCCCGTTCCAGCAGCTTGACCGCGCGCTCGTAGCTTCCACTTCGGTAGAGAACCCAACCTGCCGTGTCCAGGAAGGCAGCCTCGTTGGTATCCTCCAGGATGGCCGATAGGGCGCGGGCCCGGGCGAGGCTTGCGGGATCGTCGCCGCGACGTTCCACGAGCAACCTGGCAAGGTTGTTAGCGGCGACCGGGTTCTCCGGGTAGCGCGTCAGCATGTCTTCGTAGGCTTGGATAGCCGCCGGAACATTTCCGGCGTCCTCGTAAAGAAGCCCCTCGCTTAGGATCAGGCGCTGGTAGGCTACCTTGGTCGTGCTCCTCACCGGTTCGTGCTCTAGCGCCCAGGCTTGCTTCTGAGCGGACAGCGGCCCCTTCGTCTTGGCTAGGTAAAGGTCGCGCAATAGCTCCAAGAAGACCCTGTTGCTCGATTCGCGTTCAAGCTTTCTCTGAATCTCGGCGTCCGCCTCGTCAAAGTGACCGAGCGATATCTGGGCTCGCACAAGGGCAACCAGCGACTCCAGTCCGGAGTCGTCATGCGCCGCGCCCTGGAGCTCCTCAAGGCTGGCCTCCATATCCCCGCGGTCGCGAAGCACCACGGCTTTGATGTAGTGCGCTCGCGGATTTCGCGGGTTTGACTTCAAAGCCTCGTCGGAGGCGCGCTCCAGGGCCGCCGCATCCGCCTCATCGAGCTGAATCTGAGCCAAAGCGACCTCAGCGCCAGGGTTCCTCGGGATCTCGGCGAGCAGGCGCTCCATAAGCGCCAAGGCGGAAGAGGGATCTCCGTCCTCCTCATGCAGAGCCGCGAGGCGGAGGTAGTCGGCCGGGTCAGCTGGCGCGGCGTCAATGGCCTTCTGGAGCGCTTCCAGAGCGAGCCCG
>JBJYXA010000258.1:0-8950 GCA_046259705.1 Caldilineaceae bacterium
TCTCCCTCGCGAAAGAAGTAATCCCCGGTGTCTAGACGTACTTCGCTACTGTGGTTGACCAACCACTCTATTTCGTCGTCGGTCGCGTCGACCAACAGAGCTAATGACTTTACGCCTTGCATAGGCTCAATCCGTTCTCAGCCGGCACTCCGGCAACTTTGTGGGAGCGACGGGGTTTTGGATGCATCGTACCTGCACGCCCTCAATCGACGTAGGACAGCCCGCACGCGATGTTCAACCGCCTGGCGCACGATCTTACCCGATCGACGATTTTGCGCAACCGCTGTAATTGTGACAACATGAGCTTGCTAACGCTCCAACACGAAACCGCCATCGTGCGTTGGCCTGGCTATCCCTGGTGTGAATGACTTGCATATGGGCCAGGCGGCATTCCGTTACAGCACCCCGGACATCCGACCACAGCACGGCTTACTTATTACATCGTCTTCCGTTGACGTAGTTCGACCGATATTCCCAATCAAGCATGCAGAGACCGAGAAAGTCTCTCCTGCCGGTACCCGATCCTTCAAAACTAAAGGAAAAAGAGACATGGCCACCAAAGGGCGCGCAGTCATCACTACCGGACAAGATTTCGAAGTGCGTGAATTTGAAGTGCCGTCGCCAGCACCTGGCACGCTGCTTCTGCGTCAGGAGCTTGGCGGGATCTGTGGGACAGATCTGCACAACTGGCAAAACGGCATCGCAAAACCTACACTTCAGGGCCATGAAGGCGTAGGCGTCATCGAAGCACTGGGGGAAGGCGTCACCGAGGACTATCTGGGTAACCCGATCAAGGTAGGCGATCGCGTGGCGTTCCACCCGCGTAATAGCGGCGTGGCTTATGGTTTTCGCGGGCCGGACGAGGTGTTCTCCGGGACGTTCGCCGACTACATCTATCTGCAAGATTCGATGAACTGTGTCGTCAAGACTAACACGCCGCCGGACGTATCCGTTCTTGCAGAGCCGTTCGGCGTGGGGGTACACGCTGCTATGCGCGGCAACGTGCAGATCGGTGACACAGTCATTGTGCAGGGGTCTGGCCCCATCGGCCTCATGTGCCTTATCGCCGCTAAAATTAGCGGCGCCGCGCGCATGATCGTGATCGGGGGCCCGGCCGGCCGGCTGAAGTTGGCCAAAAAATTGGGCGCCGACGTCACCATCGACATCGCCGAGGTGCCAAACCTACAAGAGCGTAAGGAACTGGTGCTGAGTCACACGCCGCGCAGTGCGGGCGCTGAGGTCGTGTTCGAGGCGGCAGGTTTTTTGCCTGCTTTTCCGGAAGGTCTTGAGTACGTCAAGCAAGACGGTACTTTTGTGGAAGTAGGCCACTTCGTCAACATCGGTACGGTCCAGGTGAACCCCAACGTGCACTTTTGCCGCACTAACCTGCGACTAGAGGGAATTTGGGGTAGCCGCTACAATCACTTTGTGGCCGGTATGTCGATACTGGAGCGTATGGAGTTCCCCTTTGCCGATATGGTGAGCCATCAACTGCCGCTGGAGAGAATCGCAGAGGGCTTCCACGCGCTCAATGGTACGTACCACCTGGGCGACGAAGAAGTTGTCAAGATCACGGTCGGTTCCGGCTCCTAAAGCGTTGTTGCCTGGCCATTCGCTGCAGTAGGAAGACGGCTGAAGGAAGAGGATATTGTCCACGTTCCTTCAGCCGTCTTCCTAAGGATCTCAAGACCGGCCAGGCAGCAGCTCTCTCCATTGCCGGCCGGCCGTTTCTTGCTCTTGTCTATCCCAACTGCACCCAGGCATTGTCAAGCTCTTCGAACCGATTGTGAAGCTCCTCGACAGTTTCCTGCGAGATGTCTAGCCCTTCATCCACCATTTGCAGGTTAGACATCATGTGCTGCGGGTTGCGCGTGCCAACGATCGCGGTGTTCACCGCGTCGTGCGACAATGTGAAGCCCAGCGCCAGCTCGATGCGATTCTCAGGCGCATCCGGCAGGGGACCCATCTTTTGCATGGCCTGCGCACGGCGGAAGTACTGGTCAGCGTATCCGCTGGGACTTTGGGTCGCGCCCCATGCTCCGTTGGCAATCGGCCGCTTCACGATAATGCCCATGCCGGCCTGCTGCGCTTTGGGAAAGAGCCGCGTGTGCGCTCGCTGGTCGGTAAGGTTGAAGCTGGTCTGTAGTGTGTCAAAGATGCCGCTCTCGATAGCCCAGGCCGCCGCTTCATTGTCGCCGCTGTAACCAACAAACCGGGTTTTGCCCGCCTCCTTCGCGGCCAGCAGAGCCTCGATGACGTCGCCACGCTCCAGAATATCGATGCCGCAAGAATGGAGCTGCATGATGTCCACGTAGTCTGTCTTCAGGCGCACAAGGCTGCGGTCGATGCTGTCGGCGACTGTCTTAGCGGTCCACTCCTCGCCTTCGTATCCGCCGGTGACATGGCCGCACTTGCTAGCCAGCACATACTCCTGGCGCCGGTGGGAGACCGCGCGGCCGACCAATTCTTCGCTCATGCCGTAGCAAGCCGACGTGTCCAGAAAGGTGATCCCACCGTCCAGCGCACTATTGAGGACTTTCTCTGCTTCCTTATAGTCGTCCAGGCTCAGTCCGCCAATCTCGGACAGGCCGACGCCCAGTCGGCTGACGCTCAAGCCCGTATTGCCTAGTTCTCGTGTTTCCATGTATCTCTCCTTGCGTAGTTGTGCCATACTCATTGGTTTTGCGGAATCTTACTCACATCCATAAAGCGTATACTATCGCAGCTTGTCCGCCAGGTCGAGGATAGCCACGTGCGGTCTAGTTTCGCGAGTAGTTCCACTGTAGGGAATCCCCAATCGTCTCTGTATCGCGATCAACAGTCATGTTGGGCGCAATACAAGACAGAAGCGCTTTTGTGGTTTTCGCCTCGAACCGAGTACAGTGTTTATAGCATTTACCGTCCGACCCCCATAGCCCATCCAACAATACGCCATGTATTCGCGCGTGCGCACTAAGCCTCATTCGTTTCAGCCACGTAGCAGGGTAAGAGACCGCAATGTTCATTCAGAATCGTGAAGAGCTTACATCCCACGGCGACCGCGAAGGCCGCGCCATGGCCCTGGATATCCTTGAGGCGGGCCTCGTCGCCGCCGACCCCTACACCAACATCTGTAACCTGTTCCGTATAGAAGACGACAAGCTCTTTATCGGCGGCTATCCGGAGAAAGATATATCCGGCTACGGCGACGAGATGATAGACCTTTCAGAGATCGAGAATATCTATGTAATTGGCGCCGGCAAGGCTGTGCAGCGACAGGCGCAGGCACTGGAGGATATGTTGGGCGACCGGCTCACGGCGGGCGCCATCTGCGTTAAGCATGGGGAAGGTTCGCATTTACGCCGTATTGAAGTAAACGAGGCGGCGCATCCCATCCCAGATGAAAATAGCATTTCCGGTGCGCGCAAGATCGTGGCGCTGGCGGAGCGCGCCGGAGAAAAGGACCTAGTTTTCACTCTGTTCTCGGACGGCGCCTCGTCGCTGTTTGTCCTTCCCGCTCCAGGTCTGGAGCTGGTCGATGTGCAGCAGGTTTTCGCTCTCGGCATCAAGTACGGGTCACAGATGGTGATTGTCGAGGCGATGCGCTATCTGTCCGCGGTGAAGGCCGGGCGCATACTCATGAAATGCCACCCTGCGCATACGGTGAATACCATCATGCAGGTGGGGTTGGCGCCGCGCTGGCACGGTCATATGCCCGAGGAAGGAAACTACGCACCCACATGGCCGCCAATCCCGCCCAGGCTTGCGGAAGGCGTCGCGCTGCTCAAGTCAAGGCCGTGGTGGAATGAATTCACTCCGCGTGTGCGCCATGCGCTGGAAAGCCTGGATCCCAACTGTGAGCTGCCCAATCTCGAGGAATGGACAAAGATCCGGCATTGTTTTTGGCAACCGATCGACCTCTATCAGATGTTGGAAGGCGCACGCGCAAAGGCCAAAGAACTGGGCTTGCACGGTGTAGTGCTGTCATCCCGTCTCGTTGCCTATTCGGACGCGGCTGCCAATGTGTTGGCGCATATCGCACATGAATGCGAGTCTCTGGATAGGCCCTTTTCACCTCCCGTAGCGCTGATTACCGGCGGACATCTGGACGTACCTATTGGCGATGCCACCGGCATCGGAGGTCGTAATCAGGAATTTGCCTTGCTCTGGGCACGGGCATTGGGCAGCGGCCTGCTGGAGAGCAAGCGAGTGGTAGTGGCAGCCATGGATTCTGATGGAACGGACGGGCCGGGCACCCAGCGCCGCGACGCGTCGGGCGAAGAGGAGGGTGAGCCTTTCTGTATGGCGGGCGGCGTGACCGACGGTTACTTCATGGAAGAAGCGGCCGCTGCCGGCGTAGACGTGGATGCGGAGTTGCGAAATCACAACTCGAGCATCGCGCTCATGAAACTGAAGAGCGCCATCTACACGAGCAATACCGGCATGGCGCTGGGTGACCTGCGCGTTGCCGTAGTGCGCTAGATCAAGACCCAGTCCATAAGCAACGAAAGTGTTTTCGGGGCTTCCACTTCAGGGGGAAATTCGATGGCGGCAAGAATCAATAAAGTTCACGCGAAAGAGATCCAAGCGCAGCGCGGGCTGTTGGCGCTGCGCGTGACCGTCGGCGCCGATGACGGCTCAGTGGGAGAATCTACCCCGGAGTCTGGCGTTTCTACCGGTACCTTCGAGGCCAAATTCCTGCTGGACGGGGGTAAGCGCTACAAGGGTCTCGGCGTACGCAAGGCGGTTGACGTCGTCAATAACGTGATTGGTCCCGCATTGATGGACGTGGATGTCACCGCGCAGGGCGAAATCGACCAACTCATGATCGAGTTGGACGGCACGCCGGACAAATCCAAACTGGGCGCCAATTCCATCGTCGGCGTATCGCTTGCAGCCATGAAAGCCGGGGCCGAGAGCACTGGGCAGCCGCTCTACCGCTACATCGGCGGCGCCAACGCGGTGACTCTGCCAATCCCCATCGTGGGCATTGGCACGGGCGGGCGATATCGTGATCCGGGGACCACGCGCTGGTTCAAACCGAGTTACGAATACTGCGCATATGGGGCCGGTAGCTACGAAAGCGCGCTGGAATGGAGTTGGCAATGCTCCAATGAACTGCGTCGGATTCTGCGCGAGCGCTATCCCGATACATTCGCCGAACAATATCATCGGTCGTCTTTGGCCGGTGTGATCCATGACGACCGCGAGCTTCTGGACGCAATGACGGAGTCTATCATCGCGGCCGGGCACGAAGGTGAGATCGGTCTCTATTTTGATTGCGCCGCCGATTGCTATTACGAAGAGGACATCGACCGCTATGTGGGGCACTTCATGCCCGGCGAGCGCACACGTGAGGAGCAGATCGCACTGCTCAAGAGCTATGTGAACGAGTTCCCCATCGTTTCGCTGGAGGATCCCCTCCGTGAGGACGATTTTGAAGGGAACGCAATGGCTACTGCTGAGCTCGGCATCGAGGTGGTAGGCGACGACATGTTCACCACCAACATCCAACGACTGCGACAAGGCATCGAAGCAGGCGCGGCGCAGTCCATGGTGCTGAAGATCACACAGGTTGGCACGGTAAGCGAGGCACTAGCTGCCTGTCGCTTGGCTATCGCCAGTGGCTACAACGTGCATCCTTGCGGCAGTCGCGGAGACCAGGATAGCATTGGCGACTTCGCTGTTGGTCTGAACGCCGGGCAGGTTCGCGCTGCCGGCCACAACCGTCTGCTCGATATCGAAGAAGGCCTAGGCCGAGCCGCGGTTTGGCCAGGCAAAGCGGCCTACAAGGGAGTACGAAATCAGGATTAGGCATATGGTCGCGGACGCACACGCTGCTGATGACATAGCCGACAGGCTAATTGCATACTTACAAGCTGAGGCGGGCTATTCCGGCTCCGGTTATATCGTGCCGCCTACGACGTTGACCGGTGGTTTCGAAACACGGCTCTATCGTTTTCAGCTGGCGGGGGCCGGGCAGGAATTGTCCATTCCGCTAGTGTTGCGCATTTTCCCCCCGGCACAGCCGGCACAGCGAGCCGTTTGGGAGTGCAGCGTCCAGAATTGCATCGCCGAGCAAGGGTATCCAGCGCCGCGCGTGCTCTTCACCGGTACGGATCCGGCCATCTTCGGCGGTTCATTCCTCGTCATGCAATATGCTCCTGGTGACACATTGTTGGTCGCCGAACCAGACCGAACGCCGGAGATCCTTGGCGCTGCGCATGCGTTGCTACACCAGATCGATCCGGCGCCGCTGATCGACGCGTTGCATAGTCGAGGCTTCGATCGCAAACGGTTCGGGTTCGAGTCACGGCTAGCATGGCTATACGGAATGCGAGACCGCTATCCATGGCTATCTGCGGTGCTGCAGTGGCTGATGGATAGCGCCCCGCCCGAGCCACACCGTCTCTCCATCTGCCATGGTGACTTCCATCCGTTGAACATTCTCGTGCAGGAAGGTGACATTTCGGCGGTATTGGATTGGTCCGGCTTTTCCATCGCTGACCCGGTGATGGATGTGGCATTCACGATGGTCATTCTTAGCGTTGCAGCGAGTATGCTCCTTCCCCAGGAGTCTAGCGAGAAGCTGCTATCCCGCTACCGCACAGCATATGAACAAGTACATGCACTTGATGCAGTGAACCTGGATTACTACCGTACGCTGCGATGTGTAATGGCCCTCGTCGAGGGGGCCGAGGGGCAAGAGGTATGGACCAGACCGCCAGTTTTGGTGCAGCTAACGGATATCGTTTCCAGCAATACGGGTGTTTCGGTGCATCATCCCCAACTATGATGCTTGCCCCTATGCAATTGGCTGGCGACGGAGAAGTCAAGTGATGAGCCAGGCTGTAGGGAATACCGAGCCGTCATGATAATCCGTGTTTCGCCTTGAGGCGATCGACAGAGTCCGCCGCCAATTGTGTTCCCCCGGCCTCACGGAACGATTCCTGCAACCGACCAAGGCCACGACTCGCAGCGGGGTCCGACAGAACCTTGGATACCGCTTCCTCCAGTGATTTCGCCGTCAGTTGTTTGTGATCCAGATAGATGCCGCAACTCAGTTGCTCGATCCGCGATGCGTTGATGGTCTGCTCGATCGTGTTCGGCACCAGCACCATGGGGACGCCGTATGTCACCGCTTCATTGACGGAGTTCATGCCGGCGTGTGTGACGAAGAGATCCGCCTCTTGTAGCACCTGCAGTTGGGGTACGTATTGGGCCACCGTGAAGTTTTTGGGCATCGGTCCCAGGCTATCTAGTTCCACTGCCCTGCCCACGGACAGGATGACGGCGTATCTAGGGTCCCCTAGCGCCTGCGCACAGATGCGGAAAAATTCTAGGTTGGATTTATACACGGTGCCGACCGCAATATAGATCAGCCTCTGCCCGGGCAGTTTACTGATCTGCATGGGCTCTTCACGGCGGTCAGTTTCGATGGTGGGACCAACATAGACGTAGCTCTCGTCGAAATGTGATTGATATGGCTGGAAGTACCGGGTCAGGAAGACGATGTTGAGTTCCGCAGAGCTGGAAAGGACGTTGACGTCCCGGGGGTTGCGCAAACCATGGGCGCGCGCGGTACTGCGGATTTGCCGCTGTAGTGTGCGATAGTGCCCTGATCCCGGACTCACGCTGGCCATGAACTTTCGAAATACGCGACGGTCGTCGAGCACGGTACGCCAGTAGAAGGGCAGGTGTGGGAAGCTGGCTACAGCCGGCAAATTGTACCGGCGGCCGGCGATGCTGCCCCAAGGCGCGCTCATATCAAATAGCACGTAATCAGGCCGTTCCCGCTCCACGTCCGCCAGGACATCGCGCAGGAGATGGTTCGTCGCCTTGGCCAATAACGCGCCTTGGTGCACTGTGTGCGTATCGTCACGTGTCTCGTCAAAAGCGGATGCGTCGGTGTAGCTCCTGAACGCCGCCCCTGTCGCGCAGATTCGTTTCTCGAAGTTCGGCGTGGAGAAGTAGGTCACCTCGTCGCCGCGGTCGACCAATTCCCGAATCAGAGGCAACGTCGGATTCACGTGCCCATGATAAGGGATATTGAAGAACCAGCACCGTGACATAAGGGCTAACCTGCCGCCGCGGCCAGCTTGCTGAACAGATCCCGAAAGATGGGATCCCGGTCGACATAGTTCGCGCTGCGGATAAGGTGCCGAGAGTTGTCGCGGCTCCAGGTCATTTGGTCGGTGAGGATCGGGCTGTGCACCAGATCACTCGGCGTCCAGCTAGCGTCAATCAGGTACGCAATCGCGGCGACATCCCAGATCTCTTTTGACCAGGCGAAATGGTCGTTACCATACTGTTTGAACCGATCGGCCAGGAAGTCACCGATTGCCCCCTGTCCTTGCACATATCGCTCTACCTCGGGCACGGTGGTGCGCAAATGCGTTGTGACGCATTTGCATGGCAACTGAACGAGTGGAACGCCACAGTCGAAGAGCAGCCGCGAAGAGAGAATATCTTGTTTTAGGTTGAACTCACTGGCCGTCGGCCATGTCAATGCGTTTCCGCCCAACCACACGACAACAATGCGCTCGATGATCTCGGGCTCCAGCAGGATAGCGGATGCCACGTTCGTGATGGCTCCAATCGCCGCCACATAGAGCGGGTCATCGGCATCTGCGGCCATCGCCCGTGCGACAAGGTCTGCGGCGGCGTCGCTTTCCACAGGATAATCGTAGCTCTCCAAGTACGACGGGGAGCCCCGGAAAACCAAACCGGACGGATCGACGTCCAGCCGTTCCAGCAAGCGCAGTATCTCGTCGTAGCTCTTCTCCATACCGTCTGCGGGTCCGGTCGAACGGGCGTTGTAGAAAGGCGCTGCGTAGAGCGCCTCTACCCGCAGTTGGTCCGGCGACAGCAGGGCGTAGGTCACCGCAAACTGGTCGTCGATCTCGTTGTACGTATCTGTGTCCAACACCATGCGAATCTTTCCGCTGGGCGACTGCAATCGCTCCATGCG
>JBJYXA010000259.1:0-27925 GCA_046259705.1 Caldilineaceae bacterium
CCGATGACGATGCATTGGGTCATGAAGCCAATGGCGTAGAAGAGCAGGTTGCGCAAGTCCTTCTGGAAGCGGCCGTCGTGGATCAGCCGATCCCAGTTCTTTAGCCCCACAAATGTGAAATCAACGATCGAGCTCTTCCAGTCCGTCGTCGAGATAAAGAACGTCCAGCCAATGAAGCCGTAGATAAAGATCGCGACCGCGATGATCGAAGGCAGCAACACCAGGAATGCAATGGCATAGTCGGTCCGCAGCCAGCGCCATCGTTTGCGCTTGGTGGAGGCGGGGGAGGCGGCCAGGCCGCGCTCCCCCGAAACCGACATTGTCTTATTGGCCAAAACCCGCGTCTCCCACTGCCTGGACCAGCGCCGCCTGAGTGGCCGCGACATCGCGCGTCGCGATCATGTCATTCAGAATCTGATCGTAGTCCAACAGGAAGCTCTGCTTCGCGGCTGCGCCGTGCTGGAGACTGCCGACCAGGGCGTCGGCTTTCCACTCATCCATCGCCCACAGCTGATACTCATCGTACAAGCTGACATCGCCATCGGTGCGGGCCGGAATCGACCCTTTGATCGGGTTGAAAGCGTCCTGGCCCTCCTTCGAGCCGCACACCTTCAGCCAGGCGATAGCGTTGTCACGGTATTTGCAGCCCTTGGGCAGGCCGAAGGAATCGGACAGCAGGAGGTAGGTGCCGTCAGTACCAGGGCTGGCCGCCCACTTGTAATCGGTGAAGTCCTTGGACTTGTAATAGCCATGGATCCAGTCGCCGTTGATAAACGTGAACGGGCCGTCGTCGTTCATCATGACATCATTCACTTGCGTCCCGCTCTGGCTCAAGAAGTCTGGCTGCACATAGTCATAGAGATTGTTCATGATCTCCAGGGCATGGGTCATGCGCTCGTCAGACCAGTCCAGGGTACCGTCGAACAGCTTCGGCCAATCCTCTGCGCCATAGACCGAGAGGATGATGCATTCCATGGTTTGACCGTTGCCACCGCCGCCGGCGCCAGCCATAGCAATAGCCGGAATGCCCTTGGCCTTCATGGCTTCCGCCATCACCAGGAACTCATCCCAATCCTTGGGCAACTCTGTGGCGCCGATGGCCTCGAGCTTGGAGGGTCGGTACCACTGTAGGTTCGATCGATGAATGTTAACCGGCACGGACCACGGTTGCCCGTCCCATAGGATGACGTCCATCAGGTCGGCGGGGAAGACATCACCGTAGCCTTCTTCCTCATACAGGAAGTCCAGGGGTTCCATGCGACCGGCAATCACGTGGCTGTCGATCAGCTCGTGGCCCAGATGCACCTGGAAGCTTTCGGGCGGGTCGCCGCCCAACATGCGCGTCTCGAGCAGGGCCTTCATCTCGCCACCCTGACCAGCGCCCTGCGCAGCTACGGCTGCATTGATGATCTCGACACCAGGATTGTCGCGCCTGTAGATGTCGAACATGGCGTTGAGACCTTCGACCTCGCCGCCAGCCGTCCACCACGAGAATATCTCCAACTGACCGGCTCCACCCTCCGCCGCTGCCGGTGCTTCAGCAGCCGGAGCGCCAGGAGCCGCGGTCGGCGCGGCACAAGCTGCGAGGTACGCGCTGCCCAAGCCCATCGCGGCGTATTTCAGAAACGTCCGGCGATCGAATACGGGATTCATCTTGCTCCACCTTTCCTTTACCGAAGAGGAAACAACACGAAGGTACTAGAAGGTACTAGATTGAAGTGATTACGAAGGGAACTCGTCAGTGGTTATCCCACCTGTGGGTGTGGATTTCGGAGCCGTTTGGGGCAGGGAGCCACGCCTCACAGACGCACTTTAGCACACTTCGCTAGGCCAAGCAAATCTGGGAGTGTTCCTTGGTCAATGCGACTAGCCCTGATCCGCCTCCCGTTTCTGACGGAAGTTCTCTAGCCCAAGTGATTAGCCACGACCCGTCGACGGTGCTACGATCGCCCTAACGGCCACCGCTTATGATTTCGGGCCGAATCTTCTTTCCCTCAAGAAGCGCCGCTCGACGCGGCTTTCCTGCAACACCACTCACAGGACAGAGCAATGAAAATCACCAAGGTCGACACCTTCCTGATTAACACAGGCCACCGCAACTGGCCTATCGTCAAGGTGCACACCGACGAAGGCATCTATGGCGTCGGCGAAGCCTACTCCTGCGGACCGGACAAGGCCACGGTTGAGTGTATCCGCGATTTTGAGGAATGGCTGATCGGCCGCGACCCGCGAGACATCGAGGGATTGTGGCACCTGATGTACGCGGGTTCGCGTTTTCCCGGCGGCATGGTGCTGAACGCGGCCATCAGCGGCATCGAACACGCGCTGTGGGACATTGCCGGCAAGGCGGCGGGCCTGCCCTGCTACCGGTTGATGGGCGGCAAGTGCCGGGATCGAATACGAGTATACCAGGCTCCGCACGCTCCCACGCCGGAAGGAGGAGCCGAGGCCGCCCTCGCCCTCATTGAAAAATACGGATACACCGCCATCAAGATGTGTCCGTTGCCACCCGATTACCAGATCAAACCGTGGAATCAGGTGTTGCGCGAGGCCGAGGAACGTGTCTCGGTCATGCGCGACGCCGTGGGGCCGGATATCGACATCGGCCTCGATCCCCATGCACGTATCTTCGAACCTATCCGCGCCATCGAGCTTTGCAACGTGGTGGCCCCCTACCGGCCCTTCTTCGTCGAAGAACCGCTGCGCCCGGAAAACTATGATGCTTTGGCACGCGTCAGCCAGCACGTGAACGTGCCTATTGCTACGGGGGAGATGCTCTACACCCGCTATGAGTTCCGGGAACTGCTCAATCTGAATGCAGTCGACATTGTCCAGCCGGATATCTGCGTGACCGGAGGCATCTGGGAGATGAAGAAGATCGCCGCTATGGCCGAGGCCGCCTATGCGAGCGTGGCCCCGCACAATCCGTGCGGCCCTATCGCCACGGCCGTGAACGTGCATTTCGCTGCCAGCACGACGAATTTCGTGATCCTGGAGTATCATGCGGACGACGAATCACCGCGGCGCGATGTTGTGGACGAACCAATGAAGCTGGTGGACGGCTACCTTGAATTGCCGGACAAGCCGGGACTCGGCATTGACCTGAACGAAGATGCCCTGGACGCGTTTCCATTCCGAAGCTGGCACCGAAGCGTGCCCATCCGCGCAGATGGGTCACAGGCGTACCAATAGACGCTGTAGGCAAAACTATTGCAGGGTGATAACAACGACTGCGACGATCATTGCCATCAAGATCTCTCCATCGATAATGCTAGACCACCGTGTGACACAATGGATCTGAAGTCAATCAAGGACCGCCTGCGCCATGTGTACTGGCTGGGCGGTTCACCGTGCAGCGGCAAGAGCACTATCGCCACATTGATCGGGCAACAGTCGGGCGTCGAAGTGATTCATGTCGATGAAGCGGTCAGCACACGCTTCGGACCATATGAAGCGGACCGACAACCGTGCATGTTTCGATGGACCACTCAGCTCGCTTCAGGCGCTGGTACGTGGGACGACCTTTGGATGCGACCCGTCGACGCTCTTCTTGCGGAGGTATTCGAGTGTTACGCCGAGCAGTTCGACCTACTCGTGTCCGAGTTGATTTCGGCGCCACCGCGACGCGCAGTCCTGTTGGAAGGCAATCCACTGCTGCCGGACCGCGTTGTCCCTCTCCTGTCGTCATCAGATCACGCCATGTGGTTGGTGGCGGATGAGTCATTCCAGCGCAGAGTGTATCCCAACCGGGGAGCATGGGTTCAGCAAATCCTCAGCCAGTGCACGGATCCGGACAAAGCCCTCCAGAACTGGATGGATAGAGACGTCGCATTCGCGGCAAGTGTGGTCAATCAAGTCCGCCGCCAAAACGGTAAACTGCTAGCGGTTGACGGAAGCTCCAGCCTAAAGGAAAATCTGCGTGTGGTGATGGACAACTTCGGGTTCGATCTGGCACAGAAAGGCGCCTACCATGAGCGATAGTGATTGGGCAGAGGAAAATCAGAAGACAAAAGTTGCCTGGAACACAAACGCTCACTTCTGGGACGAGCGCATGGGCGAAGGTAACGACTTCGTCAACGTGCTAATTTGGCCGGCCACGCTGCGACTGCTCGATCCGCAGCCAGGCCAGCGCATTCTGGAAGTTGCTTGCGGCAACGGATTGTACGCTCGCAAATTGGCGTCGATGGGCGCAGAGGTGGTCGCGGTCGATTTCTCGGAGGAACTGATTGCACTGGCGCGCAAAAAGGAGACCTATGCGGGCGCTATCACCTATCAGGTAATAGACGCAACCTCCGAAGAAGAATTGCTTGCCCTGGAGGACAAACCGTTCGACGCAGCTTTATGTCAAATGGCCCTCTTCGATATGGCCGATGTCGACCCGCTGATGCGTTCGTTGCCCCGTCTGCTCAAACCTGGCGCACCATTTGTCTTCTCCATCGTTCACCCGTGCTTCAACAACAACTTCTTCAAATTCGTCGCCGAACGGGAAGATCAAGATGGAAAACTGGTGACCACCTACTCTCTCAATATCCGCGCGTACATCTCGCCTTCGGCCGACCCGGGGCTCGCCATGGCCGACCAGCCTGTACCGCACGTTTACTTCCACCGGCCCATTAGCCAGATCCTGGGCAGCGCCTTCGCCGCCGGCTTTGTCCTGTCAGGAATGGAAGAACCTGTATTTCCTCCTGGATATCCACAGGGGTCAAGCGAACTCTCATGGGGTGGAAATTACAGCGAGTTCCCGCCGGTATTGGCTGCGCGCATGCGCCTGGCGTGAGGCAATCGGCCCACAGGTCGTTGGATAGGTTGCGTTTGCCACCAACCTATCCTTTCACCGCGCCACCCATCAGCCCGCGCATGTAATATCGTTGAAGCAGCAGAAACAGAATCACGCACGGAATTATGGCGACGGTAACGCCTGCCTGCAGCGCGCCCCAGTCGACCGCGCCGTACAGACCACTGCGCACGCTCGTTAACATGATGGGCAGCGTGAATTTCTTCTCCTGCGACATGATGATGAGGGCAGCCAGGAATTCATTCCATGCGTTGATGAACGCGTAGATGCCGACAGTTATGATTCCCGGCCGTACCGGTACGAGCATCACCCGGTAGAGCAATGTCAATGAGTTACAGCCATCCAGCAACGCCGCCTCTTCGATCTCCATTGGCACGGCGTCGAACGTGTTGCGCATGATGAAGACGCCGAAGGGAAGCTGGAAGGTGATGTAAACCAGCGCCAGACCCAGTACCGAATTCTGCAGATGGAAAAACCCGAGCATGAGAAAGAGCGGCGTCAGGACCGACTGGAACGGGATCATTAAAATGGCCAGGATCATGATGAAGAGCACGTTCTTGAGCGGAAAGGAGAAGCGAGAAAAACCGTAGCCGGCGAGCGTGCTGAGCACGATGCTTCCAATGACGGTCAGGACGGCGACCATGGTGCTGTTGTAGAGATACGTAAAAAGTCCGGCCCCGTATTGGTTCAGCTTGAGATAGTTTTCAAAGGTGATTGCTTGGGGCAAGTACGGCGGCGGCATGGATTGAGCCTGCGAGGACGGGGATATGGAGGTGATGGCGGACCAGACTACTGGAAAAAGGAACACGATAGCGAGAATGATACACGCGGCATACAACGCAGCGCGCGTCGCCCGTTTCCGGAAGTCGTCTGATTTTGGTGTTTTGGACGCTGACTCGGTTGACATGACTTTGCCGCCTAATAATCGGTCTCGCCGCGCAAAACATAAAGCTGCAAACCACTCAGAGCCAGCAATATGCCCATAAGGATGATGGATAGCGCGGCTCCATAACCCATCTTGAAGTAGGTGAACGAATTATTGACAATCCAGTAGACGACGGTGATCGTTTGATTGCGCGGGCCACCGCGCGTCATGATGTAAAATTGATCGAAAGCAAGATAGGAGCCGATCACGGAAAGTACAAGCGCCAAGGCGAATGTCCGTCGCAGTAGCGGAATCATAATGTGGCGCAAGCGGTCCCAGTATCCTGCCCCATCCACCATGGCGGCTTGATAGAGTTCATCGGGAATTGCTTGCATGCCTGTCAACAGCAGAATCATCGTGAAGCCAACGGTTTTCCAGACCACAGAGATGACGATGGAACCTAGAGCTAGGTTGAATTTCCCCAGCCACACGATTGCCGTATCTATCAGACCTGACGAAAGCAAAATGGCGTTGAAGATACCTACACGGTCGTTCAACAGCCACACCCACAGCAGGCTGGAAGTGCCCAAGCCGATGACGACCGGCAGAAAATACGCAGTTCGGAAGAAGCCGATGCCGCGCAAGGTTTGGTTCACCAGCAATGCGAGTGCGAAAGCCAAGATGAATATGGGCGGTGTCACCATCAGTGTATACAAAGTGGTGAACCACAGGCTCTTCCAGAACTGATCGTCTTGAATGAGATCCACGTAATTGCCCAAGCCATGAAATGCCTTTTGGCCGATCAGCGGCCAGTCGTAGAACGACATCCAAATCGTCATGACAAGTGGTATGACAAATAGAACAAGCGTGAAGAGCACTGTGGGCAATACGAACCAAATGCCGGTTCGCTGTCTCCTCTGAACTACTCCGGCTTTTGCATTCCTGCGTGTTGACATGGCTGGTTCAGATGCGATCGTGGCGGAAAAAGGATGCAATAAGAGTCTTGACGCGAACGGGAGTCACGCCAGGATAGCCCGGGCACAGAATGGCAGGTCCGCAACGGCAGAGCCGGAGAAAGGTCCAATCCGGCTCTGCCGCATTATTGCGCAGCCAATCGTCTGATCGTCGTAGGCTACTGCTCGGTGATGACCTTAGTGAATTCTTCCTGTGCGGTCGAGATAGCTGCGTCGATCTCTCCGTCAAAGATGGCCGTCTGCAGCATCTTCAGCCATGGCCCATTTGCATCGTTGAACAACGCGTTGTAGACCAGGCTGTAGGGCGTCCTGCCAAGTGCCATGGCTTCCGCAGCGGTGGTGAACCGTGGATCCTCCTGGAAATACTGATTGTCAGCCAGGTCAGTCCGGATCGGCAGGCTGAAATTGGCTGCGTACTGCTCGAGTTGCACATCGTCAGACGTCAACCATTCGATGAATTCGAATGCTTGATCGGCGTAGCGCGAACCGGCAGGTATGCCGATGGAGTCGCCTCCAGCGAACGACGAGACGCCACCATCTTTGCCGGGCAGAAAAGTCACGCCGAAGTCAAACGGCTCGTCCCCGGTCTTTAAGGGCGTGATCGCGAACACACCCAGACCCTGCATACCGATCTTCCCTCCAATATACGTGTTGAGGAACTCGGGTCCTGTGTCCGCAACCGAGCCTGGCGGGATGAGTCCTTCTTCCCACATCTTGCGGTAGAACTCCAGCGCTTCCTTCACCGCGGGATCGTCAAGGGTGGCAGTCATGCCATCTTCGGAAAGCACGTCGCCACCGGTTGCCCAAATCAGAGGCAAGAATGTGAACGCGTTACACCCTGCGCACGCGCCCGAGAAATAGAATCCGTAGATGTCATCCCCGAGCGCGTTGATGGCCTTCGCGGCCTCGTAGATTTCGTCCCATGTGGTTGGCGGACTTTCCGGATCCAGCCCTGCCTGCTCAAATAGGTCTTTGTTCCAAAAGAGAACGGAGCCTTCCGCGTTGAATGGCAAGGCGTAAATCTTATCCTCATAGGTGGAGAGACGTATGTGGGACGGGCTCAACTGATCGAAGTACGGCAGCGCCTTGGCTTTTTCGGTAATATCTGTCATCTGCCCCGCCGCAGCAAATTGGGGTACAAAGATTAGGTCGACGGCCACGATGTCGGGCGGCGAACCGCTCGCCAGCATTGTGCCGAACTTCGTAACAAAGTCAGTAGCGGGAACGACGGTCACCTCGATCTGGTTATCGTGCGAGCCATTCCAAACATCCACAAGCTGGCGCACAATTGATTCGTTGCTGTTACGGGTCAGGAACGTCATCGTAACCGGTCCTTCTTCCGCGACCGGTTGCGTTTCCTGGACTGGAACAGCGCACCCAGCAAGCACCACCAAGAGTGCTATGATGCTGACCATCAGGAGCCAATGTTTGGTCTTCATGTTCGCTTCCTCCATTGGGATTGTTACTGCTGTCGGAACTGGATTGTGGAAAACAAACAACCGCTGGCATGCATACAAGGCGCCAAGCCAGTTGCAATGCATAATTGCAGCTCGCCTGCCGCTCCTGAAATCAGCAGGAGACAACATGCGAAGCTTCGGCACCACGCTGAATGCTAACGCACACGGAACTAACTCGAATTTGGGTACTTCGCACCGGCAAGATGCTATTTTGTGAGATGATACGGCACGGTCTCAAGGACCGGCCGTCATAAATCATTGTACTGAAGAAACGTGGACAGTGCCAATACCAGTCAGCTGAGAAGCCAGATCGCTACGCACGTTACACGCTATGACTACCCATCCGGAACGCAGCGGCAGTCGATTGCCTTGGTTGCCATGCTGGCGCACAAATAGCTGTGCTATACTCATTCATGCATGGTTTTGTACGACAAGAGGTCAGAAGAATCCATAAGCCGAGGGCAGACACGGAGGCGGGATGCAAGCAGTGCGCAGTTGCATGACGATAGTTGGCGCTGGTTCGATTCTTCTTGGATTGCTGCTCCTTCTAGGGGTCCTCTTTGCTTACGACCCGACGGGCGTAACCGGACGCTTAGGCACAAATTTGTTCGTGCTCGCCATTTTCCTCATCGGCTTCTGGGGGCTTGGAGCCGGACTGCTGTATTCGGTCTACAAGCTGGGTAAGTCCAGCAAGGCCAACTAGCTATTTCCGAACTCTTCCGATATCGAACCTGGAAGAGGTCTCTATCGCATACAACGGAACGTCCGGGGCGTGACCAGCGTACTATACGTGCCGCTGGCGCGGATTTGTGTATTGTCGTCGGGGGATGGGGTGCTGGTGGACGAAGAAACGGACGGCGGGTCGGCCATACTCAACAGAAAGAGTTCCACAAAAGTTGCACGCGGCCACTCTGAAGTGCGCCGCTTTCGCGCGCGGGCTTCAGTCCTTGTTCTCTTCTTGGCTACCGCCATTGTAGGAATCGTGCTGTTCCTTTCCACGGGGAGTAGATCACAGTTGTCCGTCAACGTTGTTGCTCAACCGTTGGCTGACGCGCCAACTGCTACTTTCGCGCCAGCGTTAGCGACACGTACCGCCACCAATGCGCCAGAGCTCCTCCAACCTCCCGCCGACGGGGCGGCCCCTGAACCCAACCCGATCTTGCTTCCGACGGTGACGCCAACGCCGCCGTTCCGGTCCTCCGCACGCGCTGCATCTCTTTCCGGACTCACCCATGAGTGGCAGACATGGAACAATTGCGGGCCTGCTACTATGGCCATGGCCTTAAGCTATTTTGGTTCCGATCTGACTCAAGCTGATATTGCCTTTTCACTTCGGCCGAATGGGGAAGACAAGAATGTGAGCGCCGAAGAACTCGCCGCCTTCGCCCGCACGCAGGGCCTGCAGGCCATCACCAGGGTGAACGGAGACGCTACAATTCTGAAAAGACTCCTGAGCAACGGTCTGCCTGTACTCGTCGAAGTCTGGCTTGAACCGGAGCCGGACGATGGATTCGGGCATTACCGGCTGCTGACAGGGTATGACAACGAAACGAAGGAGTGGATCGCCTATGACAGCTACGTGGCGGAGGGCCTCGTAGATCCCGTTGGCACGTACGCGGGAATCAGCGTCCCCTACCAGGTACTGGACCAACAGTGGCCGGTGTTCAACCGCACATACGTGGTGCTTTATCGGCCAGACGAGGTGGAGACATTGCGTTTCGCGTTGGGCGAACAAATGGATGACACGGTCATGTGGACCCGGGCGCTGGAGCACGCGCAATTGGAAACACAGGAAGACCCAAACGACGCATTCGCATGGTTCAATCAGGGTTCTGCACTCGCGGCGCTGCAACGCTTTGAAGAAGCCGTATCCGCATACGACCAGGCGACGGCGATTGGACTGCCATGGCGGATGCTCTGGTACCAGTTCGGACCGCTGGAAGCCTACTACCGTACCGGTCGCTTTGCACAACTCGTATCGACGGTAGAACAGACGCTGGCAACGACGACAAATGTAGAGGAGTTGTACTATTGGCGAGGGCTTGGCCTCGCCGCCCTCGGAGACGTGGAGCAAGCGCGAGCTTCATTTTCCACCGCACTTACTTTGCGACCAAGCTATACGGAAGCGGCGCAAGCGCTTGCCGCTCAATAGGCGCACATCCACGCGATTAGGTGGGCGAGAGCAGTCGGGCCTTGAAGTCCCAAAGATTCGCCCGAAACAAACTCGCCGCGCAGTAATGATCAGCGGTGGAAATAAATAGAACCTTCCAGTTACCCGTTGGGCATCCAGAAGGTTCCTCCCTCTGTGCGCTGTGTTCAGGCTCCCCGGGGAGGACTCGAACCTCCAACATTGCGGTTAACAGCCGCACGCTCTGCCGATTGAGCTACCGAGGATCACTCGCTGCGCATAGGATTCGGATTGTATCCAACCTGCGCTGCGATTGTCAAATTCGGGCACCACTTTGGCGAACAAGGGATCGGTGCGCAGTGTAGGTGCGTGCTACACAAAGGGTCACTCGCCTTCAAGTGACCCTCGGAAAGCTAGTTGCTCGGCATTGCCGGTACTATCCCGGCGATGGTCATTCATCGACACTAAGCAAGATAATCACGCAGTTTGCGGCTGCGCAAAGGATGGCGAAGCTTGCGCAGCGCCTTGGCTTCGATTTGACGCACCCGTTCGCGTGTCACGTCAAACTCGCGACCGACATCCTCAAGTGTACGCGTGACGCCGTCCTCCAACCCGAATCGCATAATGAGCACTCTGCGCTCCCGCTCGTTGAGCCCGTCCAGGATTTCATGCATGTGCTCCTTGAGCAGCCGGCGGCTGGCGGAGTCCACTGGGCCTGGCAAACTGTCGTCCTCGATGAAATCACCGAGAAAGCTGTTTTCGTCGGGACTAACCGGCGTATTGAGGCTCAGAGGCTCCTGACTCAGTCTCTGGATCTTGCGTACCTTCGCGGACGCGCGTTCGAGCGCACGCTGCAAGTCCGGCTCCAACGGTAGTTCATCACTCCAGGCTGCGCGAATGCGTTCAGCTTCATCTGGTTCCACAAAATCCATATCCAGCGCAATCTCTTCGAAGGTCGGTTCTCGGTGCAGTTCCTGCTGGAGATTCCGCTTAATGCGGGACTGGCGGTTGATCGTCTCCACCATATGTACGGGGATGCGAATCGTGCGGGCTTGGTCGGCAATTGCACGGCTGATCGCTTGGCGGATCCACCAGGTAGCGTACGTGCTGAACTTGAAACCAAGCGTGTGGTCGAATTTGTCCACTGCACGCAAGAGGCCCATATTTCCTTCCTGGATCAAGTCAAGGAAATTCAGCCCGCGGCCAATATAGCGCTTGGCCACACTGACGACGAGTCGCAAATTGCTGCGCGCCAGAGTATTATGCGCTTCCCTGCCAACTGCGACGATCTGTTCTAGATCAAATATTTCATCGGGGTCTTTGATCTCACCGGATTCAAGTTTCGCTTCGGCAGTTTTACCTTCTGCGATCTGCCGCGCGAGTTCAAGCTCTTCTTCGCCCGTGAGCAGCGGATGGCGCCCGATGTCGCGCAAGTACATGCGAACCGGATCGAGTGTCTGTCCCTGAAGTTCAGGTACATCCTCCACTAGCTTCTCGATCGGCTTGCTCTTTTCCTGTTCGACCTCTTCCTCCATCTTGGTATCCCGTTCGATACGCGGAATCGGCGTCGCCTGATCCTCGTCATCATCATCTTCGGGGATATCGTCAAAGAGATCTTCCTCTTCGTCTTCGCTCTCTTCGCCCAAATTTATATACTCATCCAGCTCGCTGCCGGAGCTGGACCGTCGCAGCGATGTTATCGATTTTGAGCTTGGGCTGTCCTTGTTCGTCTTTCCTGACCCGCGCTGCTTTGCCATCTGTCTCCTCGCCCGCCGAAGCGGCCTAACGAACCTTGATGCTTCTATGTGACCGTCCGTTAGCCAACAATACTTTTGTCAGGTCGGCTAACGTGCTTTGCAGGTGGTTTAGTTCCCGCAAGTTGCGGTTATTCGTAGCGTCAAAGCTACGAACCGCGTCAGTATCTCCGGAACGCTGTGCGTCGTCAATTGCGAACTTGATGCCGAGATTGTCCGACTTCAGACGATCAATCCGCATGCGCACCAGAACCTTCAGCATATCTGTACGCAACTCCTCCGGGTCATGCTCCGGCAACTTGTATGCCTGGGCCATGAGCCTGCCGAGACGTCCGTGAAGCGGTTCGGGTACACTCTCCTGGAAAAGTTCCGGTTCCCAGGACCCATCGCCAGCAAGAAACAGCTTCAAAGCTCGATACACTTCCCGATTTTCAACATTTTGCCAGTCTTCTGCAACTGGCGGCGCAATGATCAATTCTTGCGCCCTCGTACTCATCCAGATTATCAGTTCCGGCTGGCGTAACAAATGCGCCAGCAGATATTCCTCCTGGTCCAGTGGTCGCAGGGGCTGTACGGGAGGCGGTGAAACTGCATACTGAGAAGAGCCGTTTGACCGCCAAGGCGCGTCAACGCTATTCGCAGCGCCTGTCGCTGGACGTTGCCGGGACTGGCGCCGCGCCGAAACGGGAATGGAGCTAGTGGCAGTGGATGCCTGTACACGACCCGATATCGTCACTTCGTCGATCGCGACCAGCCGGCTAAGCCTCTGAATATAGTGCTGCTGTGCGATGTCGTCGTCCAGCTCGGCAATCAGCGGCGCCAATGCGCTTACGGCGGCCCCCTTACCGCTGGCGCCCGATAGGTCGTATTGCTCCTCAATGACTTTGAAGAAATAGTCCACGAGGGGCTGAGCGTTGTCGACCAGTGACTTCCACTGTTCCGGATCCTGGCGAATTACATCGTCAGGGTCCATACCCTCGGGCATAGAGGATATGAACAGTTCGGCGCCCAGGCGTTCTTCCAGTCGAACGCCTCCACCGGGCCTGGCCACCGGCTTGGAAACACGATCCAGACCTCTGCGCGCCTGATTCAGGCCGCGGATGGTGGCTTGCTGTCCTGCGCTATCTGCGTCCAGCGCCAACACAAACTTGCGCGTGGCGCGCTGTATTTGCCGAAGCTGTTCTGTCGTAAGTGCAGTGCCCATGCAGGCCACCACATTGTTGAACCCATATTGATGCGCCGCAATAACGTCCATATAGCCTTCGACAATGACAGCTCGGTCGGCTTCGCGGATGGCATCGTACGCCAAATTGATGCCAAATACCACGTTGGATTTGCGGAACACAGGCGAGTCGGCCGTGTTCAGGTATTTCGGCTGACTGTCATCCAGCACGCGACCCCCAAACCCAATGACACGCCCCCGACGATCCCGAATGGGGACGATTACTCGATTGCGAAAAGCATCGTAATACGAATCGCGTTCTTCATGATGCTTGACTACGCCGGCCGTAAGCTGCGTCTGAAGATCAAATCCCCGTTCGAGAAGATGGTCGCGCAAACGGGTCCAACCGTCAGGGGCGAAACCGATACCAAATTTCTCGACCGACGCGTCGTCAATGCCTCGAGCGGCAATATAGGCTCTCGCATGTTCGGCCTGCGGGCTATCTTTGAGCATAGCACTGAAAAACACTGCGGCCTCATCGTTCAACTCGTAAAGCGATTGGCGCTTTGCCTGGCTTTCGTCGCCTACTCGCGAGACGTCTACACCGGTTTCCTGCGCCAGGATCTTCAGCGCCTCGAGAAACGTCAAATCCTCCTTCTTCATGAGGAAGGAGATCACGTCGCCGCCGGTGCTGCACGCTCCGTAGCAGTGCCACGAACCCTGGTCCGGATATACGTAGAAACTTGGTGTCTTCTCCGTATGGAACGGGCACAGGCCGCTATATTGTCTTCCTGATTTCTTCAGCGGGGTATAGCGCGATATGTAGTCTACGATGTCGATCCGCTGTTTGATCTCATCGGAATCGATCACGCTATCGTCTCCCTACCACGCGTTTCCGGTTCCATCCTTCCTCTCCTTGGGCACCCGAATTATAGCTCCTGCGAATCGGGGTGTCAAAGCAATTCGGAAAATTCCCAGTCGAGAAGGAAAGGCGGGTTCTGACCTTCTGATAGGTGCGATCCGTACCCGATCGGGCCGCTGCCCTGAAACGATGTAACCTACTGCAGGTCGTATTCGGCCGCAACCGCGGGGTAGACGCGCTCGCATTCGCGGAAAAGCTCGATTAATTGCATCGCCTTCATAAAATTGCCCTTGGTCTTGATCTGACCCGAGAAGAATGCTTGGCTCGTACTCATGTCGCCCATCCAAATATGGTGCAACAAGTCGGCCGACATACTAAACTCCATATTGGCTTTGCCGGGCGTTGGACCATAGAAAACCTCTGTAGCCGGGTGCCTGCCATCAAGCATCACCTGCGCGGCAGGATCGGTGAAGTTCATGCGTAGGACAAGGTTTGTCTTGGCGAGTTTGTCCGCGTTTCTTGGCTCCGCAGCAAGTCTATCGAAAACGCTCTGCAACACGGAATATAGTTGCTGGTCCGATTCAAAGACAGCCATGCAGATCTCCTATGCTTTTGATTCCATCCGTGTGGCAGCCGGCCACTACCACCGGACTACGCGAACACGATCGACGTTAAATCCACTCCCAAGCACAATGCTCTCAAGAAACCGCGAACCCCGCCAGCCCGTTTGCCGCAAATGTCGGCGCTGGCAAGTCGCCGGCGTCCTCGCTGGCGCCCGTGTCGCAGGCGTCAACGTTGGGAGCGGAATGCCCGTGGCATTATACGGGTGGAGATCGTGGCGCGTCAAACCTGTGGCTTTTTCACCTGTTGTCACTCGTCCCACTCTACGGTTGGTCGCCCGGTGAATAGCATTTAGAATTCTGCGCAATACAAGGACGCCGTACTGCGGACAGAAATCGAGAAGCCAAGCAAGGAGCCCCCTGTGAACGTTATGGATCAGTTCTCACTAACAGGAAAATGCGCGCTGGTTACCGGCGCAACCAAGGGGCTGGGTCGCACTATGGCGGAAGGACTGGCCGAGGCAGGCGCGCAGGTCGCCGTCGTCAGCCGCCATGGAGACGAAGCTGCTGCGGTGGCGAGCGAAATCGCAGACAGCACAGGCAATCGCTGCCGCGGCTATTCGTGCGATGTCACGGTTCCCGACCAGGTCGACAGCTTAGTTCACCAAGCACTGTCGGACTTCGCCCACATGGATATTCTCGTCAACAACGCCGGCATCAATATACGCGGCAGAATCGATGATCTCACACTGGATGAGTTCACACGCGTTCAGACTGTGAACGTGATCGGTCCTTGGCTCATGTGCCGGGCCCTGGCAGGTCACATGAAAGGACGCAACTACGGCCGCGTCATCAACATGGGATCTACGCTCTCGATCATCGCGCTAGCAGATCGCACCCCATACGCCAGCAGCAAAGGCGCCATCCTGCAGATGACGCGCGCACTGGCGCTAGAGTGGGCGTCCCACGGTATAACCGTCAACGCCATGTTGCCAGGTCCCTTCGCCACGGAGATGAACCTGCCCATCGAGAAAGATCCAGAGGCATATCGTGAATTCGTTTCCAAGATTCCCCTCAAGCGCTGGGGTGAGTTGGACGAGATCAAGGGGCTGGCAGTATTCCTCGCCAGCGATGCTTCATCTTTCGTTACCGGTGCGGGCATCACTATTGACGGCGGCTGGACAGCATATTAGGTAGGACGTATCGCGTTAGCCCGCCAAAAAGAGCAACAGTTCGGCCGCCGGCTCCACACTTAGGCCGGGACCGCATGGCAATTAAAAATAATCATACGTGCGGCGCATTTCTTTGATGATCGTGGGAACTGCTGCCGGATCAATCACGCCGAACGACTCTCCCCAGCCGGCCGCCCCCTTCTTCCGTAGTCACTCTCACTGAAGCCGTCTGCTCAAAGACGGCGTAGATCGTCCCATTTCCGGTCGGAACTAGTAGCCGCGGCTGCTAATTACCGAACCTGCCTCCAGTGGGTCAAGATACGGATCATCGCGTCCTAAAGGCAATGGAAACACGCCGATGCTGCGTATCTTGGCAGCCATAATCGGTTCTTTGCAGTGCCCCGAAGACTCCACTGACAACGCCGATTATGAAACAGGCAGCAAATGATCGGTATCCGCTGTGCCAGTTGCACTCACTTTGCCCTGTTTCCGCCTTACACAAGCACGCTCTCGCCGGCAATGTTGGTGGACAATCGCGCTGATGCTATAGTGGTGAAGATTCATTGCTGCTAGCAGACGCCCAGGACCGACAGCTCGTTGACGAGACAACTATCCGCATTGGACGATACACAGCAAAAGCAATCAGCTGCCTCTCACTTATCCCAGCCGATTTCCCGATCCGAACTACCATACGGTAGCGCCGACAAAGTTTCTCAAATAGCGCCCGCCTCTGCCAGATCCAGCGTCAACTTACGCGCCATTCTCATTGGCCTCATGGTGCCCATGGGCATGACCATCTTGAACCTTCAGATGTTTGGGGTGGCGCTGCCTTCGATACGAGACTATTTTGGCATTCACGCAGATGCGGTCGCGTTGTTGGTGACAGCCTATATGTTGCCCTTCGTACTCTTCACGCCCGTCTATGGACAACTGGGCGACAGCTTGGGCAAACGAAGACTGTTTTCATTCGGTATCGTCGTGTTCTCGGCCGGAACGGTGATCTGCCTCTTGTCTCCGACACTCATTTTCCTCTATGCCGGCAGAATTCTGCAGGGCGTGGGGACAGCAGGCGTCAACCCACTCTGTATCGCGATCATTACAGATCTTTTTCCGCCCGGAGAGCAAGGGAAGGCACTCGGTACGTGGAGTTCCACCGGCCCTGCGACGACAATGGTCGCCCCGCTCATTGGCGGTTTCCTCATCGATCGCTGGGGTTGGCATTCGATCTTCGTGCCTGGCATCATGGCATCTGTCGTCGCCCTATATGTGGTGCGTGGACGCGTTCCCAGCATGAGGCCGCCGGCACAGCCAGGTTTCCTACGCAGATTCGATTGGCTGGGTTTGATTCTGCTCAGCGGTGCAATCATCTCATTCGTGGCGTATTTCTCCAGTCGAGCGATCACGGGCGTGGAGCCTCTGCGCGACTGGCGCATGCTGACGCTGGCGGTCGTATTCACCGCCACCTTTCTCTTGCGCGAACAGCGAACAGTCAAACCACTCGTGCCGCTACGTCTCTATCGTTACCGGGGATTTGGACGCGCCTCAATTGTCGCGGGCATGCGTATGTTCTTGATGAGCAGCATTGGCATGTTGATACCGCTCTACCTTGTCGACGTCCACGGCCTGCGCGCGGCAAGAGTAGGACTATTCATTTCGTTCATGGCCGCGTCTCTGCTGTTGACTGTTCGCTATGGCGGTCGATTAGCCGACAGATGGAGCAGACGAATGCCGGTGGCCGTCGGACTGTCAATGCAGACTGTCGCCATCTCCACAATTGCCCTATTGCCAGAGACCGCACCTGTCTGGGTGATTCCGCCAGTCCTCGTAGTGTATGGGCTGGGCGCCGGCCTTTCGCTGGCCGTGCTCCACGGTCTGGCCATGTCCCATATTCCGCACAAGGAATCGGGCACTGCAGCGGGCCTCTATAGCATGGGACGCTTCTTTGGCAGCATCGTCGGCCTCACCGTAATCGGCGTCTTCCTGCAACAGATACTGCTGAACAGAACGACAATTGCCGCCTACCAAATGACCTTCTGGTTCGTGGCCGCCATTGCCGCCTTGGCTGTCGCAGTGATCTGGGGCGTTAAAGAATAAGTGCCCTGTCGAGGTCTTGTTTCACACGCTTTGCGCCGCCGGATCGAGCGGCAGTGACTGTGGCGTTCCGCCGGCGGCCGCTGACTGTCGTAGCGCCACGATAATCTCTTGGTCCAGACGCGCCTGTAGGGCTCCATAGGTGGGTTCGCCGCCGCTTCGCACGGCTTCAACCAAGCTGAGTATGCAGCCTGCCACCCCGATAGCGTCGTCATTCCATTCCGGTCCATGGCCCTGTTTCGCCGGCCGGAATGGATTCTCCCATCGAACAGTGGGGATGTCCCGGTCGCCTGTATGCGCTACCATTGCCTCCAATGCGCCGCCGTCCACGCGCTCCAGACGGCGCTCTAGTTGGATGAACAGCGGCCATTCCCCGTCCGGCGCCAGAATGCTCAGTCGCTCCTCGACATCCAGACCGACGCCTACGGTGATCCCCATCCCTTTCTCAGCCAAGAAACGGCTGCTGCGCCACCAACGCAAAGGGAGGTCGTAGCCGGGATTGGTCCAATGGAAGATGCCCAGTCGACCATCCTCGAACTGCACGATTCCATGTTCTTGCGACTCCGTGCGTCGTCCAACCTTGTCTCCTATGCGCGCCCAGTGACTACCAAGCTCATATTCGCCAATGGCGCCTATCACCTGTACCGGCTTCGCATCAAAGCCCAGATAGCTGCGCATTACGCTGACGCCGTGGTAGCCGTGCCCTGCGAAATCGTTGAACGAGCTGTATACCCTCCCGAAGATGCCAGATTCGATCAGTTTCAGCTTAATGGCCTCCAGCGGACGGCGATGGAACTGCTCCGCCACCTCGACTCTCAACCCGCGCTTCTGGGCCGCCTGAATGATCGCGTCTGCCTCGCTAAGCTTGTGCGCAATCGGTGTCTCCAGCAACACATGTAATCCATGTTCCACCGCCATCAAACCGGCTTCACCGTTGGCACTGTAATTCACCGAGACGATGCCAATCGAAGGAGCGGTCTCCCGCATGAGGCGGTCCAGATCCGTGTACCAGGGCGCACCAAGGCTCTCGCCTAACCGTTGCGCCGAATCCTTGCTCCGTCCCCATACCGCTACCAGCTCAGTGTCGGAAGACATGGCCTTGATCAGCGGTCCGTAGAGATAATCGGATCGCTTGCCGGTTCCGATGATGGCAGTACGTAGCGGAGAATGTTCACTGCTCATTCTTGGCTCCTGTTTCTATTTCATAGCCGTGGATTAGGGGCGCAATGTGCACCCAACACACTGCATGTGGTGCAAGCGACGCTGCGTCCGCCCGGTGCCGGAGAGCTTATAAATCTAGAAATGCTTGCCGAGCCCTCATATTCGACGCCACGCACTTGTCTCGCTACCAAGCGTACGCCTCAGGCGCGGCGCCGCCTGGCCCTGGCCAAATCTCGTCCAGCTGCGCCAGCGCATCCTCATCCAGCTCAATATCGGGCACGCGCAGGCTCTCGGTGAACTGTTCCATAGTACGCGGCCCAATGATAGGAGCGGTCACCGCGGGCTGGTGTAGCAACCAGGCAAGTGCGACATCGGCCGGAGACTCGCCAAGCTGGTCGCACAGGGCCTCATACGCCTCCAGTTGCGGCCGGTGCGCCTCGGTTTGCTCCTGAATGCGCTCGGACGAACGGCGCCCCTCCGTTGCCTTCTTGAGCGCGCCACCGAGCAAGCCGCCGGCGAGGGGGCTCCACGGAATGAGCCCAAGGCCAAACGTTTCGCACGCAGGCACCACCTCCAGCTCTACCGTACGCTCGCGCAGGTTGTAAAGGCTCTGCTCGGAGACGAGACCCAGGAAGTTCCGCTTTTCCGCCGCGAACTGGGCCAGCGCAATGTGCAGTCCGGCAAAGTTGCTGCTGCCTACGTACAGAATCTTCCCTTCACGCACAAGCTGCTCCATCGCCTGCCAGATCTCTTCCCACGGCGTATTGCGCTGCACATGGTGCATCTGATAGAGGTCAATGTGGTCTGTCTGCAGGCGACGCAGGCTGTCTTCACACGCCTTTCGGATGTGATATGCGGATAACCCCTTGTCGTTGATACCCTCTCCCATCGCTCCGTAGACCTTGGTGGCCAAAACGATGCTGTCGCGTCGCGAGCCATCTGCAGCCAACCAGCGCCCGATGATCTGTTCAGTGAATCCGAGGCTGACGTCGCGGCCATACCGGTTAGCGGTGTCGAAGAAATTGACGCCTTCATCCAAAGCACGGCTCATGATCGCGTGGCTATCGGCTTCACTCGTCTGCGTACCGAAATTCATCGTGCCCAAGCACAGACGGCTGACCTGGAGTCCAGTACGTCCGAGGTACGTGTATTTCACGATAGCTTCCTTTCTGGATACTTAGTTGCTGCTGTGCGTCTATTTTCTGCCAGCCGCGCCGATTCGGCAAAGAGGAACGCACTTCGGCCAGCAAAAGACAAAGCGGGCGTCCTTCCGGAGCGCCCGCTTCTCAGAGGCATTCACATCGCCATCAAAGCAATTGGCTACTCAACTCCACAATCGATCCCACGACCAGTCGCTATCCCACGCATCCGAAGGCTCGAAGTACACCGGCGCCTTCGGATCCAGATACTTGCGGAACATCTCCTCATTGATGTCGGTGAAGCCAAGACCGGGCGTTTCAGGGACTTGAATGTAGCCGTCTTGAATCAGCGGATTCGGCAAGCCCTCGATCAGGCCATTCCAATCGGGAAGATCCACCGAGTGGTTCTCCAGGACCATGAAGTTCTCCGTGGCTGCCGCGCAATGTACATTCGCCAGCGCAGAAATCGGTGAACCTGCCATGTGCATAGCCATAGCAACGCCGTGCTCTTGGGCCAAATCGCCGATCTTTTTCGTCTCCAGAATACCGCCGGAACTAGCCAAGTCCGGATGAATGACGCGGATTGCCTGCTGCTCAAACAGCGGCAGGAAGCCTTCCTTGAGGTAGATGTCCTCGCCCGTGCACGTCGGCGTAGTCACCGCGTCCGTGATCTGTCGCCATTGTTCCGGGAACTGCCACGGGATCATGTCTTCGTACCAGGCAAGCGTATACTTATCCAGCGCCCGGCCCAGCCGAATGCAAGAATCCAGGCCGATATGCCCGAAGTGATCGACCGCAAGCGGGATCTCGTATCCCACCACCGACCGTACTTTCTCCACATAATCGCAGAGGATCTCAATACCTTTTTCGGTGATCTGTATACCCGTGAACTGGTGCATGATCTCGCGACTCTCCAGCATTCCGGGAGGCGCGCTCAGCGTACCTGGAATATCCTGAAGCAGACCGATACCTACATCCATCTTCAGGAACTTGAAGCCGCGATCCATCCGCTCCTTCAGGCGCTTGCCCATGGCAAGGCCATCTTTTTCGGTTGGCGTATCTGAATAGCACAATATCTTGTCACGAAACTTTCCACCAGCAAGTTGATATGCCGGTGCGCCGTATGCTTTGCCGGCCAAATCCATCAATGCCATCTCGATGCCGCAGACACCGCCTGCCTGTCGGGCATGGTGGCCGAACTGCTTGACTCTGCGGAAGAGTTTGTCGACGTTGCAGGGGTTCTCGCCCACTAGGTGTCGCTTGAGCATGAGCGCATAGTTCTCGGTGCCGCCGTCGCGCACTTCGCCATAGCCGACAAGCCCCTGGTTTGTGTCCAGTCGAATAATAGAAACCTTGCGCATGGGTATTCCCGACAGGTTGGCGATGCGCAAGTCAGTGATCTTGAGTTCTGATGGTCTTGAATAGGTGTTGACGTTGTCTTCAACTCGATCGGTCATTGAATTCACTCCTCATTGAAGCTGCAGATTGAGATGTCCGGTGATATCGACCTTTACAAATTGCCATGGGAGCTACTGACACGGCCTCCGCCGATTGCGAATTTCGCGGCTGGACGTTCTCTCGAAGCTGGCCCATGTCTTTCGCGAACGAATTCGTTCGAGTATGATGGAACGTAACCAACAGCGGTCCGCGGCTAGTATGCGGCGCTTGCTGTGGACCATGCCTATAGAACCTCCGCCTATTCCTTCAGCAATCACGGAGTATGGATACGATGAAAATCACCAGTATAGAATGCTACCCTGTGTGGGGTGGATCGCGGAATTTCCTGTTCGTTGTTATAGACACCGATGAGGGAATCTACGGCGTCGGCGAGGCCGGGCTCACGGGTCGTGAACTGGCCGTCATGGGTGCTATCGATCACTTCCGCCCCATGCTCGTCGGGTTGGATGCCTCTCGCATTGAACACATATGGCAGTTGCTCTTTCGGGGAGGCTTCTTCCCGGCACAGCGTGTCCTCACATCGGCTATGTCCGCCATCGATATCGCCCTCTGGGATATCCGCGGCAAGGCCCTTGGCGTGCCCATTTACGAACTGCTGGGAGGCAAGGTACGCGACCGGGTAGTCTGTTACCCGCACAATCAAGGCCATGCCATGGAGGTAGAGCCACTGGTCGAGTCCTGCCTGGAGACTACTGAGGCAGGCTGGAAATTTGTGCGCTGGGGGTTGCCACAGGACGGCGAGACGTTGGAACCACGTCCGGCGGTGTTGGCGGCCATCCGTCAATTTCAGGCTGTGCGCGAGGCTGTAGGCGAAGATATTGAACTGACGTTCGACGTTCACACGCGCCTGGACTTGCCCGACGCCCTTTGGCTCTGCCGCGAGGTCGAATGCTTCCGACCTTACTTCATCGAAGATCCCCTGCGCTCCGAAAACCCCGACTCGTTCAAGACTCTGCGCCCCCGCACCCACGTACCGCTGGCCGCAGGCGAGCAATTCAGCTCCAAATGGGAGTTCCGACAGCTCATCGAGGAAGAATGGATCGACTACGCGCGCATTGACCTATGTATTGCCGGCGGCTTCACCGAGGCGCGCAAGATCGCGGGTTGGTGTGAAACGCACTACATCAAACTGGCCGTGCACAATCCGTTAGGCCCTGTCTCATCAGCGGCCTGTCTTCAACTCAATTTGGCTACGTCCAATTTCGGCGTTCAGGAGCAGCCGCGCAAGACGGGTACCGTCCTCACCGATGTGGTTCCCGTGCAACCCGAATGGGAAGACGGTTACCTGCTTCCTTCTGACAGGCCGGGCCTGGGTATTGAGTTCGATCGTGAGGCCGCTAGAGCGCATCCTTTCCAGCAGAAGGAGAACCCGCGCCTTCAGCGCGTGGACGGTTCGTTTACGAACTGGTAGCCGTAGTCATGCCTACGCCTTTTCGACAAATTCATCGATGGCGAGGCTCACCTTTGCTGCCAGCTTCACCAACATCCTCCGCACGTCGGATCGCTTTGGCCAGCGGCGCATGTCCCACTGCTCAGCGTCCAGGTTGTCGCCTCCGTACAATATCTGCGCCAGGTGAACACCGCGGAACTTTGACACGGCGAATAGCGTGGCTGCCTCCATCTCCACGGTGAGGCAGCCCTCCGCTCGTCGCAACGCCATCCGCTGCCGCGTCTCCCGGTAGAAGGCGTCGGTCGTCCAGGTCTTGCCCTTCACGTAGGGGATACCTTCATCAGTTAGTACGGATTCGATGGCGGCAACCGCTGCTGCGGAGGGTTCGACCTCGCGACCAGGCGGCAGATAGTGATAGGAAGTACCCTCGTCACGCACTGCGGCTACGGGCACCACCAGATGCCCAGCCGCGATCTCGCGGTCCAGTACACCTGCGCCGCCACACACAATCAGCTTGCGACAACCCAGTGCAATCACCTCTTCCAGTATTCCTGCCGCCAGCGGTGCGCCCACGCCGGGATGGAAGAGCGCCAACTCTCGCCCCTGTTCTTCAATCACATATACGGGGTGGCGGCCCATCTCGCTCCCCATCGACGCAATCTCTCTTGCCAATCCCTGGCTGACGAGTTCGTCCAGCACGTCCTGAAAGAACGTGATCACGCCGTGTTCGGGCATCGCCGGGAGAATGTCGGTCAGTCTGCCCGGCTCGATGATCGCGTGGGGATCGGGGTCATACTCCAGGATCGGATAGAGTTCCTTCATTGCCATGCCCTTCGTCTGGAACCTGATTGTTACGGTCTTTCAACTACGCAAACCAAGTACAAAAAAGGGGCCGGGTGATCAGCGGCGATTGATCACCCGGCACAGACAGTTTCGGAATTGGCGAGGGCGGGTCCTCGTGTCGCTCCGTTACGGCTGAACCGCAGCGATGGCCTCGCCCATAATTTCCACCATTCGATCAACCTCATCGTCGCTGATGACCAGAGGCGGCGCAAAGGCGATGATATCGCCGATAGCCCGCGTGTATAGACCATGCTCGATCGCTGCCGCACGTACCTTGGCGCCGGTCCCTGCAGGTTCCTTCGTCTCTCGGTCGGCAACCAATTCGACGGCGCAAAGCAATCCTTGGCCGCGAACATTGCCGATGGCCGGGAGCTCTTCTGCTAACCCCTGCAATCCGGCCAACAACCGCTTTCCCTGGGCCGCGGATTTGTTCGCCAAGTCCCATTCGCGCAGCAACTGGACATTCTTCAGTCCCACGGCCGTACAGGTCGGGTGCGCGGAATACGTGTACGCGTGCATCCAGATCTGGTCCGCGGGGGCATCCATGATGACCTCACGGATCTTGTCGGATATCTGAATGCCGCCCAACGGCAGATATCCGCTGGTAACGCCCTTGGCGAAGGACATGATGTCGGGCTCGATGCCGTACCGCGTCAGACCGAACCAGTCGCCGGTGCGGCCAAAACCGGTAATCACCTCGTCTGCGATCAGGAGGACGTCGTACTTGTCACAGATGTCGCGCACGAGCGGGAAGTAATCTTCCGGCGGCACAATCACGCCGCCTGCCCCCTGCACCGGTTCCGCAATGAATGCTCCTACGGTCTCGGGGCCCTGACGCAGAATTTCCTCCTCCAGCGCACGTGCCGCAGCCTGGCCAATCGTTTCGCCGTCCTCTACAGTCCCTGCGAAGCGATATGGATACGGTGCGGGGATATGCGAAAAGCCAGGCACCCGCGGCTCAAACATCGGCCAATAACCCGTTAGGCCTGTAGCGCTCATCGTAGCGAGTGTAATGCCGTGGTACGCGCGCTCACGAGCGATCACCTTGTATTTCTCCGGCTGACCAAGCCGGCGCCAATAGTAACGGACGGTCTTGAACGCGCTCTCGTTGGATTCTGCGCCGCCGGAGGTGAAGAAGGTCGTATTGAGGCTCGGATATGCCCAGCCGGCCATGGCGTCGGCCAGCTCGATAGCAGGTACGTTTCCGGACCCGACATAGCTCGAGCAGTATGCCAGCTTCGCCATCTGCTCTTGTGCCACATCGGCCAGTTCCTTGACACCATGGCCCAACAACACATTCCAAAGTCCGGCAAGCCCATCGATCACTTCACGTCCGTCGATAGTGCGCAACCATACGCCGTGACCGGACTCGAAGATCAGCGGTGACACGTGTGCGCTTGGGTGATGTAGCGGGTGCAACATGTGCGCCCGATCTTGCTCTAGTAGTGTCGCTGTTGTCATGGCAGTCTCCTGGTTCGCGAGCGAATCGCGCTAATAGGCGGCGAGTCAGTTACCGGCATCCCAGTCTACCGGAACGCCGAACCGATCACCAAAACTCGGGTCGACAACGGCGCCGCCGGGCACTCAGATGGCAATAGGATATGTTCCATATTCGCGCACTGCCTCGCGTGCGGCGAGATAATTGCGTAACTGCGTCCCCGGCTGCAGCACGTTCCCTGTTGCAATCACCAGGCCGCCTCCTGGGGCCGCGTGCTCTATCGCATATTTTACCTCTGCACGTGCCTGTTCGGGCGTCCCCTCAACGAGGGTTTCGCAATTGATGCCGCCAAAGAAGCAGAGCTGATCTCCATATTTCTCCTTGAGAAGTTTCAGATCCATGCCGATGTTTGGCTGTATACCGTGCCAGGCGTCGATGCCGGTGGCGATCAAGTCGTCCAGAATGGGCCACGTATTGCCGTCGGTGTGCTTCACAAAGTACCCGCCTTTGGCATGCGCGGCCGCCACCTGCCGCTCGATGCCGGGCGCAACGAAACGCCGAAAACGCTCCGGCCCCATAAACGGGCCTTTGTTACCCGAATAGTCGTCGGTTACCATCACCGCGTCCACGCCAGCATCCAGCATCGCCTCGATATACGCAATCGAGCGCTTGACGTACACTTCCACCGCCCTATCCACGAACTCCGGATCGGTGATCATTCGCACCAGAAACTCCTGCATTCCCACCGTTTGCTGAAACGGGAAGGTCCCGTCCACCGGGGATCGACCGATGATGAAGTGCGTATCGCCCAACTCCGCCACCACATGCCGGATGGCCTCCAACTGTGATTCGTCCGCGACAAAATCGTCGTCCGGGTCCGGCAGATCGTCGATGCTCATGTCCGCATCGGCTACGAACGTTGCGATATTGCCCACTTCGGGGCTGTACTCTACTTCGCGGCCATTCTCGTCCAGCCACGAGTAGGGCCCTGTCATCTGCGGACGATGGTATTCCTTGTCCACGGCCATCGCCTGCACGCGCACATAATCCCATTCCAGCGCGCGCACGAGGTCAACCTGTGCCTTACCGTAATCGGCGACGATCTCGGACCGGCGCCCGTCCCATAGGGCCTGACGTTCGCGCCAGCGCGAATTGTAGAGCGTCTCATAACCCAGCAGTTCCTCGACGACGAGATAGTCGACCTCGTTCTCGCCACAGGGAACGCGGTCCGCCTCTTCGTGTCGCAGTGCAGCCTGCACGCGCTCCTTGCCGTTCACAACCCGTTCCTTTCCCTCTGTCGCGTTAGTTCACCAGCGCGTCTCTTGAAATGTCCAGCCGGGATTCACCTTCTGCATCTCGATTTCGTCATTGCGTTGGGTGAGCCCGCAGGCCACGTATCGATCGTGTAGCTTTGCCAGCGCCTCGCGATCAAGTTCAATCCCAAGGCCCGGTTCGTTCGAGACCGGTAGCGCTCCGTCGTCGAACGCAAATCGTCCGCCCATGATGACTTCTTCCGACTGCCATGGGTAGTGTGTGTCACAGGCGAAGTCGAGATTCGGCACTGCCGCAGCGACTTGAACCATGGCCGCCATGGTGATGCCCACGTGGCTGTTGGAATGCATAGAGACCCCGCGGCCAAACGTCTTGCAGATGCGCGCCAGCTCCACCGTGCTGAGCAATCCGCCCCAACCGTGGTGATCGCTCAGAATCACGTCCTCCGAACCAAGCCTGATGCTCCCCGGCAAGTGCTCGAAGCGCGTGGTGCACATGTTCGTCGCCATGGGTATATCTAGCGCCTTGCCGACTGCCGCCATCGACTCCTGGCCCCGCACCGGATCTTCATAGTACTCCAGCACGCCCTCCATCTCTTTGCCGTATTTGATGGCCGTATCCACCGACCAGATAGCGTTCGGGTCGTGGCGCAGGGGCACATCGGGACCGAAAGCCGCTTGCAGCGCCTTCATGGCCGCTACTTCTTCAGGCGGTGGAAAGACGCCGCCCTTCAGCTTGATCGACTTGAAGCCAAACTCGTCGCACATGGCCTTTGCCTCGGCCACAACGCCTTCCGGATCCAGAGCCGCCTTCTGGCGCGCAGCCGCCCAACCGGTTGCGTCTGGGTCCGTATCGAATCCGAGCGCGCCCCCCGCGCCCTCATACTTGTAAAAGAGATAGGCAGAGAAATCGACTCGGTCGCGCGAGCGCCCGCCGAGCAGATCACACACGGGCCGGCCTGTGACTTTGCCCATGACATCGTAGCACGCGACCTCGATGGCGCTAATTGCGAGCATGAGTGTCCTGTGGTCCCACGGCTCGTCGCCGTTCAACGCCAAGCTCCCTTCGCCGAATCGCTCATACAGGCCCCTCTTGATCGCGTTCAGCTGGAATGGGTCCTTGCCGATGACGACTTCGCGTGCGGCTTCCAGCGCTGCAGCAGGGCGCTCACCGCCGGGTACCTCACCCAGTCCATAGACGTTGTCGTCCGTAACGATCTCCAGAATGACGCGAAGGGCATAGGGCGCATGCAGCCCCCCGGCGTTTAGCAGTGGCGGATCCGTGATCGCGATGGGCGTAACCCGCATCTCGGCAATCTTCATTGGTTGGTCCTTTGCGATTTTCGAACAAGAGAAATGGCGAAACGGCAGATTATCTGTCGTTGGATGACCAATATCATACATA
>JBJYXA010000260.1:0-3380 GCA_046259705.1 Caldilineaceae bacterium
ACAGCGAGTGCACCACATCATGACCTTCCAGAGTCCCGCCGACTGGTTCGACCGGCCCATGCGCTGGGCCCAACTGACCTTCACAGAGAATGATCCGGCCGAAGCAGATCTAGATTTCTGGTTCCGCTATTTTGAGAAAATTCATGCTGATGGCGTTGTCCTGAGCACGGGCGGCTACATTGCCTACCACGCCACGCAGATTCCCCTGCAGTACCGCAGCAGAACCTTGGGCGACGAGGATTTCTTCGGCGACGCCGTGGAACGCGCACGCGCGCTGGGGCTGGCCGTCATCGTGCGAACGGACCCGCATGCGGTGCACCAGCCGGTCTTTGACGCGCACCAAGATTGGATCGCCGTGGACGCCAAAGGTGAACCGCGACCCCATTGGTCCATGCCGGGCGCCTGGGTCACCTGCGCACTGGGCCCCTACAATTTCGAGTTCATGACTCAGGTCAACAACGAGATCATGCAGCTCTACCATGTGGAGGCGCTCTTTGGAAACCGCTGGGCCGGCAGCGGCATGTGCTACTGCGAACACTGCCAGCGCAATTTCCGTGAGGCCACGGGCCACGAGCTGCCGCGCAGGCGGGACCCCCTGGAACCTGCTTTTCGTGACTATCTGCTGTGGCGCGAGCAACGGCTCTTTGACCTGTGGCAGCTTTGGGATGCCGAGCTGCGCGCCATCAACCCCCACTCCCACTACATCCCAAACTCTGGCGGCGGCGCGCTCAGCCATCTGAACATGCGCGAGGTGGGACGGCGCGCCGACATCATGTTCGCGGACCGGCAGTCGCGCCACGGGCTGTTGCCCCCATGGGCGGCCGGCAAGAACGGTAAGGAGTATCGCGCCGTCCTGGGCAGCAAGCCTGTGGGCGAGATTTTCAGCGTGGGCCCTGAAGCGAAGCACCGCTGGAAGGATTCCGTACAAAGCGAGCCCGAGCTGCGCGTCTGGGTGGCGGACAGCATCGCCAACGGCATGCGGCCGTGGTTCACGAAGTTTGCCGCGCTAATCCACGACGATCGCTGGCTGCCGGTAGTCGAGGAGCTTTACCGCCGGCATTACGACGACGGCGACTATTTGCGCAACGTGGAGTCCATGGCGCGCGTGGCCATGGTCTATTCGCAGCGTACGGCGTCGTTTTACGGCGGTGAAGAGGCCTATGCGAAGGTCGAGGATCACTCGCTTGGCTACTATCAGGCGCTGGTCGAGGCGCGCATTCCCTTCGATATGGTGCACGACGAGCTCCTGGATGCCGAGCACGTCGACCGCTACAAGACGCTGATCCTGCCTAATATTGCCGCGCTGACGGACAAACAGTGCGAGCAATTGCGTGGCTTTGTGGCGCGCGGCGGCAGCATCGTGGCCACTTACGAGACGTCGCTCTATGACGAATGGGGCAGGGAGCGCGGCGACTTTGGCTTAGCGGACCTCTTCGGCGTGCACAAGGACGGCGCGGTCGAAGGGCCGATGAAGAACGCCTACCTGACGTTGAACCACGACGCGGAGACCCTTCGCGCCGCTCAGGGTGACAGTCGCGCCCACGGTCAGGGCGACAGGAAGCTAGACGCGCAGTTGCTGCTTACGGGGCTGGAAAACGCGCAGCGCGCCATCCACGGCGTGTACCGCATACCCGTGCGGGCGACGGCGCCGTTTCCAGAGCGACCGGTCACCCTCGTGCCCGCCTACCCCGACCTGCCCATGGAAGAAGTCTATCCACGCGAGCCGAAGACCGACATTCCTGAGCTCTACTTGCGCGAGATCGAGGGAGGCGGGCGCGTCGCCTATTTCCCATGGGACATCGACCGCACCTACTGGGAGGTGCTCGACGCCGATCACGGCAAACTGCTCGCCAACGCCGTGGTGTGGGCAACCAACGAAGAACCGGTAGTCACTGTGGAAGGACAGGGCGTCTTCGACGTCACCGCGTGGCTTCAGCAGGATACGATGACGGTGCATCTGGTCAACATGACCAACCCGATGATGATGCGCGGCCCGTTCCGCGAGCTGATCGCCAGCGGCCCGCAACGCGTATCCATTCGCCTGCCGTACGGCAACAAGGCGCGCAGGGTACGTCTTTTGCACAGTGGCCTGGAAGTTCCGGTGCAAATGGTCGACGAGCGCCTGGTACTGACGGTGCCGTCGGTATTGGATCACGAGATCGTGGCGGTTGACCTGGAGGCCGCAGGAGTCTAGACCATGATGACTTTCATTTTCCGCCGGCTGATTGTGATGATCCCGACGGTCATCGTGATTTCGATCTTCAGTTTCGTCTTGATCAAGCTGCCGCCGGGCGACTTCCTCACCTCGTATGTGGCCAGTCTCGAGGCCAGCGGCGAGAAAGTGAACGAGGCCACACTGGCGGCGATGGAGCAGCGCTATGGGCTTAACCAGCCTGGCTATGTGCAATATCTTCGCTGGGTGAAGGGCATCCTTCTGCGTGGCGACTTCGGACAGTCGTTCGAACTGAATGCGCCCGTTTCTTCGCTGATCTGGGGACGGTTGGGGCTTACGCTGGCCATCTCGATTACGACGCTACTCTTCACGTGGATCGTGGCCTTTCCCATCGGCATCTATTCGGCGGTGAGAAAGTACTCCATGGGCGATTACGCCTTCACGTTGCTGGGTTTCATCGGGCTGGCCATCCCGAATTTTCTGCTTGCGCTGATCCTTATGTACATCTCCTTCAAGTACTTCAACCAGAGCGTAAGCGGGCTATTTTCTCCAGAGTATATCGAGGCGCCGTGGAGTTGGGGCAAAGCCTGGGACCTGATGAAGCACATGTGGGTGCCTATCGTGATTGTGGGCACGGCGGGCACCGCGGGTCTGATCCGCGTCATGCGCGCCAACCTGCTGGACGAACTGAGCAAGCCTTATGTGGATACGGCCCGCGCCAAAGGCATGGCCGAATGGCGACTGATCCTCAAGTACCCCGTCCGGGTTGCGCTAAACCCCTTCATCAGCACGGTAGGCTGGACACTGCCATTGCTCATCTCCGGTTCAGCCATCGTTGCTATTGTGCTGAATCTGCCCACCAGCGGTCCTCTGTTGTTGCGTGCGCTGATGACGCAGGACATGTTTTTGGCAGGTAGCTTTATCCTGATGCTGGCCATCTTGACCATCATCGGTACCTTGATATCCGATATATTGCTGGCCTTACTCGACCCGCGCATTCGATACGGGAAGTGAGAGACGCAATGACAGAACAAATCGATTCCGCGATAGGGCATTCGCATTCCATCGCCGAAGACGAGCTGGTTCAGGGCGAGGAGAGAGTTTCGGTTGCCTCACAATGGCAACTTACGTGGTGGAAATTCCGCAAGCACAAGCTTGCCATGGCAGGCGGAATTGTGACCATTCTCATCTACCTGGTTGCGCTCTT
>JBJYXA010000261.1:0-4760 GCA_046259705.1 Caldilineaceae bacterium
CTTGCGTTTGCAAATGCACTGATTTTGGCAATCTACATTCGCCGCAGGAGATATCCGGCTGCGTCGATCGCGCCGGCGAATTGACGCAGATCCATTCATCCCTAGTGACAGACATTTGATGGTCAGACCACTACACGGCCTTCCAGCCCACGGCCTGACCCCATGCAATGGCTAGAAAAGCGTCTGGATCTTCGGCCCATTTGCGCCAGCCCTCATCCAGCTGTGCTTTCTTGCCTTCGTCGATCACGCCCTGTTGCAGCAATCGACCAGATAGAGAGTCCTCCCCAATTTGCTGCGCGGCCCGCTCCCTGGTCGCTTCGGGTGTTGCGTATATTTCGTAGGCGGCAGACGCTTGGACTCCAATGTATCCCGCTTCTCGCAATAGGCGTCGCAAGTGTTTGCCTCGATACATGCTGCCACCTGTCTTGGCATGTTGGTGCAACGCTATCCTAAACCATTCCTCGTGCTCCGGAATAGCAGGAGCCAGAAGAAACCCGTCAAAGTCGGGCGTGCGAACCCCTACAATACCCGCAGGCACCAATACCCGCAGCAGTTCCTCTAGCGCCGCAACGGGATCGCCCAGATGCTCTAGCAGCGCATGCATAAATGCGGCGTCGAAAGATTCGTCTGCAAATGGCAACTTGTACACACTGCCGGACTCGAAACGTACGTTGTCGACGCCGCGACGCGCAGCGGTCTCTTGCGCCCTGGCGAGCGCGGACTCATCCACATCGATGCCGACAACTTCCCCGGGCGCGACGTGTTCCGCCAATCCCACGGTGATGCTGCCCGGTCCGCAACCGCAGTCAATAAGTCGCATACCCGGTTTGAGGTGGGGCAGGAAAAAGGCCGCATGCTTGACGGCAGTTCGGCTCGCATGGTAGTCGTCCTCGGACCGCATCCCATGCTTCATGTAGTCCTCGCGCGCCTCATAACTCGACATGTCAATTCTCCTGTTCCATATTGCTCGGTTGTACATCATTGCCCTGCCAGAGCATTCGGGTTGCCGAATCGCGCCAAAGCAAGAGGCGGCAGCTGTTCAGGGCCTACAGCCGCTCTGCGATTCGAAGTGCTTCATCTCTGCAGTCCAGGTAGAACCTGAGTAGCTGCGCCCATTGCGGTACGATCTGCGCGACGGGCCGTCCGATCAACCGCTGTCCCTGTTCTATAAACCTAGGATCTTCAACCATGCGTGAGACTAGGTTGGCTATCCGCAGTGCCCCACAGGCGAGACGTACGAAATACGTGATGCGAACCCCGTCTGCACTACCAGACCACCCGGATTCGGTGAGACCTACAAGATAGGCATCAAGTATTGGCTCGCGCAACAACGCGGCCTCCTCGGGCGTAAGCTCCAGCCACTTCGCCGGCGATGCCAACATGTGGCCGAGGTCCACGCCGTGATTACAGATACCCACCTTCACCCAGTCGATACCTATCGTGTAACTATTGCCGTTCGAGCCCGTGATCGGGAACAGATTCTTGGGATGGCAATCACCGTGACAAACGCCTTTTGACGTCGTCTCCGCCAGTGTCAGCAGGACGTCGCAATCACGCCAAAGCTGCTTCAGTTGCTCCAGTGATGTAGCAGATACAAACTCACGCATAAGTGGCTGGTCACGCTGCGTATCCAAGCGCTCGAAAACGCTCTGGAAGTGCGGGCTGCCCGTGAACTCCGCTCGGAATCCCAGCCGTGACAGCCAATCCCACTGCGGCAGGGATTCTTCAGGCCAGAACGCATTGAACTTTCCGAGATGGCGCGCTGCGGCTATGAAATGGTCGGCGCTCCATGGAGCCTGAGGCGCATCTGTCAGGTCCTCCATCCAGAGCAGAAGCAAGTCGCGTTTAGGTTGAATTGCATAGCAATCAGCAGCCCTAATGCCGCCGCACAGTTGCGCGAATACACCGGATCGATACACGTCAACTTCAGTGCTTCCGTCACGTTCGGTTCCTGTAGGCAGATTCTCAGGCGTTCCCAACACCTTCAACACTGCCGACCATTTGCTTTCTCCAGCTTGAGTCCTGGCGCGGCCGGCGACATGGAAGATACCGGCCGTTGCGGAACCAGCGCTGCGACCGATTTTCCTGAGCGTCAGTTCACCTATAGGTGTCGCGTCTACCTGTAGAATCTGTCGGACGATTGCGGACAATTCATCTTGTGACTGCTCCATGACGATGACGGCTAAATCCGCTGGCATATTGGCAACCCTTTCAACGCACGAACCCAATCGCCTCCGGTCCCTCTACATGTACAGCGTGGTCAACACTTCCTCGATGACCATGTGGGTGCCGTTTGCGTGGGGGGAAATTGTAGACGCGAGGTCGGCCCTGATGGCAAGAATTTCTGCCCTGTTATGTCTGTGGCCGAAGCGGTGAGCGAGGTACACCGGCACCAATCCAGCCTCAATCGGCCATGACTTTGTATATGCGCGGTTTTTTATGCGATGGACAAACTGCGGTGTAGGGCGCTTGCTCATCCGAAAGGATAGCGCGTCGAGAATAGCACTGGCACTGAATTATGTCAACTTTGGGGAGAAATTCACGAACCTCCGGCAGGTGCCGGAGGGACCATGGTGGTGATGACTGCAGCTTACAGACCTAATGACAGAACGATGGTGGTCTGCGCGCCACACCGTTACCCACTCCATAACGCTACTATTCCCCCTGCCACAGCGAGAGCACGTAACCGCCAAGCGCCGGCTCCTGCATATCCTCGTCGTACGCATCCACGATAATCACATACTCGCCGGTTACCGGCGCTTTGTAGTCGAGATAGGCATTTCCATGCACAAAGCTGGCTGCGCTGTCGTCATCGAACTCCAGGTCGCCGGCATTCCCCGACACTGGACCGACGGAAAGGAACGTATTCAGGAGCATCGACTCCAGCAGAAACTTAACCGATTGCCCCGCCGTCAGATTTGCCCTGTACACGTCGACATCTCCCCAGTAATCGAGGGCGCCTGCGACTGACTGGCCGACGTCGATGAGTGTTCCATCGTCTGTATCATCTCCAACTGTTAATCGCGGTCCCAGGTCATTCAGGCTTTCCCCCGCCAGTATGGCCCGGATCCTCTCATCCACATCTTTGGCCGATATGGCCACATCGAAATTGCCGTCGCCGAAACTATAGGACGTCATACCTAGCACTTCTCCGCCTGGTGTGATTAGCGCTCCGCCACTTTGCCCGCCCGCACTACTCACGTCGGTCTGTATATACGTGATACCTGCGGCGTCCCAGTTGCGGATGCGCGAGACGAGCCCACGCGCCAAAGCCGGCTGTGGAAACAATTCTGATTCGTTCGGGTATCCGATGTTGTAGACCTCATCGCCTACTCGCGTCTGGGCGCTATCCGCGAACGAAAGTGGCGGGAAGTCGATATCGACAGGTCCCAATAGCGCCACGTCTGCCAGCGGATCCCAGCCGACAAGGGCAGGAGATTCATACTCCGAGCCATCAGGAAACACGAGTACTGTATCCTTCACCCGTGGCCACAGGACGTGCCAGTTCGTGACCACATACTTCTCCCCGCCTAATTCCACGATGAACCCGCTACCATACCAGTTTCCGATATCGACGTAAGCCATAGATGGCGCCAGTTGGTCATACAGCTCGCCGGCTGTCATTGCGTCGCCGGCAACTACGATTGCCTCTGAACCAGCGCGTGGCGCTGGCAGTGGCGCAATGGCGCCAGCGGCCTCCGGCACACACGCTCCAAGGACAATGAACAATACAAACAGGACGATCCCGCTGCCAAGTATGCGCATGCTGTGTCACCCCTTTCCTGCAAATAGATGAATATGAAAGAGCATGACGACCTTTTGGCAGGGCACAAATCCCCACAAAAAGGTCGTCACGTGGCGTATGAGCCGGCGCTGTTGCCAGAGCCTCCCTCCTGTGCTCAACAAACGATACCATATTGAGCGTTCCAGAAGCGTTCCTTTTCCGTTCCAACCTGTGAGAAGAAGTTACTTCAATGCGGTAGCGAATGCAGGTTCTACTTGATTCACAGATATCTGGAGAAGAACGCAAGCTGGTCACGGACGGCCATGTCGAAATGATCGCCGAAGTATATTTCAAAATGACCGATGGGATATCGCTTCACATTGGCTAGATTGCCCATGCTGCGAGCGGCTTGCTCGGAAGCGCCAACAGGCGTAAATTCATCGTGATCGCAGATCTGCAGCAGCGCAGGACAGCGGACGTGCTGTGCTTTCTTGACCGGCCGATACTTGTCACCACGTACTACAATGCGGGCACACGCCTCGTTTACGTAGTTCGCAGGCGCCAACTCACACATAGCATTCCAGGCCTCGTCGGATGCCATGAGTGCTGTCGTGCCGGATTTTCCCACAATCGGGATCTTGTGCGGCGATAGATGTAGCCATGATCGCACCAGATCTCGCTGCCCGTGTATGACCAAACGAACTGCACCGCGCCATCCTACGTTTCTAAAGCCCAACTCTGCGCTTTCATGACCGTCCAGCCCGGGACACTGAGCCGATATGCAGGCAATGGCATGGTCCTCCGACGCTATTGCGATGACGTGGCCCCCGCTGAGCGAAGTGCCCCAAAGCGCAATGCGAGAGGAATCAATGTCTTTATGTTCTCGCGCATGGCGTATCGCCACTCGCCAGTCCGCCAATTGTGTGGGGATCCAGATCAACTGGCGGGGTTCGCCATCGCTACTTCCGAAGTGGCGGTAGTCAAAGGCAAGCACCGCATAGCCCGCCGCCGCGAAGCGGCGAGCATAGCGTTCCAG
>JBJYXA010000262.1:0-3389 GCA_046259705.1 Caldilineaceae bacterium
GAGATGCGAAAGGAGGCAAAATGATGCTGGACCGCCGAGGTATCCGATCGTTTTTGCTCATCACGTTTTTCGTCACCTACGCGATAGAGGGCGTTCTGTTCGCGGCGGGGGTATCGTTTGTTGGGATGCCGTCCATGCTCGGTCAGCTTGTGGTGGCCGCGGTCATGTGGGTGCCTGCCTTGGGTACCGTGCTGACGATCAAGTTTGTTACGAAAGAGGGTTGGTCCAAAACCAATCTGCGCTTTGGCACCTGGAGGCCATATGTCGCGGCTGCGTTGCTGGTACCCGCGGTGTTCGCCGTCATCTACGGAGTCTCGTGGGCGCTCGGGCTCTGCGAACCCGATTGGCAGCTGACGCAATTCACCTCCATGGTCCAAGCGGCGGGTGGTGAGATTCCCGCTGACTCCGACTCCACGCAGGTTCTGCTTGTGCTTTTTCTGGTGTCTGTGATTGTCGGACCGACTATCAACGGCGTATTTGGCTTTGGCGAGGAATACGGCTGGCGGGGTTACCTATTGCCCAAACTGATGCCCTTGGGCCGTGTGCGTGCCTATTTGTTAGTCGGCGCAGTATGGGGTCTGTGGCATGCACCGCTGATTATGATGGGCTTCAACTACCCGGGCTATCCTTTACTGGGGATCGTGATGATGATGGCGTTTACTACGACCGTAGGCATCTATATCAACGAAATGTCGCTGCGCAACCGTAGTTCTATTCTGGCAGGTTCCATTCACGGTGCCATCAACGGACAGGTTTATGGCATATGGCGAATCTTATTCCCCACGGTGAATCCACTTTTGGGCGGTGTCGCCGGGCTGGTAGGCATAGCAGTATGGTTGGTACTCGGCTTATGGGTTGCGCGCAAGCCTTTGCCGCCAGCTTAGGCGTGACGACCGTACTTACCCAGTGATTAGTGATTATCCGGTAGTGGCGATGTCTTGGTCACTGCTTTGGGCAATGGACCTCGATCTCAAACATTGCATGCCCGCCCGCCAAGGGTACCTGTAAGCTACTGTCCTCCATGCGCGCGCCGTCGGGTATACCCTCATGCCAGATGACCTGACCGTTTTCCGTGATTCGGATCGCGTGTTCAAGTCCAAGCACAATTGTTCCCGCAGAGTCCTGTGGCGCTGTGACTTCCAATGTGCGCATACCGCAACCGTCCTCCACCCAACGGCCGGTCACTTCGCCACTTTGCAGCGGTATGGCCCCTGCGACCCGTTCCACGCCGGCAAACGCCGGCTGGAATGTCCACGTCATGGGTCCTGTTCGCTGGATTCCAAGCACATACGTCGTAAGGAACCAGGTCGCGCCCCCTCCCCATGCATGGGAAAGGGCCGCATCGTATCGCTGGTCGCTGTTCCAATGCTCCCATAAGGTCGTCGCCCCGCGATCGAGCAACACTCCGTAACGCTCTTCGATCAGGTCCACTGCATCCTGGATGTGGCCGGCATTTCCTAGCCCTTCCAGTGCCCAGAACATGCCGAAAATCTCGACTCTGAAGCCATCCAGGGCCGCCTTGGCTACACCATCGATCTCTTCTTCCGGCACGATGTCCATGGCAAGGGGCCACACTTGAGCGTGAGTGGTCGATGTGACGTACGCACCGTCTAGGATGCTGGTGGCGTACCGGTGTTCACTGGGAAGTAGCAGTTCACGGTTGACTGCCTGTTGCACGACTAGCGCCCTCTCGTCCCATATCTCCGCATCCTGTCCTCTGTTCAAGCGTCGCGCAATACTGGCGGCATCGCGGAGCGTCTTCACGTACAACGCATTCAGCACGCTTGACTGACCGTGCCGGCTCGGGGTTCCCGCCCAATCAACTAACGCCGATTCGCTCCAGTGTCCATTCGGAATGTCCAAAAGACCTGTATCCTGGCGGCGATAGGTCTCCAGGTAAGCGATGTAGCGCTGCAGCGCAGGGTAAAGCTCACATGGCAGCGCGATATCGTCCGTGCGCTCGACATAATCGTGAAGGCTTTGCACCCACAGCATGCCATAATCGACCATGCGGGCACTATCGCTGTTGGGAGCGTACGCAGGCAGGTTTCCGTTGTCGTCGGCGGCATCTGCGATGGCGCGCAGCCCCCGTCGCAACAGAAGCGAATCACCGAACGCGACCTGGTTGATGTGATCGGCAACGTAAGCATCGCCCCACCATTGGCCACGCTCACGCCACGGATCCGCATACGCATCCTGCATGGACGGATACGCGGTGTTCACACCGAGTTGCCATATGGCGTCCAGCCTGTGATTTGAAGACTGGAACCAACCGCGCGCTTCGACCGGATAACGTTCTTCGAGGACGAGCAGCTCATCGAGGACGACGCTGTTTCCCCATGCCGCGATGAGAACGTAACGGCCTGCACGAGCGTCAATCGTAGTGATGCTGCGCGCTTCACCGTCGAGGACCCACGAATCAACCTGATCCCAATAGGGATGTAACGTACCGGGATGCGGCAGAGGGCGCAGCGTTCCATCGTAGAGTCGCTCATCCCAACCTATATCCACGACAGTCCCTGCTGGTCCAGAAACAGTGGCGACTATGCGACCGTGGACTACTCTGCCTAGGTCAAGAACTAGATAGGAAGGTTGGCCGGCAAACCGGAAAATCTGAGCCTTCTCGATATGCGAAGGGGTGGCAGTCACCGCGTCCGGGTCGCTTACGGGATCTGCGAGCAACAGCCTGCGGCCTGCGTGAATGCCTTGCTGCATGAGTCCTTCGGGCTGCACGACGGGCGACGGCCCCACAGCCACCGGGATGCCATAAGCCGGCACCGACTCGAATGCCAGCGTGTGCCGCCCCTGATCCAGCGGCGCCTCGCCCTCTACGATATCCGGACGTATTTGTGATGCTACTTGCCAGAGAATTGGGATGCCATCAAGCTCGGCGGTCACCGGCTCTCCGCTGGCGGCTTCAACCGGTATTTCGATAGTCGCCGTTGCGTATGCGCTCGCGTCGATTTCGAGCGTCGGGCTATCGCCGGGAACGATCTGCACAATCTCATAGCCTGGGGACAGGAACCCGGAATCTAGCACGGTGTAGGGCATGACCACGTCAGCCAATAGAGGGATGGTGCGCGACTGGTACCGAGGCTGAGGCTCGACGTTGACTACCTCCGCGGAGTGCCAATCGCCGTCGTCGAAGCCCGGTGACATCCATCCAGCGGGCAGGGCGCGCAGATCTAGTAGCTCCGTCGGACCCAAGATGCCTGCCGTATGTACAGGCGCGGCATCGGCTTGCCAAGCCTCCGAAAGCATGCTCAGCCACGCGGGACCGGTCGCGTCGATCACGACGTTGGCGCCATTTCGACTGCCGTCCACCTCAGCAAGCAAATGCGGTCGAGTTGACTCCGATCGCCTGCCATTGGGAGCCCATTGCACCAGCA
>JBJYXA010000263.1:0-4292 GCA_046259705.1 Caldilineaceae bacterium
CCATGCCTTCGAGCACACGGTGGGGATCCGACTCCATGAGCGTGCGGTCCATGTATGCGCCCGGGTCGCCCTCGTCGCCGTTGGCGACTACATACTTGCGATCGCGCTGCGTGCGGCGGACCATGTCCCACTTTAGGCCGGTTGGGAACCCGGCGCCGCCGCGACCGCGCAACCCGCTGGCCGTCACAGTCTCGCAGACTTGCTCGGGACTCATTTCGCGCAAACACTCCGCCAGCGCGGTATAGCCGTCGTGGGCAATATAGTCCTCCAGCCGCGCAGGATCGATGAGGCCGCTGTTCTTGAGCACTACTTTTTTCTGTTTGGCAAAGAACGGCATGTCGGCCGGCAAGACATTTTCCTCCACCGGCTGGTTCTCGAGCACGTGCTTTGTGACGATCTCCGCGGCGACGTCGGGAGTGACGTTTTCGTACATGACGTCGTCCTGGCCTTGTACCTGGACGGTGACCACCGGGCCGCGGCTGCAGGGACCCATGCAGCCGGTCGAGACGACATCGACGGTTGCGCTTAGGTCCCGTTCTTTGAGCTCATTGGTCAGTCTATCGATGACACCTGTGGCGCCGGAGGAGAGACAAGGCGTACTGGCACAGCAGAGGAGCCTGCAGCCAAACGCAGCCTGCCGTCCACGTTCTTTTTCCGCCATTTCTTGCAGTTCAACACGGTTCATAAGTCTATTCCCTCATATTGAGAGTTGGGTCAGGCTGCGACCGCCCGCGGTGAACGGGTCGCGAGACGTTCTTTCACTTTGGCGACGATGGCTTCCGCTTCCACCTTGCCCATGACTTCGCCGTCCAGGACGACCACGGGGGCAAGCCCACAGCTGCCGACACAGCGGGCGGTTGCGATGCTGAACGAGCCGTCCTCAGTGGTTTGACCGGGCTCGATCCCGAATTCTTCTTGAAGCATGGCGACGATTTCCGCAGCACCCTTCACGTAGCATGCCGTGCCCAGGCACACGTTGCAGCTATGATCGCCCAAGGGCTCCAGCGAGAAGAAGTGGTAGAAGGTGGCAACCCCATACACCCAGCTCAAGGGGAGCTTTAGTTGGTGGGCGACGAATATCAATAGGTCCTCGTCCAGGTAGCCAAAAGCTTCCTGAGCAGTGTGCAAGACCTCAATTAGCGCATCCTGCTGAAACTGATATCGCTTCAGGGTGCGATCGATCAGCTTGAAGCGCGGATCATCGGTCAGACGACCGTTCTCAGCGCCTGTTGCATTCTTGGCAGCAGTTCGGGTGGGCATGGCACTCCTTTATCAGGGTGGCTACGACAGCGGGTGCGGAAGGGGAAGATGAGATGGAAAAGTCATTTCTAAAGGTGTTCAGGCGCCGATTGCGGGCCTGGAGTCGTCAAAAATTCACACTCACTGCGACCGACAACCGCGTACTTTGCGCCTGTTCACAGTCACCCGCATAGCTTATCGTGAAATCCGTCACAATACTTCCGACATATGGGGAGATTTGTGCCTGGGCAAATGATGGGGATTTGACCTAGCCACTTGGCCAGTCGCAGTTCAACCGCAAACAATTCGTGCGATCTAGTGCAATTCTCGCTCTGTTGCGCACGCAGGGGCGTAGGGCTATACTTCGCCCGTCCCTGAGAAACGGAAACTCGTATCCCCCGCACTATGGGAGGAAGGTATGCCCAGTAACGGCTTGATCGTTGTCGCCCCCATCAAGGCAGGCGCTGAGGAATCTCTGCGGCAAACGCTAAATCATATCGGTAACGACATCCGCGGGCGGAGACTGGCCCAAGAGGCGATCCAACCACACATCGAGTTTCCGGCCAGCCGGACGCTACACTTCGCAAGAATGGCATTGCTTGACGATGCAGGCGCCGGACCGGGACGCAAGCGGCTGCTCCTTGTTACCGATTATGACGGCAGCCTACACGATCACGCTTCCGAGCTATTCGACCTAACCACGAATCCTGATGCGATCTGGGGCTGCTGTGAAGGGTATGGCGGACGAGCAGCATTTGGCGAGTTTCTCCGTTCCCACACTGTTGCTCCGCAGGCCTACTATATTGCCTTGCCCGGCTTCTCACTGGATCGCATACGACGCCTAATCCAGCAGCGACTCCAGCTCGAACCCTTTGTGCCTAGCATTCCTGGGCGCTCCCTCGTCGGCAAAGCATTTGCTCTGGGAGCGGACATCGCCCGTTTTCCGATGGCCGCCGTGGATCTGTTGGGCATCATGCGCAGACATGGCGCCGTCAATACGCTGGCGGCTGCAAGACAGGTTAATGCAACATTGGATCGGATCTGGTACATCTGGCTCTTCAATCGCCTTACGCTCAATGGCCATACGCCACCTGCCCATCGCTACAGTCAGGCGCCCGTGGATGCAACCAGGTGTGCGAGCGTAGCCGGCGATGAGACAACGCCGGACTGCGCATGGGACGGCGTTCCGGCCGAGGATCTGGTTTCACAGAATCAGCTGACCCTTGTCACCGTTGTGCATCCGGACCAGGTCGATCGACTGCGCGCCGTCCTAGCGGTCATCGACCTTTACGGCAAGAGACTCGCCGAGCCAGGTTCCCTCGTTGGGATCAGCACGATTCACACCGTACGCTGGGCATTGCTTGATGACGGCCACAGGCTCCTGTTGGCCAGCAACTATGACGGCACATGGGAGAACTACATCGACGAATTTGCCGAATTGATCTTGTCGGGACTGGACGCCATCTGGTCCACATCGCTTGGCTGGCCCGAGGCGGGCGCACAGGACGTCGAAGCACTCAAGTACTTTCTCCGTTGTCATCAGGTACCTGCCAACGTGTTCTACAGCGCGATACCCGATGCCACACTGGTCAATATCGTCGACGCCTTGTCGCTCTCACGGCAGCCTGAGACCTCTCCGGAGCGTGAGACCTCACCGCAGCCTGTGACTTCAGCCCAACCGGTGCGCCGGCCGTTAGCCGGAGAGGCCGCAATATGAGCGACGTGCGTTTGACGGAAGAAGCGAAGGCCGATATCCAAGGCTTCGTCACCAGCGGATATGGCCACCTTGCCTACGCCGCCTACTTGCTCTTTGAAATTGGCGATAGGCGAGGCGTCCAACAGTGGCTAAGGTCCGCAGTACCTCAGGTCACCACCGCGCAATCGTGGCGCATCGACTCCGACCTGCCCAAGTCACGACCGCAACGAGCCCTGAACATCGCCTTCACCGCGGCCGGATTGGCCGCCATTGGCCTCTCCGAAAGCGCTTTGCGCAGCTTTCCCGATGAGTTTCGAGCCGGCATTGCCTCTGAGCGCAGGTCACAGATACTCGGGGATACGGGCGACAGCGCACCGGAGACGTGGGAGGTGGGCGGCCCAAGTAATCCGCCGCTTCACGTCATGTTCATTCTGCACGCAGCGTCGCAGGGCGACCTCGACACGTGGTGCGCTGCGATTCGAGAAGCGGCGCAGGGACAGGGCATGATCGAGTCTCCGTCCGGACCGCAGCAGGGCTATCGGCCCGAACATGACCGAGAGCCATTCGGATTCTTCGACGCTGTTGGCCAACCGGAGATACTCGGCATCAAGGGCAGCGGTGTTCAGACTGGCGAGTTCATCCTCGGCTATCGCAATGAATACGGATACGTCCCTGCCAGCCCCGTGGTGCCGGCAGCGGAGGATGCTTCACACGTATTACCCATATCGGAGAACCCCTATCGCGGCGCCGCTTATCACGATCTCGGCGTCAATGGCACATTCGTTGCCTACCGCAAGCTGCAGCAAGATGTGGCCGGATTTTGGCGATTCATGCGGGAGGAGTCCGTGCGCCAGAAGGGCGAGGCGGACCCGCGGTTCATGGTATGGCTGGCGGCCAAGATGGTCGGGCGGTGGCCGAACGGGGTGCCGCTCGTCCTGTCTCCTCAGCCGCCAGGCAGCCCAACCATCCCTTCCAACGAATTCGAGTACGCGCAGCTCGACCCCACAGGGCTCAACTGTCCATTTGGCTCGCACATCCGGCGCACGAACCCGAGAGATCAGATTCGCCCGGCCGGGCCGGCCGAATCGCTGCATATGAGCTTGCGACACCGGATGTTGCGGCGGGGCCGCGCATATGGCCGCCCACTTATGGATCCGTTGATCCTCGACGATCCTGAAGACGCAGCGTCGCGACAAGCGTTACTTGACTTGGCGCACGATGGTGAATCGCGCGGCATCCATTTCTTTTGCGTGAACGCAAGCATCAAGCGCCAGTTCGAGTTCGTACAGCAGGCGTGGATGAACAACCCGCGCTTCAACGGGCTCGTCGACAACCGCGACCCCATCAGTGGTGACAA
>JBJYXA010000264.1:0-2633 GCA_046259705.1 Caldilineaceae bacterium
AGCCAACCGTCTCGCCGCATCGTAGGCGTCTGAGTAGGTCGGCTTGCCGTTGCGCTCAGTGTAGAGCACGTCGTTGGTGGCGAAGGACAGGACCACCTGCTTGCCTGTCCTTGCACGGAATACGAGGGTGCCCGGCTTGCCGGTCTCGCTGGTTGGGTGCAGGTAGACCGTTGCCGGCGCCTCGTCCGCCATCGTCCGATGCCCTCGGTAATGGTGGCCGGCGCTGGTCAGCATGTCATCCAGATCGTACGACGCGTTGAACTGGGCGATGAGTTCGTCGGGACGTTGGACCTACCGGAACATCGTGGGTTGGCGTCAGAAACTCCCTTGATGACCAAACGCTCCCTGGCAGGCGGCGATTGGCAGGTCTGGTCAACAAGTTGGCGTTTAGGGTCAAGCGCCGCACGGTCTCACGAAGTAGACTGGCTCCACTGAATTTTTCACGGCAGAGGTAGCGCAGATGCAGACCACATTCGACCACCGCGACTCGGGCACCGAGTCCAAAGCCAATGCTAGAGGCAGCGGTGCGCCGAGCGCCGAGAGCCGCCGCCATGCGCATGAAAGGGCACCGTCGCTGAGGATGATCTCTTTGTTCTCGGCATCGTCAGTCTTGATCCTCGGGTTGGCGGCGTCGTCCGTCTACCTGCAACTCCAGGTGACGGACGCGCTTTCAATGCTCAATGCCCGAGTTGCAGAGCTGCAGGATGTTCCTCATGCGTTCGGCGCCGCCCCGGCCGAAGGCGCGGAAATCCGCTCGTCCAGCGCCACCCCGATGCAGATTTCGAAAGATCGGGACCGGGCGAGCAGTGGAGTCCAGCGTCTGCAATCCATCGAGAATCAGCTCTCAGCGATTACAGAGAATCTCAACCGGTTGAGCGCCAAACTGGCTTCGGAATCGGCGACCTTAGATCGGGCGCCTCCTCCACTGCCATCTATGCCACCGCTGCCCTTGCCGAGCCCGTCTTTGCCGGGTGACCAAGCGCTGATCGGTGCGAGTGCGCCAGCCTATTCGGTCCCTGAAGAAGCACGGATGGAGGCAAATGAGATTCTCCGTGAGTATGCAGACCATGCGCGGCTGCAGATACAGGACCAGCTAGCAGCCGGCGTACTCGACGGGGAAGCCATGGCGCAGATAAAGCAGGATACCAGACTACAGGTCACCAATGAGCTGAGGAATCGACTGTCTCCGGAAGACTTCGAGGCCATGTTTCCAACCGAAAATGAAACTGACGAGTCTTTCCCGTAAGCGACATCCCATAGTGCCTTGATGGCAGAATGCGTCGAAAATCCAAAGAGAACCCGTAGTGTGCCTGCCAATTCGCCATCGTTCAAGGTAGCAAACGGATAGCTGCCTAATTTAGAGAGCGTCAAGCTGCCTGTGGCGCAGGCAACCCTGCATAGTCTACTTGGCGCCATTTGAAGCCTGGATCACAAGGAACCGGTGGTTCAGTGCCCTAACTGTCAAGCTCATTGCTCAGTAAAACCAGGAGTCCACTGATGAAGAAGACACTGTATGCTCTCATTGCCGCCGTTACTATCACAATGGCGTCAACACCTACCCGTGCTGGATATTGGGATACAGCCGTGTACACTCAGGATGCAAGCATCGATGCGGCATCGGCTTACTACAATGCGGCTCTTCATTTGCTCTACGCGGACAACTACAACCAAGTAGATTGGGGACTTATCTACAATGCTTGGGTTTACGCGGGATCGGCTAGTGATGGAGCATTGTACGCGTATTACAGCGCCCCTCGGGGAAGCCACGCAGGAACTTACGCGTTTTATGCGTATTACTACCTGGCGGTAGCTGCCGATAACATCTACTACTCTTACGTTTATCAAGGTCAGGTCCCAAGCTATGAAGAAAACGCGCTCATAAACGCCTACTACGGCCAGATTTATCTGGCATACGCCGCTCTGGCTGCCGCGGGGCGTTACTAGACATCGAATGGGAGCACCCGGACGGGGGGGCTGATTGACCGGCGAGATGCTTCGTCTTTCAGCCAGCCCCTAAGTCCGGTCCTACGCCGCACCTCCAGATGCAAACCCAGAGAAGCAGTTGTTCACAGGCTTCCTTGCACCGGCTCACAGGTCGCGCCGGGATGGTCTGCCAGCACCGTCTCCGCCGATACCGCCCAAGGGTAGTAGACCTCCTCGCCGTTGACCCGCCAAACCTTGGACCCAGAACCGTACTGCGTACTGGCCTCCTCCCATAGGACCCTTTCGCCACTATCGGCACTATCGGCACTCTCGGGTTCCAGATTTGTGCCGTTTGTGCCGTTTGTGCCGTTTGACCCCTGTGGGAAGGGGCCAGAACAATCGGGTTCCGAGTTCTGGGGTACACCCTGAGCAATTGCAGCCTCCATGCGCTCCAGCCGTGTCCGCTCCAGGGTGCGGAGCTTCCGCCTGCTGTTGCGCTCCTCGGTGTGGGGAAGGCGCAGCTTGCGCAGTCGGTGCCCCAGTGACTTCTTGCTGATGTAGCCAACGTCGGGGTCGTAGCTCAACTCCTCCTCGTCGGCGATGGCATTGACATACCCCCAGAGGTCACCGGCGGAGAAGATGATTTCCTTGGCATCCTTGGCGGCGAAGGCGTCCCACATCCGCCGCAGCGCCCTCGGGATGATGGTCTG
>JBJYXA010000265.1:0-4280 GCA_046259705.1 Caldilineaceae bacterium
GCCTCCGCTGCGGCGATGGCAGCTCCTGCCGCTTCGGCCCGCTGCAGCAAGGGACGCAGGCTGCTCGCCGCGGTCCGGTTCGTGGCCGCGTTCGCTGCCACCAGCCCGCCCAGCGCGCTAGTGCCGTCCGGGTTGTAGCGCAGCCGAGCCAGGTCCGTCAGCTGCACGTCGTCCACAATCACCAACGCCCAGTCATCGCCTCGGTCCAAGAATACCGGCTGCATGCGTTCCAGGTCGCGCCACTGCACCGACGTGCGCACGCTTACGCGAGTGCGGAAGAGCATGTCTTGCCCCGGCGTCACCGGCGAACCAGGCGCGGAGACCAGGGGTAGGTAGGTCGGTTTTTCGTTCTGGGCCAGGAGTACGGGCTGAAACGGGGCAAGCACAAAACTTCCGGCAATACTGATTGCCAGAAACAGGCGGAACAGGCGACGAGGCTTCATCGGGACCTCCACAGCACGAGGGCTTGTGTGGTGTCCTGTGGGACGGCAGGTCGTCTTCGCGGAATGAATGTGGGGCGCAGGCATTGCGTCTGACCGGCGCCACGTGACATTGAAACCTACCGGCCTTATGACACGATGGGAGTGTGGTGCGATTCAGTTGTAAACGAAATTGTCCAGCGACGGACGACTGTTGTTTAGGATTGGAGGCTTGCCGGATTATTCGATGAACTGAGCTACGCACTGCCGTCGCAGCCACAGTGGACCTATCATACCCTGAATTGGCGTGAGATTCAAACACCAATTTCACTTTTCCGGAACTTCGAATAGGACGCCGGTGAAAAGAATGGGATGCAGATGCGGCGCCCACACCTACGCAGATTAGATTGCTTGCGGCGGATTTCTTGGTTTCAGGCGCATATTGCGACTTCGAATGGCATATCAGGCGCTGGTTTGCTAGAATTGAGCCATCCTTGCCGGACTCAGGCATTCTTGCGTACCTTCATTTGTGCTTCTGGTCCGGTAGTAGTGCGTCCTAAGCGAACATCGTGCGTTTCTGGTCAATCCAATAGACAAGACTGAACCGTTTGCGGTGTGCGCACTGTGTCACATGGGCAGAAAACGTCCCTATTCAAGACGCGGAGACCGTACCTGGCCGCAGTGTTTGCGGCCGGGCTACACGACGATTCGCGGAATTGAGAACCCGGCAGGTGGGCTATGGCTGAGAATGATGAACACAAGGAGCTAGTACGGCGCTACGCGGACGACGTATTGACGCATCAACGCTACGATCTTCTAGAGCAATACATTACTCCGGATTTTGTCGACCATTTTGGCCGCGACATCGAGGGGCCGATTGCGCTGACGGTACAGATGGAGGCGATGCACAAGTCCTTCGGCGACCTGACATTTCATGTGGTACACATCGTGGCCGAGGACGATATCGTGGCGGTCCATTTCCGCGTGCCCGGAATTCACCGTGACGAATTCTCGGGGATCCCTGCTACAGGTTGTGCGGTCGAGTGGAAGGGTGCAATGTTCTATCGAATTGCCGGCAACAGGATCGCCGAAGGATGGGGCTACTGGAACGTCATGGAAATCGTCACCACTGTTCGAACCGCTGCTGCGGACGCAGACGGTTCGGAAAGGTAATCGTCGCCAGCCCACAAGTTCGCAATCGCACAAAGACACGGGGCGCCTGAAATATCAGTAACGTCCCCATGTCTTTGTGCTGACCGCGTGTCTATGTGCGGGGACCGCGTCGTTCGTCACGCGGTCGACTAGCTGTTCCCGGCTTACCTGACAATGGGCATGTACAGGTCGAGCGTGAAGCCGTTCTCCCCGTCCGGCGCGCTGAGGTGCTGTTCGAGCCACTGGTGATTGCCAAATCGCAGCCCCTGCTCTTCACACCAGTGGTGCAGGCGCTGCCAGCCGTCCGGGATCGCGTCGTACGCGTCGCCGACCACCTCTACGCGGGAGACCGCGTAGTCGCCACCGGCGAACTCCTGGATGCGCGCTTCGCCGCCGGGCACTTCGTCCTGGTTCACCTCGATCCAGAACTCGTATCCGTAATTCGGGCTGCCTGCAGACGGATTCGGATTGTTGAATCCGAAAATCCTGCGGTGTTCCGGATCGTTCAGATAGCTCTTCGGCCCGGCCCACTCTTCGAGTTTTGTCCAAGCAAGATGCTCCGGCTCCGTGCCGAAGCCGTGTACGCTGGCTACACGCATGGGTTCCAGCGTGACAATACGGACTTCTCCGATGTTCTCGTGGCTGGTCATGGGGATATTGCCCCTTCGCTTTCCCGTTGGTGACAGTTGTATTCGAGTTGCGACCGCCGTCGCAGTCGCCGGCTGTGTACACGTCTTCATTCTTGCATAGCTATCCTGACATCTCTTGTCAGGGTTATGCGCTAGAATGGAGAAAATTTGAGCATCCTCGAAGCAAGGATGTTTACTGCCTCCCACAGGAGTATTGCCATGCGCGCTGACCGGTTGGTATCGCTCTTGCTTCTGCTGCAGACGCGCGGTCGTATGACTGCCCAGCAACTTGCATCTGAGCTGGAAGTGTCTGAGCGCACCATCTACCGAGACGTCGATGCGTTGAGTATCGCCGGCATCCCCATCTACGGGGACCCGGGACACGACGGCGGTTACGCGTTGCTGGACAGCTATCGCACGACGTTGACCGGGCTTTCCGAGGGTGAGGCGCGCGCCCTCTTCCTGCTCAGTCTGCCCACACCCCTGGCCGATCTGGGCATCGGTCAGGAGCTGAAAGCTGCGTTGCTCAAGCTCAACGCAGCGATGCCCAGCGTGCAGAGCGAATCTGCCGAGCGGGTCAGGAATCGCGTGCTGCTGGACCCCGTATGGTGGGACCAGGCCGAGGAACCCCCTACCCATCTGCCCGACATTCATTGCGCCGTGTGGCAGGACAGGCGGTTGTGGATACGCTATCGCACCATGTCGCCGCCGGACATGGAACGTGAGGTCGAGCCATATGCCTTGGTGGCGAAGGCCGGCGTTTGGTACTTAATATGCAGGTATGGCGAGAATCTGCACGTACACCGCGTATTGGACTTGCTGGGCGCACAACCACTCGAAACACAGTTCGTGCGCAGCGAAGCGTTCGACCTTTCTGCCTTCTGGGCGGACTGGTGTGCGCTTCGGCGCCAGCAACGCAGGGCGTACGTGGTCAGAGTACGTGTGTCTCCCCGCTTCAAGGGCACCCTGACGCGGTATTTCGGCGACGCTGTGCGCAAGCGGCTCGATCAGGCCGGACCTCCCGATGAAGAGGGATGGTTATCGCTGGATTTGACCTTCGGCTCGCTGGAGGAGGCGCGCGAACGCATCCTCAGCTTCGGCGGCGGCGTAGAGGTGCTGGAACCGTACGCCTTGCGCCGGAGCGTACAGGACTACGCGGAGCAGATCGCGCAGCTGTACTCGAGGTCGCAGGACGATTTAGCAGAATCGAACAGCACGGACCCGTGAATCATCCGGCAGTACCGGCGTGGGAAAGTGTTCCTTCATTCCTGCTATCAGACGCGGTGCGACGGGGCCACAGATTGCCTCTGATTACGCGTCCCACGATGCGCGGGTGCAGAATACTGGGTGGGGGCGTAACCATATTGATGACTTTGAGAAAGGCAATGGATACCTGTGCATCTGTATGTGCAGCCTTGTGCAGTTTCTTGATGTACCAGTTCAGGAAACGCACCATCGGCGTGCGCGGACCTTCGACCTCTGGGTAGGCTAGGTCAGAGCCGACAGCGGTGTTCCATGACACGTCAATGATTTTGCTCGCTTCTGTGTAGAATCGACTCCTCAACTGCGTGACACCACCGGAAAGGCAATCGTCCAGCGCTGCCGCCTCCAGTGCAGCAACCGTCATGCCTTGGCCGTAGATAGGATTGAAGCTACAAAGTGCGTCGCCCAACACGATGAAGCCTTCGGGGAAGCGGGCCAGGCGCTCATAGCGGTGGCGGAGATTGGCGGGAAAGCCGTAAGGGATAGGTCCATCCAACGGATCCAGGTCCCTAATCATGTTGTAGATCTCGGGCGTGGGCAGGTTCCGTACCGACTGTAGGAAGCCCTCATAGTCAGTCGGGGCATGGTCGCCGAGATAGCCACCGACTGTGAGGACCCATTGATTAGCCGCTTGCGCCAACAGGATGGCGATGCGTCTGCTTGGCGGCGATGCCAAGATGACTATGCCATTGAGATTCGGAAACCTGCTTGGCGTTCGCGGATAATGACAGGTCACATATCCTAGCCCGATCCGGACTTCTTCCGCAGGAGGACGCTCATAGCCTAGCGTTTCCAACCAGATAGGGCTGCGGGAACC
>JBJYXA010000266.1:0-3172 GCA_046259705.1 Caldilineaceae bacterium
CCATATCGTGGATGCGCCGCGCATCCGCATAACCGCCGATTCGGCTTGGCTTGATATTGATGATGTCACATGCATCCATCTCAATAGCCCAGCGCGCGTGCTCGGGAGATACAATGCTCTCATCTAGACAGAGTGGCGTCTTGAGCAGTGGCTTAAGCTTGGCATGGTCGAAAATATCGTCGTGTGCCAGCGGCTGTTCAACCAGCAAGAGGCCGAATGCGTCCAGCTCGGCGAGGTGCTGGGCATCGGAAAGATGATAGATGCTGTTAGCATCCACCTGTAGCTTTAGGTCGGGCCATGTATCACGCACGGCTTTTGTGGGTTCTACGTCCCAACCCGGCTTGATCTTGAGCTTGATACGGTCGTAACCTTCGTCGAGGTAGGCGCTGACTGTGGTCAGCAATGTGTCGATATCCGGCTGGATCCCTACGCTCACACCGACCGCGACCCGGTCGCGGGTGCCGCCCAACATCTCTTTCAGGCTACGGCCCTCTGCCTTTCCAAAGAGATCCCAAGTGGCGAATTCCAATCCCGCCTTAGCCATACGGTTGCCGCGCACGCGAGCAAACGCCGGCGTCACATCCTCAGGCCGCTGCAGTTGCTTGTCCAGAAGGGTCGGAACCAGATAATCCTGCATGATGGCCCAAGCGGTACGCGTGTTCTCCTCATTATAGTATGGGCTCTCCCCTACCGGTGACTCGCCCCAACCGGTAATGCCTTGCGCGTCGAGACGCACGATGATCGCGTGACTACCGGTCTCACGCCATCCACTCGTCTCGAATACGGAAGGGTAGGGCAATAATATCTTGCGCAGCTCAACACGTTCGATATGCATGCTGTTCACGCTCTCCAGTTCAACGTTTGTGCGATTATTTGGATGAAGTGCCGTCGTCGATATCCCGCCGTCGTTGGCTGTGACTACCGATCGTGACTATGGGTTTTGGACCAAAATATAGCGCCAGTCGTCGCCGTCGCGCCGCACGCAATCGACGATGGTGTAGCCGGCCGCAAAGGCATCCTCCAGCGCCTGCCGCATATAGAATCTCCACGCCAGCCCAAGTTCGGGATCACGCCTCCGTATGACGTCCATCTCCGACGGCAGCGGCAGTGCGATCGTCTCTCCGTCGTAGGCGAGGTCCTGCTCCGGCGGCAGGGGATCCTCGCCCGCATTCTTGGCAATGCGGGGAACGAGAATTTCACCGAAGTCCCAAAGGACCGCTTCACGTGGCGATGCCACATTTTGCAGTATATTCGGGCTGTCAAGTTTCCAATCCACCCTTACGCGATCGCTTGGCCAGCCGGCATTTAGCGCGTCCGGCAATTCGCCGTAGATGTCGCGCTTGAAGACATGGGCCGTGGCGCCCAAACGATGGATGTTGAATGCAGCGTTTCGCCGATAGAGCGGGTCATACGTCCACGTCATCCAGTTGGTCAGCCCCTGTGCCAGGACGACGTCTCGCTGGGCCAGCTTAAGCCGGGCGCCGATGCCGTGGCTCTGCCATTCGGGAAGCACACCGGCCATGTGGCTGCACGCTCGAAGTTGCAGTGCGCTGCCGGGCGGGTCATCCGGGTGGTTCCCGACGCCCAGCCACCAGAACGCGGCGCCGACCATGCCATTCATCTCGGCGGGTCCATCGTCGGCAAAGGCGCATACGAGCCCGCCACCGCTTTCGATGGCGGCGACGGTCACGTGCGTGGGCATGATGTCAATCGGCGGACTCCCCCAGACGCGACGCTGCAACTCCTGCAGATGATCGTAGTTCTCAAGATCAGTAACACTGCGAATCGTGATCGCCATCTTGTTCTTCTTTCCAACAATACTGGTGAGATGATGTGCGCTGCATACCCGAGCAGCTAGGCAAACAGCTTCGTCAACTCGTCCGCCGCAAACGTAGGAAAGTCTACTCGTCGCCCATCTTGGTAGGCGCGCAGTCCCCCGTCGTCCGTGAGCCTGCCAATAACGGCTGCTTGCCACCCCTGTTCGCGACATCGGCTGATCACGGCCTCAGCCTGTGCTGATCTTACTGTCGCGAGCAGCGCGCCGGAGGCGATCAAGCCCAGCGGATCGAGGCCAAACGCGTCACAAAGGCGTTGGGAGACATCGGGGATCGGGACGGCGTCGAGATCCACTTCCAGGCCGGTTCCTGCGGCGAGCGCCATCTCAGCCAAACCCGTGGCTATGCCGCCCTCTGTCGGATCGTGCATACTGGTGATGCCGCCTGCCTTTAGGACAGTGCGGGCAGGCGCCAATACGCTGATGCCGGGATCGTGCAGGAACCCCGCCGCGACAGCCAAGTCATCCGCAGACCACCCCTTGGCCAGCAATGTATCGCGCATTTCCCGCGCGAGTAGGCTCGTGCCTTCCACCGGCGCAACGCCGACCATGAGCATTACGTCGCCAGGCCGGCCGCCTCCGCTGGTGACGAAACCGTTACGCGGCGCTTCACCCAAGAGCGTACCTGCCACGACCGGCTGGTTGACGGCGTGTGTGATCTCGCTGTGGCCGCCCGCGACGTCGATGTTCAAATCGGCGCAGGCAGCTCCGATCTGTCGATAGATGCTTCGCACTTGCTCCTCATTCGTATCGCCGGCGGGCAACAACAACGTCGGCAGGTAGAAGCGAGGCGTCGCACCTGTTACAGCCAGATCGTTGACGCAGATGTTGACGGCGTAGTAGCCGATTTCGTCGGTGGCAAATGTGATGGGATCGCTCTTGACCACGAGCACGCGATCGTCACCACGCGCAAAATCGATTACGGCGGCGTCCTCGCCGACGGACGGCCCCACGAGCAGTCGGGGACTATGAGTGGGCAGTTCAGCCAGAAGCTCGGAGAGTAAAGGGAGCGGCAGCTTCCCTGCGGGAAGAGACGGTCCATTGTGCCTGGATGTCATTGGGTCGCTACTTCTGGCTGCCAGCTATGCATTTGGCCGGTATCGAGCATGGCGAAAGTGTCGTTGCGGAAAGGGCATTAAGGCACAATATATACCGGCATGCCAAGATAGGCTAGATCGTAGAGGGTGGCGGCATGGTCGTCGTCCAGCATAGCGCAGCCGAACGTAGCGGGCATGCCGACCAGACCATCCCAGATCTTCTGGCCCGTCTTCCAGCTTATGGGGAGGCCGTGAATCCCATTTTCGTAGGTGCCCACGTCGTAGATTCCCAACCAGTAGG
>JBJYXA010000267.1:0-2975 GCA_046259705.1 Caldilineaceae bacterium
CATTCAGTCCTATACAAACTTCTTACCTGCCACTGGGAGATGCAGCCTGGGCAGAAAGACTGGCGACGCATCTTCGGCATTCGCCGCATTCGCCGGACTCTGACTGGGGGGCTTGTTGGCGCCGTAAGTCTATAAGCGACCGTACTTGACTCCGTAGCGCGGGTCGCGGCGCAAGTTGCGACCGCTAAGCGGCTACCATTTTCCGGTTCAGCACACAAGCCTCTCCTCGAAGGGCGTGTATATTTGGGCCAGGCGTTGGCCGAGCGCAGGGCGCGCCTTCCCGGCGTGCGGAAGAAACGAGGGTACTATCGAGCTAGGAAAGAGCAATCCAAGCGCACTTCATTGGGCTGGTGCGTGGATGACCGCGACAGCCGGCCAGTGTTGCCGGCGAAGCCGGTGCTGTGGGGTATGAAACCTTGTCGCTATGGTCGGATCTCGGGGCCGCTATCACGCCATCGCATCTGATGAGGGTAACGGATCTTACGCGGAGAATTCATGAACTGTAGCCTGCTTGTCTGCGTTCTCGTTGCGTCAGTTGTGCCATTTGGTATGGTGTCACGGAGACGAGCTGATCGCCCGGCTGGCTGTTCACCGCTTCCCTGGGTATTGGTAAGTTTAGGCGCAGGCGGAGCCTGGCCGAAGTATGTGAAAGCGGGCAGTTCGCTCTTTGGCAATTGGTCGCGAACAATGCCTGCATAAGAAGCAACATGTGCCAGAAGTGCTGTAGGCGTGTGTGGTGGCGATGGACCGCTTCTCCTGAGCCCCTTTAGATTTCGTAGGCTTGGAGCCAGACGGCATCTTGAGCGCTTGATTACCGGACGAGAGGGCCCGCTGGACCTTTGGCGTTGTCGCGAAAGCCCCTCACGGCTCGTGCTGATTAAGAGAACACGCACCAGATCCAATAGATGAAGAACTGTTCGTGCTGCGAGAAGTCGCAGGCCTAATTGGCTGCAGGAGCCTTTGCTTTCATTAGCCGCCGGCGCCTTGTGAGACCTGCAATATGTTGACAGCGGAGACGATGAGAAGGTTATGGTCGTTCGTCGCAATAGCGTCCATCGCTTTTCACGCTCACGCGGAGCTCGTCACCGTCGAATCCCCCCGCGATGGTTTTCTGGCGCTTCGCAGTGAGCCGAGCGTAAAGAGCGGCGTTCGACTGGCGAAGATCCCCCATGCCACGGCACTGACGCTGGGCGAGTGTCGAGAAGCCGTCGATAAACGGGTATGGTGTCGCACTTCGTTTCAGGGAAAGACCGGTTGGATAGCGAAGCGATATGTCGTTTCAAGAGGGGCAACTGGAGAAAAGGCCGAGCTTGGCGGCGGAACCTGGCGTATCAGACCGGACGGGTTCGGACCAGTCACTTTCGGCATGGCGCAGGCCGAGGCAGAAAAGTTGCTAGGTCAAAAGCTGGAGCACAACGAAAGCTGGACGGACGAGTGCTTCTACTCGCAGGTGAGTCTTGCGCTGGGAACTGCCTCGGTTCAGGTAAAGAATCACCGTGTCGTGGTGGTAGCGATCGGCGAGTTCGACCGGCCATCCAGTCACGGTAGGGGAATAGCGACCTCGCGGGGGATCCGGTTGGGAGACGCTTTGGCGCGAGTGGATAGCGCCTACCACCAAATACCTGGGCTGACGAGAAACATGGAAAGCGGTGTGGATGGCGATTACCCTGCGGTGGTGTACTGGGATTCTGGCAGAAACAGAGGTATCCTATTTGAGTATAATCCGCGAAGCCAACGCGTAATGGGCGTCCGTGCGGGGACCAAGTCGATCTATCACCGACACGAAGGCTGCTATTAAGCAATCAGAATGCGCCAAGTGCGGATGATCGGGGCGCAATCAAGCAGAACAGGAAAGCCCGGGCATTAACAACAATGGTGCCGCTCTCACGTAGTAAATGGGCCGCTGCCCTGCTTTAAGTAGGGGCTGATATGGTGGCAGATTCAGGCCCATTCCGAACGTGCAGCGGCGTCCGATAGTTTTACGCTGCGGGTCAGTGCATCGCGGCGACTAGCTAAGACTCCAATCGGCGGGGGGGCAGAATTGTGCAATCGCAGAGTCGCTTGTTGTTTGTGGTTCTGGCGTTGTTCCTTTCAGCGTGCAGCGTGCCACAGCGCGGTGTTGTCGGAAGCGCGCCTCTCGGTGCGCACCCTGGGGAAAGAATGTCTCTCAGTGGGGCCGGCATTGGAAGGATTCGGAGCGTTGGCCCGCAGGGCTGCGGATGTTACTTCTCTGCACGGGCAAGCAGCGTCGCATCCGCTGGAAGTCCGGCTTACTTGTTTATCTCGGACGCAACTGGTAAAGCATATGTAAATGTTAATGGATCCGACGTCGTTCTGAAGGAGGTAGGACGACGGTTCGGTCCCGACGAATACGGGTACTGTTCCTCAGGGCGTTGCGTCTATACGAGTAATGGGTTAACCGCAGTGATCGAGATGCGGAAAGCTCAAGTGTGCCCGCCCGAACCAAGTGAGTGCGAGGTAACAGATTACGACGGGACACTAGTAATCAATTCGGCCGCGGGAAACTACCGTCGTCAAGTGTCTGGCTTTTGTGGTTGTTAAGCGCCCCCTACCGGCATAACCGTACTGGGAGGCCCAGAGAAGTCGCTGGCCGTAAGGGCCTTTTATAGACACTCAGTGGGATGCTTCAGCGTCGCCCGCCGCGCCTTGCATGTGGTCAGGGCAAAGGCGCGACAAAATTCACTTTGACGATGGTGCGGGTTTTTGGGTTGGCCAATATTCTCTCAAAGCACCACTGCAAAAGGCTTCCTGATTAGTAAGGTGCTTCAGCTAGACACATCACGTTGTCAAAAAGCGGGTTGTCCTGAGCGGCAAAGCCGGCAAATCTGGCCTGTCCGGCTCTGCAAGAAACTGGCTTTGCACACGATCTGAAGATAGCTGCACTTTCTTTCTAATCAGGAGCTCTTTTGCAGAAGACAGAAGATGTCAATCGACAAACTTCCGTGCCAATCGTT
>JBJYXA010000268.1:0-5655 GCA_046259705.1 Caldilineaceae bacterium
ATGCAATTGAACTGCTATACGAATGGGTGGACTCCGAGAGTCTGCGCCGGCACAACTTGGCGGTGGAATCAGCCATGCGCGGGTATGCCCGCTATTATGGCGAGGATGAAGACCTTTGGGGGATCACAGGTCTGCTCCACGACCTGGATTACGAACGCTACCCGGATATGGACGACGAGGTAAACGGCCATCCGCGAACGGAGCTACGTCTCTTTCGCGAACAGGAATACCCCGACGAGATGGTCCACGCTGTGGAGGCGCACGCAACATTTCTGGGCGTGCCGAGCGAAAGCAATATGGATAAGGCGCTGCTGGCGTGCGACGAGCTGACTGGGTTGATTTTGGCCTGCGCGTATGTGCGGCCGGACCGTGACCTGCGCAACGTGAAGGTGAAATCGGTGAAGAAGAAGTGGCGAGACCGCAAGTTCACCGAGGCGATCGACCGCGATGAGAACATGCTCCATATCGAAGCCCTTGGCGTGGGTTTCGATGAACACGTGGCGCTGGTGCTGGCCGCCATGCAAGAAAACGCTGAGACGCTTGGCGTGGCGGGCGACACCGGCACGGCTGATACCGCTGGCTGATCCTAGCCGTCGAATTTGCCATCAAGTCGCGTTGAACGGCGCACAAGGGGCTCCGTAGGAGCTTGTGTCTCAATAGCCCTTCCACCAGTCCTTGCGCGAGCGCGGGTCCAGGAATGAGCCGGAGTCGCGGACGGCAACCTTTAGCGGCGTAACACCCGCTATGCCGACCCGTTCCAGGCTGCGCAGACCAGGCAGTTGCGAGCGCCCTTCTGCATTTTGTGAGCGGTAGGCCTCCACCAGTGCCGGGTCGACGCAGAAACCTTCCAGGTGGATCACATAGCCGAAAGCGGCGCTGTCTTCCCTGGTGTAGACCAGCGTGAGCCGCTCTTCCTCCGCATAGAGTACGAGGGCAACATAGCCGCCGCCATAGATTTCAGCGTCCCTGGATGGTGTGCGAACGGGCGATCCCGGTTCTGTCCCCAAGGCGATGAGGGTGACGGCCGGATCGGTGATGGCGCTGCCCCTGCAACCGTTGCCGGCCCAAGGTTCACCGGCGTCCCCTTGGCATGCCCAGTCCCAGTCGTTGACTTGAAAAGCTTCGACGAACAGCGGGCCTGGTGATGCGATACCGTCGCTTACATTGCCGAGCTGCGGAGCGTCAGTGTCTGTGTTGCCGTCGATGTCGACGAGGGTAAGGGGCTGCGAAAGCGATGTATAGCCGCGTACACTGAGATTCAGGTCAGCATGTACCTGGGCCGGCCGGTCAGTTGGCGGGCCAGCCACGGGTATGGCGTCGAATTGCGCGTCTGATGAGTTCGGACATGCGCCCATTACCGTTCGTTCGGGATCACCTTCGTCGGAACCCGGAGATCCAGGCGACGATGCCACGATCTTAGGTAAAAACAGGTTGCGAGTCACTTGCGGATTGCTGAGCTGACCTGGGTCCCCTGGCATCTTCTCCTTTTTTGGGCTGGTTGGAGCCTCCGGCGTGGCGATGGCCGGGCGGGCGTACAGCAGGGTAAAGAGAAGGGCCAGAATAAGCGCTATCCCGCGGTGTGTCGCACAGTTCGTTAGCGGTGATGAGCGAGTGTGATCTGCACGCGCAGGTTGTGGTCGATGCGTTCGCACGGTCATGTTATTGACTGGTTTGCATCCACGTTGAGTTCTGAACCGCCCAGGCCGATCAATGCCGCGCCGATATGTCGTAGGCAGGCGTCCAAGTCGTTTTCCAACTCGTCCGGCGACAACCAGATAATTTCCCATCTATCGGGTGCAGGTATGTTGCGGCTTTCGTGCGTACGGGAGTCAGGATCGTTCGAACAGCGGATGCCGAGATAACCGCCCCTGGCGCGTAAGGTGATGTCCACGGGCCATTCCTCGACAATACGGTTCGCCATGGGGCGCAGCCGGTTACTGCGCAATGTGTGCCATAGCTTGTCGAACGGGTCCTCGCGCTGGAAGAGTTCACGTGCGTCGCTCGCCGTGAGTAGACCATGCAGCGTGGTATGGATGAACGTAATCCGGCGCATGGTAGACGACGGAATTGGACGCTCAAGTCGCTGCATCGGTCCGAGTTCAATTCGGAAGTAGTACTCGTTCGCACGGGGATGGTCAGCTTCGTCCGGCAATAGCTCCGCCCTGGTCATCAGACGATAGCGTCGAGTCGACGCAAAGTAAGTGATTGTCTGGGCCTCCGGTTGGTCCTTGAACTTTCCGGTCTGGTAGAAGGCCAGATAGTCAGCTCCGACCCGGCGGGGCGCGCGTCGTTGCGGGATTCGATACCAGCCTTCAGAGGCCGCCCGCTGCAGGTCTAGGCCGTTGTTGATCACCGCGACCAACACGGTCCTGCGCCGTGCTTCCGCAAGGGCTACCGCCTCGGCATATTCACTGGACATTGGGACTACTCCCAACATATAGCTGGCTTGCGCTGAGACGTCACAGGTATGACAGATCTCGAGTTCTGTGACGGATTCCAATATACCGCATCTGTAAGAGTGACAAAAAAGCAGCGATGCGGTCGTGTCCTGGCTTGCTCGCGGCTATCCGCCGGCTCATACTTGACGTATCGCGAATCGTAAGGTTAACTGTCCAGAAATCAACTGCCTGCAAAACCCTATCCTAACCTTGTTCCTAATGACCCAGACCATTGCTTCACAGGCAAAACCCACCGCCGTTCCTGCCGTACAACCCGATACCGAATTCCAGACGGGAGAGGTATTTACCGTTGCCGGCGGTCATTTCGTGCACGACTCCTTCGGTGCCTTCTTGGCTCCCTTGCTCCCTCTGATTCGAGATGCCTTGGGCACCAGTTATACGGGCGCTGGTGGACTGGCGATATTTACGCAATTACCGAGCCTGCTGACACCCTTCATCGGCTATCTGGCCGACAGGATCAGCGTGCGCTATTTTGTCATACTGGCGCCGGCGACGACGGCTACCTTGATGAGTCTCATCGGTTATGCGCCCGACTACATGATGCTGGTCTTGCTGTTGCTGGCTGTAGGCGTGAGTATAGCTGCGTTTCATGCCCCGGCTCCGGCCATGGTGGCCAGGACTTCCGGTAATCGCGTCGGCATGGGGATGAGCATTTTCATGGCCTCGGGGGAGCTGGGGCGCACGATTGGGCCGCTATTGGTGATGTCGGGCGTCGCCCTCTGGGGGATGGACGGACTTTGGCGGCTTGCGATCCTCGGTTGGTTGACATCTGGCGTGCTCTACTGGGGATTGCATTCCGTGGCTGCACGTCCTGCGGAGTTGCGTGCGCTGGGTCTTTCGCACATGTGGCCCACTGCCCGGCGCGTGTTTCCTGTCCTGGCATGGATTATGGGCGCCAAAATCTCGATGGTGGTGGCGATCACGACCTATCTGCCCATATTCATGAGTGACGAAGAAAATGTCAGCCTATGGTTGGCGGCCGCTGCCCTTACTATTCTTGAGGGCGCCGGTGTTGCCGGCGCCCTGTTGACGGGAACACTCAGTGACCGCTTCGGTCGATCCCGAGTGCTCTATGTACTGCTGACGCTCTCACCTGTGTTTATGTTGCTGATGTTGTATGGGCCAGGCTGGTTGTCCGTCGCGCTGCTGATTGCGTTGGGATTGACGGCGATCTCGCCCACACCGGTCATGCTGGCCATTGTTCAGGATCAATTCCCGGACAACCGCGCCGTAGCAAACGGTATCTTCATGTCTCTCAATTTCTTGCTACGCGCCGGGGCTATCCTCATCGTGGGCACATTGGCGGACCGCTTTGGGTTGACCTGGGCCTTCACAGCGGCGGCCCTGGCGGCCTTTGCGTCCATCCCCGCCGTCTACTTCCTTCCGCGCAAAGCTTTACCGGCAGACTAGGTCGCGCCGGCTGTCTCGCACGACGCGCGGCCTCCGATGCGTCCTGCGATCACCTAGACGCTGCGCTTGTGCCAGTCCTGAGCGAACAGGTTGAAGTGCACATCGCGCTGTGGATGTGCTTCGATGACGTCCTCGTTGAGCGTGAGGCCCAGCCCCGGACCCTCGGGTAACGCAAAGTAGCCGTCCACCACTTTGGGCAGCCCCGTGGCCGCCTCCTGCACGAAAGCCTCACCGAAGTCGTTGAAGTACTCCTGTATTTTGAAGTTGGGTGTGGACGCGGCCAGATGAAGGGCTGCCGCCGTCGAAACCGGTCCCCCTACGTTGTGGGGCGCGATGAGCATGTAGTAGGCGTTGGCCCAGGCGGCCAACTTCTTGGTGTTGAGAATGCCGCCGAAATGGGTGATATCCGTCTGGATGATATCGGCACACTGCAATTCGAAAAGCTCACGATATTCGAACGGTGTGTGCAGCCGTTCGCCCGTGGCGATTGGAATGCCAAGCGGTGCGATTGCATCCGCCACCTTTTTCAGCGCCGCTAGGTTCTCCGGCGGCGTGGGTTCTTCGTACCAGCTTGGCTTGTACGGTGCAAGCTCGTTGGCCATCTCGATGGCTGTGACCGGATTGAAGCGCCCGTGCATCTCGACCAGTATATCCACGTCCGGGCCGACGGCATCGCGCACCGCCTCGACTAATGATACTACTCGGCGCTTTTCGGACCGTTCTATCTCATAGAAGCCGTCGCCGAACGGATCGAACTTCAGCGCGCGATAGCCACGTTCCATGACGCGTGTTGCCGCAGCGTGGAATTCTTCCGGTGACCGTTCTACCGTATACCATCCATTGGCGTATGCCTTGATCTTATCCCGTACGGCGCCGCCCAGGAGCCGGTACACCGGTTGGCCCAGCGCCTGGCCCACGATATCCCAGCAGGCGATCTCAATGAGCGCAACGCCCGTCATTACAACTTCACCGGCGCGCCCGAAATCCTGTAGCGACATGCGATGGACAAGCGATTCGATTTCGAAGGGATCGGCGCCAAGTACATAACGGGGTACGGACTCCGTCAAATAGCCGACGACGGTTTCTGTGCGGTTGAGCGCACGTACATCGGCAATACCGGTCAGTCCCTCGTCCGTTTCCACTTTGACGAAGGTGATGTTGCGCCATTCCGTGCCCATTGTCATGGGTGTGACTTTGGTGATTTTCATTTGCGCCCTCCTAATGAGGTGTGTTCTAGAATGCGCTGGCCCTGTCTGTCGTACCTATCCTTGTATCAATGATTCAGCGCCGTCGATCCACATTTCTGTGCCGCTGATATGATCGGATGCATCGGAAGCGAGAAACAGAATCAACTGGGCTACCTGTTCGCTTGTGCCTGGCTTGCCTTCCGTCAGTGGAATGAAACCCTTTGGGTATTCGACGGGGTAGCGCAGGTCTCGGACGCCGCGCCACTCTGTATTCTCCCCGATCTCCGTGCGGATCCAACCTGGACAGACGCAGTTCACACGCACCCTGGATGGCGCGAGTTCCAAGGCAATCATCTTGCTGAACGCCACTTGCGCCGCCTTAGAGCACGAGTACGCGGTCGCCCCTGAGTTGCTGAACATACGGGTACCGTTGACTGACGAGACGACGATTACGGACCCGCCCTGCTTCTTCAGCCAGGGCAGCGCGTATTTTACGGTCAGAAAGGTGCCCTTGAGATTGATGTCCAGCGTATAGTCCCATTCTTCGGGCGTGATGTCCTCCAGGGCTGCCCACACGCCGTTGACGCCGGCGTTGGCGA